>MGZO01000077.1:27467-40126 GCA_001802655.1 Hydrogenophilales bacterium RIFOXYD1_FULL_62_11
TATGACGCCATGAAGCGCGCGCAGGACGAAACCGGCCAGGCCAAGCTGTTCTCACTGAACATCACCGCCGACGACCACTACGAAATGATGGCGCGTGCCGATTTCGGTCTGGAGACCTTCGGTCCCGATGCCGACAAGCTGGCTTTCCTGGTCGACGGTTTCGTTGGCGGCCCCGGCATGATCACCACCGCCCGTCGTCAGTACCCCGGCCAGTACCTGCACTACCACCGCGCCGGTCACGGCATGATTACCTCGCTGTCGGCGCTGCGAGGCTATACCGCGTTCGTGCTGGCCAAGATCTCGCGTCTGCAGGGAGCTTCGGGCATCCACGTGGGCACCATGGGCTACGGCAAGATGGAAGGCGAAAACAGCGACAAGAACATCGCCTACATGATCGAGCGCGACGAGTGCCAGGGTCCGGTCTACTTCCAGAAGTGGTACGGCATGAAGCCCACCACCCCGATCATCTCCGGCGGCATGAACGCACTACGTCTGCCCGGCTTCTTCGAGAACCTGGGTCACGGCAACGTCATCAACACCTCCGGTGGCGGCTCCTACGGCCACATCGACAGCCCCGCTGCCGGCGCGATCTCGCTGCGCCAGTCGTACGAGTGCTGGAAGTCGGGCGCGGACCCGATCGAATACGCGAAAGAGCACAAAGAGTTCGCCCGCGCGTTCGAGTCCTTCCCCGGTGATGCCGACAAGATCTTCCCCGGCTGGCGTGAAAAGCTGGGCGTGCACAAGTAATCTGACTGTGCACTGAGCTGCAAGAAACGCCTCCGGTTCGCTGGGGGCGTTTTTCTTCCGGCGATGGTTCCCCCCTTTGTAAAAGGGGGGTTAGGGGGGATTTAGCAGCGGCATTTCTTCCGATGGCCGAGAAATCCCCCTCACGCCCCTTTATGCCCTTTAGGGTGCTTTTTCAAAGGGGGAGGACTAAGGAGTCACACATGACTGACAAAGACCAATACAAGATTCAGCAGGAACCGTTCTATCAGCAGCAGAAGAACGAAGTCGCGCTGTACGAGGCCGCCTACCGCAACCGCCTGCCGGTGATGGTCAAAGGCCCCACCGGCTGCGGCAAATCACGCTTCGTCGAATACATGGCATGGAAGCTTGGCAAGCCGCTGATCACCGTGGCCTGCAACGAGGACATGACCGCCAGCGATCTGGTGGGACGCTACCTGCTCGAGGCCAACGGCACCCGCTGGCTCGACGGCCCGCTGACCACCGCCGCCCGCATCGGTGCCATCTGCTATCTGGATGAAATCGTCGAAGCGCGCCAGGACACCACCGTGGTGATCCACCCGCTCACCGACCACCGCCGCACCCTGCCGCTGGACAAGAAGGGCGAGCTGATCCACGCGCACCCGGATTTCCAGTTGGTGATTTCCTACAATCCCGGCTATCAGACGCTGATGAAGGATCTGAAACAGTCGACCAAGCAGCGCTTCACCGGATTTGATTTCGACTACCCTGATGCCGCGCTGGAAACCGAGATCGTGGCGAAGGAAACCGGTGCTGACGCCGCCATGGCGGCCAAGCTGGTGAAGATCGGCGCGGTCGCGCGCGGCCTCAAGGGCCACGGTCTCGACGAAGGCATCTCTACGCGTCTGCTGGTGTACGCAGCGACGCTGATCAAGGACGGCGTGGATCCGCGCGACGCCTGCCGCATGGCGCTGGTGCGGCCGATCACCGACGACGCGGACATTCGCGACACGCTCGACCACGCCATCGATGCGACGTTTGCCTGAACACGCCGTCATTGCGAGCGCAGCGTGTAGGTTGGGCTGACGCAGGAAGCCCAACATGACTGTCCTGCGCTGGGCTTCGTGCCTCAGCCCAGCCTACGGGAGATTGTCCGGACCATGACCGAAACCGAATACCAACATCCCTTGATGCGCGCCTACTGGGCGCAGATCGACACCCGCTTTCCGCAGGTCGACGCGGTGTTCGAAGACGTCATGGCCGAGGCGCTGGCGGTGCTCACGCGCGAAGGCATCGACGCTTACCTCGAAGCCGCGCGCGTCATCGGCAAGCTCGGGCGCGGGGTCGAGCCGATGCTGGCATTTCTCGAAGAATGGCCGTCCACGGCCAAGGCGGTCGGCGAGTCGGCGCTGCCTGTAGTGATGGCGCTGGTCCAGCGCATGCAGAAATCGCCCAACGGCAATGCCATTACGCCTTTCCTGCAAACGCTGGCGCCGGTCGCGCGCCGCCTGCATGCGCAGGAACCGATGCAGCGCTATCTGGATATCACGCTGGATTTCATGGAGCGCACTACCGGCTCCATCCACGGTCACCACACTACTTTTCCCAGCCCCGGCCTGCCGGAATTCTTCGCCCAGGCGCCCAACCTGCTCAACCAGCTGACGCTGGCCGGCCTGAAAAACTGGGTGGAATACGGCATCCGCAACTACCGCACCCATCCCGAACGGCAGAAGGATTACTTCAGCGTGCAGTCGGCCGACAGCCGCGCGGTGCTGCAGCGCGAACGCCACGGCACCCTGTTCATGGACGTCGAACGCAAGCTCGATCTCTACCTGCGCGGTCTGTGGAACGACGCGGAACAACTTGTGCCGTATTCCACCGCCTTCGACGAACTGCGCAAACCAATTCCGTATTACGACAAGCTCGGCATGCGCGTGCCGGATGTGCAGGACGATGCACACGGGGTCAGCGGCCTCGACCGCTACCGCGCGACGCTGGCGCACATGGTCGGCCATCGCCGCTGGACCCGGCCGCAGATCGCCGACAACTGGAGTCCGTTCCAGCGCATGGCGGTCGAGTTTTTCGAAGACTGCCGCATCGAGACGCTGCTGATCCGCGTCTACCCCGGCCTGCGTCGCCTGTTTCTCGCGTTGCATCCGCAGCCGCTGGAAGCCGCCTGCGATCCGCAGACCACGTCCTGCCTGCGTCACCGCATGGCGATGCTGTCGCGCGCGCTGCTCGATCTCGCTCACGGCTACGCTGATGCCGACCTCAACGACTTCGTCGCGCGCTTCCACGCCGTGATGGCACAGGGAGAGTCGAGTACAAAGGAGATCGCCGCGCTGGCACTGTCCTACGTCGCCAAAACCCGCCGCCAGAGCGACCAGTTCGCCAAGGTGTACTTCGACAACACGGTGATCGACTACCGCGACGACAACCGCCACATGTGGCAATTCATTGAGGCGGGCGACGAGGAAGAAGCCTTCGACGAAGACCGCAAGGCCGCGCCGGATCAGGAAATCAAGGGCCTGCCGCCGCGCCACTATCCCGAGTGGGATTACAACAGCCAGACCTATCGTCCCGACTGGGCCAGCGTGTACGAAGCGCTGCACGCCAGCGGCAACCCGGCCGATATCGACCGCCTGCTCGCCAAACACAGCGCGCTCGCCAAGCAGTTGAAGAAAATGCTCGACCTGCTGAAGCCGCAGGACAAGGTGCGCATCCGCTATCAGGAAGAAGGCAGCGAACTCGACCTCGACGTCGCCATCCGTTCGCTGATCGACTTCAAGGGCGGCGCCACCCCCGACCCGCGCATCAACATGAGTCACCGCACTGACGGCCGCGACATCGCCGTGATGCTGCTGCTGGATCTATCAGAATCGCTCAATGAAAAGGCGGCGGGCAGCGACCAGACCATCCTCGAACTGAGCCAGGAAGCCGTCTCGCTGCTGGCCTGGGCGATCGAGAAACTCGGCGACTCGTTCGCCATCGCCGGTTTCCACTCCAACACCCGCCACGACGTGCGCTACCTGCACATCAAGGGCTACGGCGAACATTTCAACGACGAAGTGAAGGCGCGACTGGCTGCAATGCAAGCGGGCTACTCCACCCGCATGGGCGCCGCGATGCGTCACGCCGGGCATTACCTCGGCGCGCGGTCCGCCGACAAGAAACTGATGCTCATCCTCACCGACGGCATGCCGTCCGATGTCGATACACACGACGAACGCCTGCTGATCGAAGACGCGCGACAGGCGGTGAAAGAGCTCGATCAGGACGGCATTTTTGCCTATTGCATCAGCCTCGATCCCAAGGCCGACGAATACGTCGGCGATATTTTCGGCCGGCAGTACACCGTCATCGACCATATCGAACGGCTGCCGGAGCGGCTGCCGCAGTTGTTCATGGCGTTGACGAAGTAGGCTCGCCATCCCGGGTCGCGCTTGCGGCTTGCCTGCAACAGGACCAGGCCCCATAGAACAATAATCCAACCAGCAATCCGGCCAGCGGAACCCCGGCCGACCACAGTGCGTGCGTCATGTCGATGCCGTTTCGCCCGCTCAGCCAGGCCTTCAGCAGCGGCGCGAGCAGGGTGATGCCGAGGTAGATTGCCGGCGCAGCGAGCGCGGTTCCCGTTCCTTTCAGTTGCAGCAGCAGGGCGCCGAAGTAGACGCCGATGCCGATCAGCCGGTGGCTGTCGGCGTTCGACAATCCCGCGAGGCGGGCCAGGTCGTCCTGGCCGTAGCCGATCAGGACGATGCGCGCGGCGTTGGCCAGCAGGGCGGTCAGCCAGGCGGCGGCGAGGGCGCCCAGCGCGAGCCCAGGCCCGAATGGCCGCGTGCGCCAACGCCACAGCCAGCCCAGCCACGAGGCGATCAGGAAATTGCCGCCGGCGCAGGCCTTGACGATGATCAGGGCGCGGCCGGCGTCCAGCCATTCGCCGCCCGCCGCCGGCGCGAAGTCGAACAGGCCGGTGGCATTGAGCAGCCCGGCCAGCGGCCGGAGCAGCCATTGCAGTTGCTCCGTCGTGGCGCGGCCGGGTAGCGCCGCCGTTTCAGCGCTTGCCATGGCCGCGCGCCCGGATCAGGCGTTCGCCGCCGAACAGGCCGGCCAGCAGGAGCATCAGCCAGCCCAGTTCCGGTTCCGGCACCGGTTGCGCCAGCGCCAGTTCCGACACGCCCTGGGGCAGCGGCAGGGGCTGCTTCACGTCGGTGGCGTCGGCGCCCTGGTTGACCACGGTTTCGTCGACCGCGACGAAGGCGGTGTACTGGGTCAGCAGCGAGTAGCGCAGGCCGAGATCGACGATGGCGTCACGATTGAGCTCGACGTCGCCGCCCTGCCTGTCGGACAGTCGCATCAGCCGTTGCCGCGCCCACAGCACCGGCAGCAGCTCGGCTTGGTTGCGGCTGCCTTCGCCGGCCAGCGGCAGGTTCGCGCGGTAATCGCCCTGGGCGGCGGTGCCGCTCAGTTCGAGCGATGCGCCGGTCTGCGCGTGACGGTACTTGCCAAACACCACGATGGGCCGCTCGGCCAGCATCACCGGAATCTCGGCGGGTTCCATGTCATACAGTTCCACGCCGTTGCCCTGCACGTTGATGTGGCTCAGAACCGGCGTTTCGACGTAGCGGCGGAAGCGTTCGCCGACGCCGTCGACCTCGCCCGGCCCGGTGATGACGAAGGGCTCTCCCTCGCCAACGTGGGCCATGCTTTCGATCAGGTGACGGTTCACCGACGAGCCGATGCCGAAGGCGAACAGGTTGGTCGCGTTCAGGTTCTGCCGGATCAGGTCGTAGGCCGCACGTTCGGCGCTGATATAGCCGTCGGTGACCACCACGATACTGCGCGCCATGTCCGGCGTGCGCGGCATGTCGTAAGCCTTTTCCAGAGCCGGCACCAGCTCGGTTCCGCCACCGCCGTTGTAGGCCTTCATCATGTCCATGGCGCGTTGCAGATTGGCCGGCGTGGCCGGCAACGGCACCGACGACAGCACAGTGGAGCCGCCCGAGAAAAACAGGATGTTGAAGCTTTCCTCCGGGCGCAGCTTGCCCAGCAGCTCGCGCATCACCTCGCGCGCGGTGTCGAGGGGAAAGCCGTGCATCGAGCCGGACACATCCACCACGAACAGATACTCGCGTTTCATCACCTGCGCCGCTTCAACCCGTTTGGGCGGCTGGGCCATCATCAGGAAATAGTGCTCGCCGTTCCATTCATAGGTCATCAGGCCCGAGTTGATCTGTTCGCCCTGCAGGCGGAAGCGCAGGATGAAGTCGCGATTGCCGGCATCCCGTTCGGAAGCGTCGAGGCTGACCTCGACGCGTTTGTCGTCGAGCCAGTTTGTGGCGATCTTGTGCTGCACCGAACGCAGGTCGCTGACCGGAATCGGGCTGGCAAGAAGCACGTGAATGCCGGTCTCGATGCGCGCAGGATTGCCGCCGTCTGCCTTGTTCTTGGCGTAGGGGCTGGCGACCCATTCAGTTTCCTGCGCCGCCTGCACCGGATTGCCGCCGTAACGCGGGCCGACTACGGTCGGGCACACCAGTTCGTAGACGCCCTGGTCCGGCACCAACAGCTCGCTGTATTGCAGCGTCAGCTCCACCTCATCGCCCGGCATGATGTTGGCGACATCCATCATGAACACATTGGGGCGCTTCTGCTCCAGCAGGGCAGCATGCTTGCCTGCCTGCTTCGCGGCTTCGAAGATTTTCTTCGCCTCCTCCTTCTCCTTGATCTTCGCCCGGATGGTGCGCGGGCCGATCTTCATGGTCAGGCCCTGCACCGCCGCGCGGGTCGAACCGGGGAATACATAGCGTGCGTTGATCGGCCGCGTACCGGCGTTGCCGTAGCGCTGCGTCACCGTCACCCGCGCGATGGGCCCGTCGATCATGACGTTGGCCTGGCTCGATTTCAGCGGCAGTCGGTCGGTGGCCGGATCGCCGTCCGGAATCCACAGGCGCGGCGCAAGGCTGCGGTCGCAATCGCCGCAGTCATCCTCGGCGAAGGCATACGCAGCAGTAAAAAACAGTACACAAGCAAGCAGGAAGAACAGTCCCCGTTTCATGACAACACCTCTTGTTGGTTGAAGGTGCGGCCAGATTAGGAAACGGGTGTGGGGGCTTTATGTGGCAGGTGTGTGGATTGGGTGTGGAATGCGAGTGTCCCCGCAATTTGCTTGAGAGGGTGGTTCCGCCTAGAGGGCTCGAATCAAAGCCTGCATTTTGGTGCTTGTTCGGACGCGAACACTATTTCGCTCCCATAGTCGACTCGCCACCGCTGCGAACGCTTGTTAACGGGGTTGTTGGTTAGCCCACTTCAAGTTTTGGTCATACCACACCCACACCTCTTCATCAGGCCACGAGAGTAGCTTTAGAAGAAGCCGTTCAGTAAAAGTGCGGACACGAATCAGGTCCAAGCCAATCATTACGTCAACTCCTGCTCCAGCAACGTGGAAGAGACCGTTTCGCGCCCTGGCAGCCTTTTCAATTCCCTCTTCAAAGGGGATATCCACCCACAGGTCGCTGGTTTTGGGCTTATATCTTTCGCAAGCAACGCTGACTCGGCGAACGAGAGTAGTGCGCTTTAGTTCAGGCACCTTTTCACACAGTTTGTCTCGAATTTCTTGATCGCTATCGTTCGTGAGCGGAATTAGCTCTTCGATCCTTTTGCGAATCTCCCGTTCGAACTTCTTCCAGCGTCCGGCGGTAAGTGCAAGCACTTCACCCTCTTCGAGGCAGCAAGCGAGAATCGCCTCCATAGCTGAGAAGGCCATAAAGTACGCCGTCTCGAGTTCAGCTGTGTATGAGGCAGCAAGAAACTTGATTGCCTGCCGTAACTCCTCTGAGCGAGGAAATCCTCGAATCCCGTCAACGAGCCGTTGAAGCCCCCCCTTCCTGAGCGCGCGTGCATGGATGAGTTCATCACCGGAAGCTCGGCGTTTCACCAAATTCCATCTTCGTCTATGCACCATCCGTTTACCTTGAGCATCATTGTCCATGTACTCAATTTGGTAGTAGTCAACCGTTTGTCGGTAGCACAGAGACAGCGCAATGCACGCATCAGAAAGGGCTTTTTTGAGGTGCTCGTGTACATCAAAGAGGCTCTCCGTAGGCTCAACCTCGAGGCGCCCCATAAACGTCGCTCGTTGAACCCTATTTGTAATTTCGTTTCCGTCAGCCTCGCTACTGCCGTATTCATAGGTGAGTCCAGCTTCAAGTTGCGCCTTGCCGAGCCGGAGTGGGATCAACCCTTCTTCTACGGGTTCTACTGAGGTATGGCCATCGTAGTGATGCTCATGAATCGTTGGTAGGGACAGGATGCCACTTGGCTGAAGTTGAATGATTACGGAGAGTTGCCTTGAGTGACTATGTAGCTCCTGAGTAATTCCGACTTGAACAGCGGCCACGCGCACCGAAGAACTCCGTGCCGAAGTCCCTGCATATGAGTTTTTCGCTCCGTCGATTCCTAGTAGCTCGACATCTGGCTGAATAGGATCCAAGCTACGTAACCAGATGTGATTTTTGCCAGGATGTCCAAACGTATTGACTCCCCTACGTCTGTTTTGGTCGCCACCAATCCAGAGTATGTCAACGTCCAGCGCTGTCGGATCCCACCTCGAATACAAGATGGTTGCAACATATTCCGGTGGGTCACCGTCCGATGAATCTAGTTTTCCGTGAAAACTAAAATTAATTTCTTTGGATACACCCATTTGTAATGTGTCATTTCATCGTGGGAAATTCAATCGGCAAGGCTTGATATGGGTTTAAGTCTAGTCGAATGACCACTTCCGGGCCAACGTTGGATATCTAAGCTTAACTTTTAAGCGGGGCCGCTTCTGGCCGATACCGGCACTGAGTGCCGGTTCACTGACCTTCGGCTTGAGATTCGTTGTTGCCATTTGGCCGGTTACGTCGATTGCTCTCTGAGCAGCCAATCCGGATTGCGATAGAACATCCGCTTCCACCCCTGTTTGCCCCACCGGAAATCCCACGGCCTTGGAACCAGCGTGAGCACCGAATAGTGCAGGTGGGCCGGTCGCCCGACGGCGTCGCCGGTGGCGCCTACCGCGCCGATCGGTGCACCGGCTGCGAGCCATCGGCCTTGCCGGGCGTCGATGCGGTTCAGGTGGGCGTAGTAGTGCAGCCAGCCGCGCGGCGTGATGAGCAGCGCGACGTTGCCGCCCAGCGAAATGTTTCCTGTGTAGAGCACCAGTCCGGATTGGGCGGCGACGACCGGCGTGCCGGTGCTGGCGAAAATGTCGATGCCCTTGTGCACGCCGGAGGCGCCCCAGTTGCCGTGCCAGAAGCTGGCCGGGTTCCAGTCGCGGCAGCTGGCGCCGGCCACGGGCTGGACGAAGCGGCCGGCCGGGGCAAGGGTTTCGATCAGGGCCAGCAGCAGGACCGTCGGCCACAGGCGGCGCACGCGTTTCATGTCTCGGCGCGGCCGATGGCGCTCCAATCCAGCTTGCGGGTCAGCCACATGGTCAGTGCGAGCAGACCGAAGATGAGCCAGGCGCCCATGAGCAGGGCGTAGTCTTCCGAGGCGAGGAGCATGTACAGGCCGGCGTAGAGCAGGGCGTAGCCGATTCCGAGCACGGCCGCGCCGGTCCAGCTGCCGACCAGGGTGCGGCCGTAGGCGGCGACCATGGTGACGCAGGCGCCGGCGGCGACAAGGTAGGCGTTGAGAAAGGCGATGTGTTCGGACAGCGCCAACAGCAGCAGGAAGAACAGCACCACGGCGAAGCCGATCAGCAGGTATTGCAGCGGATGCACGGGCTTGCGCTTGATGGTTTCGAACAGGAAGAAACTGCCCAGGGTAAGCAGCACGAACAGGAAGCCGTAGCGCACGGCGCGGTCGGTCTGGGTGTAAGCGTCGACCGGATCGATCAGCGAGACGCCGAAGGAATCGGCGAAGCGCGCGTCGCTCTGTTGGGCCAGCATTTGGTCGCCGCCGGTGGCGAAGTCACTGACCCGCCAGCGGGCGCTGAATCCTTTGCTGCCGACTTCGCGCTGCTCGGGTAGAAAGCGGCCGTCGAAGCTGGGGTGCGGCCAGGCGGATTTCAGTTCGAGGTCGTTCTTCGAGGCGATGGGCACCCAGTCGAAGCGGCCGCTGCCGCCGACATCGAGCTGCACGGTCAGCTTCATCGGCTGGCCGAGTTCGGTCAGGTCGAGCGGGACATGGAAACCGCTGCTGATCTGGCCGCTTGGCGTGCCGGGCCGGGGTTCCAGTTCGCGACCGTCGGCGACGATGCGTGCCGTCTTGATGCCGCGCGGATCGCTGACGCCGAACACTAGTGCGGCGGATTCGATGATCTGCTCCGGCTCGGCCTGGAAGGCGGGGATGACGGCCTGCAATTGCAGCGCGGCCGAATAGATGTTGGCGCGGTAGATGCCGCGGTAGCGTTCTGAGACGCCCAGCGTGCCCTGGCCGGTGACGCTGTCCGGGCGGATCAGGCGCGAGCAGTCGTGCTCGACCGTGCGGCGCCGGCTGCCGTGTTCGTAGGTTTCGACGACGGTCTGCGGCTCGTGGCATTTCACCCACAGTAGCGGACCGACCAGTTGCTGTTCGCGGGCGTATTGCTCTGCGATGTTCTGGACGACGCTGTCGCGCGTGGCACGCCGCTCGTCGACCTTCCATTGCACTTTGCCGACGGCGAAGATCAGGATCAGCGCCAGCAACGCCAGCGCGAAAAGTTTGGTATTGAGCAGCTTGCCCATGATGGTCTCCCTGGATTGTGACGACCGAAGCTTGCCGACGCCGTGTGGGAGATTCGTGTGGGCTACGTGTGGATCAGGTGTTTTTTGCTGCCGGAAGGTCGAGCCGGGCTTCGGCGCCGCCGTCCGGGTGATTGTCGAGGACGATGTCGCCGCCGTGGAGGCGGGCTGCTTCGCGCACCAGGTTGAGGCCGAGGCCGCTGCTGCGTTCGCCGCTGTCGGGGCGCGGCGTGGAGTAGAAACGTTCGAACAGGCGCGGCCGGGCGTAATCGGGAATGCCCGGACCGCGATCGCGGATGCGCAGGCGCGCGTTGCCGTCCGCCGTTTCCAGTTCGACCGTGAGCGTGCCGCCGGCCGGGCTGAAGTCGATGGCGTTGTCGATCAGGTTGGCCACGGCCTGACGCAGCAGGAAACGGTTGCCGGGCACCTCGGCCGGAGCCAGCCGCACATCGGGGTGAAGCTGCTTGGCGGCAACACGCGCGGCGCGGGTGTCGAGCACGTCGGCCACCAGCGCGTCGAAGGCGATGCGCTCGACCTCGTCGAGGCGGTCGCGGTTTTCCGCGCGAGCGAGGTTGAGCACGCCTTCGACGATGCGTTGCAGGCGTTCGGATTCGGCGGCGATGTTGGTTTCCAGGCGTGCGCGCCGGTCGGCGTCGGTTTCATCGGGCAGCAGTTCGATCGCGCCGCGGATGGCGGCGATGGGACTTTTCAGTTCGTGCGCCAGCAGCTGCGAAACTTTTTCGACGTGGGCCTTGCCGTCCAGCTCGGCGCGCAGGTGTTCGAGCGCCTGTGCGAGCCGGCGCAGTTCGCCCCGGCCTTCGACCGGAATGCGGGCGCGGCGGCCTTCAGCGACTTCGTCAGCATGGGCGACCAGCCGGCGCAGGTCGCGCGTCATCCAGTAGGAAAAGGCCAGGGCCAGCAGCAGCGCCAGGCCGAACAGCCACCAGGCCGACTGCCAGGCCTTGGCCACGGTCAGGTCGATGAAGCCCTGGAACGAGCGCGACGGCTTGCCGACCGAGAGCACGCCGACAATGCGGCCGTCGCGCAGGACGGGCGCGGCGACGTACATCACGCTGCTGGTGCCGTCGTATTCGTTTTCGCGCGTGGTGCGGGCGCCGTATTCGCCCTTGAGGGTGCGGCTGACGTCGAGCCAGCGCGAGTAGTCCTTGCCGACGTCGCGGCCGGTGCTGTCGAAGACGACCCGGCCGGTCGGGTCGGTGACATAGATCCTCAGGTCGGGCTCGCTCTTCAATACGCCGTAGATGCGCGCGTCGAAACGGCGTTTTTCGTAAGCGCGGAACATGGCTTCAATGCCGGCCACGCGGGTAGGCTCCCCCGGCGCATGTGCCATTTCCTCGGCCGCCATTTCCGCCATCAGATTGGCAGTCTGCACCAGGGTTTCCTCGACCGACTGGCGTACGCCCGGCACGAGCTGGTCGGTGAACAGCTTCATCGCCAGCAGCACCGCCAGTACGGTGACCACGACATAGCCGACGAAGAAGCGGACGAAGAAGTTCAAGCGCCGTCCCGCACCAGGCTGTAGCCGAGGCCGCGATGGGTGCGGATGAGGTCGCTGTCGGGCGCGGCCTCGGCCAGCTTGGCGCGCAGGGCCTTGATGTGCGTGTCGACCGAGCGCTCCAGGCTGGCCTCGGCCAGGCCTGCGGCGTCCATCAGTTCGGCCCGGCTGAAAACCTTTTCCGGGCGCGCCGCCATGGCTTTCAACATCAGGTATTCAGTGCGGCTCAGGTCGAGCGCCTGGCCCCGGCAGACGATGCGGGCGCGTTCGTCGTCTACCTGAATGAGGGCCGTTGTTGCAGTTGCATTTGCACTGACTGCGCCATTCCGGCTGCGCCGCAGAATGGTCTTCACCCGCGCCGCCAGTTCCCGTGGGCTGAAAGGCTTGAGCACATAATCGTCGGCGCCGATCTCCAAGCCTACTACGCGGTCGATTTCGTCGGAACGAGCAGTGAGGAAGATCACAGGAATATCGGAAAAACCACGCAAGGAGCGGCACACGTCAAAACCGTTTCCATCCGGCAGGCCCACATCCAGGATTGCCAGATCGAATTTGCCCGTTGCCAGCAGGGCCAGCCCCTCGGCTGCGAGCGTCGTATGGCGGCAGTCCATGTTTTCCCGTGCAAGGGCGAGCATCACATTGTCGGCGATGGGCTTGTCGTCTTCTACCAGCAGAATGGAAGCGGTCATGAGATGGGCATGAAGGTGAGGTACGCCCAGTTTAAGCCG
>MGZO01000077.1:40133-55552 GCA_001802655.1 Hydrogenophilales bacterium RIFOXYD1_FULL_62_11
TTGTCGCGACGCTCCAGGCGCTGACCCAATAAGCCGGCTCACGCCTGCCAAACCCCGTACCCCGCTTCGCGGAAATCGATCGCCAGCTCCACTTCCAGGCTGCGCGCGTGGTCATACGACATCGGCTTATACAGTTCGTAAAGCTCGGGCAACAAGCGCAGGCCGAATTGCTTGACGAAGCGGTTGGACTGGATGCCCGCCTTGTGCTTGTCGAAGCGCACGTCGGGATCCAGTCCCGTCATGCCGACATAAATGCACGGTTTTCCGCTGATGTAACCGGGGTTGGCTTTCTTGAATCGAGCTTCGTAAAGTACGTCTTTCGACAGTTCGATCACATAGACGTGATAGTGGTCCCGACGTCCCATGGCCAGCGCGGTTTACACGCCGGAAGCGTCAGCCTCGCGGAAGGTGTTCTTGCCTTCGCGTTTCGCCGCGTACAGTGCCGTGTCGGCTTTTTTGAGCAGATCATCCAGCGTTTCCTTGCCGGTTCCCGTGCAGCACATCGCAATCCCCACCGAGGCACCGATGCGTGCGATTCCCCCTTCGGCCAGCGGGATGGGCTGACACAAGCATTCCACCACGCGGCTTGCGACTTCGCGCGCCGCCGCCGCATGGTCGACCTGACCCAGCACGATGACGAATTCGTCACCGCCAAAACGGGCGATCACGTCCGATTCGCGCAGCAACTGCTGCATCCGTTCCGCCGACTTCATGATCACCGCGTCCCCTGCCGCATGCCCATACTGGTCGTTGACCGCTTTGAAGTCGTCCAGATCGATGGCCAGGACGGCCAGCTGCTTGCCTGAGCGCCTCGCTCCCGCGAGCAGATGCTTTTCGTTTTGCTGCATGAACCGCCGGTTGGCCAGACCCGTCAGCGGGTCATGCAGGCTGAGTTGGCGGATCGTCTGCTCGGCATCGATCCCAGCTCCGATCAGGCGAACGGTTTCCCGGTACAGGCCGAATAGCGCCAGTCCGGTCCACAGTCCGGCGATTCCCAGCAGTGCAGATGACAGGCTCTGCAGGTGGATGCGTGCCGTTTCGCGCGTTTCCAGCTGGTTCAGTTCTTCCCGTCCGGCCTCGATCAGAATACGGTGGATCTGCTCGATGGCGGATTTGTCGAAGCCCCCCAGTTCCCGTTCCGGAGGCGTGGCATTGCCATTTTCATGTGCGCGTTGCTGCAGCGCGTCGAATCCCGCCTCCAGTGCCGATTGCAGTTCCGGCAGCGGCGCCAGGCGAGCGGCCTGGGCGCCGTCGGTGCCAATCAGGGCGATCAGCTGCCCGGCACTGGGGCACCGCGATTGGCGACAGATCAGGCTGGGGTCCAGATAGTCTGGGTCGTGCGATTCGGCGTATTTGCGAACCGCCGTGTCCAGATTGAGCAGGTAGGTGCGCAGCGAGTCGATGTACGCGATGACCTGTCGCGTGTGCTCCACCGAACGAACGGCCTCTTCCGAGCGCTGGTACTGGTAGAAAATCAGGGCGAACAGCACCGTGATGATCAGGGCGAAAATCAGCACGCCCTTGCGGAGCACCCGCTTGAAGCCGGCAAAGGCCGAGCCGTTGGTTTCGCCTTGCAACTGCGGCGTGCCCAGCAGCCATGCGCGCACGGCGGCGATACGAGCCATCAAGGCAGTTCTGAAAGGGGGCATGAATAAACGAAGTCCGACTGTTTTTGCCATATGGGGATGGTTATGGCGGATGAAAGCGCTTGGAATACGGTTTGAATACTAACCGGATTTTGCCGCAGATGAATACGCGGGTTTCATCAGCCCCGTCTTGCGGGTTGCATGGCCTGGTCAGCCAGGTTTCTGCCCCCGCGTTTGCAGAACGGGAAGCGCCTGGAGGGCAAATAAAAAACCCGCCAGCGAAACGGCGGGCGGGTAAGGAGGGGAGGCTTGCCTGTATCGGCTAATGGGGGGCTATCCAACGGGGGTGACGCGCTACGGCGATTGATGCTGCCGCAGCGCAAGCATGACCCGTTGCTCGTTCAACGAGGCGCGATCACGCCGCGCTCGTCAGACAGCATGATTTCCACCCGACGGTTCAGTTGACGACCGGATGCCGTGTCGTTGCCGGCAACGGCATACGCTTCGCCATAACCTTTGGTGCTGATGCGATCACGACCGACACCCATGTTGGTCAGGGCCATGCTGACCGCCTGGGCGCGCTGCTCGGACAGCACCTGGTTGCTGCTGTCGCTACCCACGCTGTCAGTGAAGCCTTCGATCAGCACCGTGCGCTGCGGATAGCGCTTGAGAAACTCGGCGAGCTTTTGCACATTGCGTTCGCCGCCCGATTTGAGCTGGGCCCGGTTGGTGTCAAACAGCACGTCACCCAGGGTGATCACCATGCCGCGTGGCGTTTTCTTGGCATTCAGCTCATCCATCTGGGCCTGCATGGCGGCCAGGCTGGCCTGGTCCTGCGCAGCGCCGGCTTGCGCGTCGGCTGCCTGCTGACGGGCCAGATTCGCCTCGGCCGTTTTCTGCTCGGCAGTCAGTTCGGCCATCGCTGCTTGCTGATGGGCTTGATCGGCTTCGGCGGTGCGCGCCTGCAGCTGCAGCTTGTTGCGTTCTGCCGTGGCGTTGCTTACCGCCAATTCGGCACTTTTACGTTGCGCGGTTTCTTGCGTCAGCGCGATTTTTTGCTGGGCCACGTACGCCAGGCTGTCCACTACCTTGGCGTCTTCACGTGAAGCCTGCGCGGCATTGGCACGCTCAAGCGCCTCGCCGGCTTCCTTGAGCTGCAGCGGAGCCAGTTTGACAACCTGCGGGTTGGCCTGCGCATTGTTGTAATCGGTGCGGGCGTTATCCAGCGTCGTGCTTTGCGGCATCGTGCTGCAGCCGGCCAGGACGGACACGCTGATCAAGGTCAGGGCGAATAAATGATTTTTTTTCATGGTGTGCGCTTTCATGCTTATTGGGCTTTACGGTTGATTTCTTCGCGCAACACGCGGCTGGCATCCTGCGAGTCTTTGGCGGCTTTTTGCGCTTGAGCGGATTCGCTTTTGGCCTCGGCCAGGCGGGCATCCGCCAGGGCTTCATCCGCGAGCTGGCTGGCTAGCGCATAGTCTTCTTTTTCCATCGCCTGTTCGGCACGCGCCAGCTTGTCCTTGGCGGACTGCAGCTCGACAGGGGCAAACTGGGTGGTACCAGCGTTGCTGGCATGGGCAACAGCGGCTTTCGTCACGGCAATCTGCTCAGTCGGCGGCGTGCCGGCACAGCCCGCCATCAGCATCACGCCGCCCGCCAACACGGCGTAAGCAACGCCACTGCGTGACAGCTGCGGCAACTGGAATCTGGAAGTTTTTTTCATCATGGTTATGTCCCTGGTCATTGAATGTCGGATGCGGTCCGGCAAACCAGCCGCAACTGCCCGAGTGCAATATAGGGCGCATGCCTGATAGCGTCTGTGCGCTGTCGCACATAGCTTTATTCAGGGCGATGGGTGTGCGGCGCCGGGCCGTGGATGCGCAGGGTGTGGCGAAGGGGGGCTGGCGAACGGAGTCCGTCGCAAGCTTGGATGCAGGGGATGCGGAAGCCGGGTCGGAGATCGACAGCCAGGCTGTCTGCCGTCAAATAATGTGCTTGGTTCGCTTACGGGACAAAGACAGCCCCGCGGAACAATCCCGCATTTGTCAGCAAAGCAGTGTTGCAGTCGGGCAATCCGGCGCCAAGCAGGCCGGATTGCCCGAACAAGCGCGCGTTAGCGTGCGGGTTCTGCCACGAAAATTTCGACGCGGCGGTTCATCGCACGGCCGCCTGCCGTGTTGTTGTCAGCGATGGGCTCGCGCGAACCACGACCATCGATGGCGATGCGGTTTGACGCAACCCCGCGTGCAACAAGGTAATCGCGTGTCGAGGCGGCGCGATTGACCGAAAGCGGATTGTTGATCGCATCGCTGCCCGTGCTGTCAGTGTGGCCGATGATGCTGACTGTCGTCACCGGGTTTTGATTCAGGGTGGTGGCGAAGCGGTCGAGGATCGGACGCAGGTTCGATTTGATTTCATAGCGGTTGGTGTCAAAGGAAACGTCGCTCGGGATGTCCAGCTTGAGCTGGTTGTCGGCGGTCTGGCTCACGCTCACGCCGGTTCCCTGGGTGGCCTGCTCCATCTCGGCTTTTTGTTTTTCCATGTGCTTCGACCACAGATAGCCTCCGCCTGCACCGACTGCAGCGCCGATCGCCGCGCCGGTTGCGGCGCTTTTGCCCGTGTTGCCGCCGGCTGTCGCGGCGCCAATGAGCGCTCCGGCCACTGCGCCGACGCCTGCGCCTGTGCCTGTGGTTTTTTGCGTTTCGGTCATGTTGGCGCAGCCGGAAAGACCGCTGAGGCCGAATGCAATGGCGCTAAGAGAAACAATTGTTTTTTTCATGGGAGAACTCCAGTGTTGTTGTTTAGGAACGACTCATTATAGGCACGTGTGCTGAATCGCCACCCGCATTTCCGGACCCGGCCCACTGCTTCGCCTGTCCCGGCAGACATTCAGGGTTGACCCGCGATAAACACATCGCTACTTGAATGCGTCAGCACATGTTTGGTAATGCTGCCGAGCAGCAGTTCCTCCATCACCGACTGGCCGTGCTTGCCCATGACGATCAAATCGGCGTCCATCGCCTGCTCGTGCTCAAGTATGTGCAGCGTGGCAGGACCGTGCACAAACTCGCGAGTGAGCCGATGGGCGGGTACCTGCAAGCTGTCGATGAACGCATTCATCGCTTCCTGTGCCGCGTTGCGCGCCTGAATCCGGAAAGCGTGGATTTGATCGTCGCTCATGCCGGCCAGCTGGAAGGTGCTTTCCAGTTCCACCTCGAACGCATGCAGCAGCACGATGTCGGCATCGGGCAACCAGGCGTGGGCAGCATTGATTGCGGCGGCGGCGTGCACGGAAAAATCGACCGGCGCGAGGATGCGCCGATAGGGGGTTTGCGGGCGTTGCTTGACCGCGAGCAGCGGATGGCGTGACTTGCGCAGCACGCGTTCGGTGGTGGAGCCGAGCAGCAACTCGCGCATGAAATGCGCGCCGCGCACGCCCATCACCAGCAGGTCGGTTTGTCGGGTTTCAGCGAGCTCGACCAGTGCAGCAAGCGCCGATCCCTGTGCCAGCACCGTGTCGATGCGGCAACCATGGTGCGTTGCCAGATTCGTTGCCAGCGCATGCAGCTTGCTTTCCGCCTGCGCGAGCAGCTGCGCTTCCAGTGCGGCGGCGTCCCCGGGCAGCATGCGGCGCAGGCTGTCGAGTGCCGATCTGCTGACGATATGCGCGAGGGTGAGGTGGGCGTTGGAATGCGCCTGGGCGAGCAGCGCGGCGCGTTCGAGTGCGTGACGCGCAGGCGCTGAAAAGTCGGTGGCGGCGAGCAGGGTGTGGCTCATGGTGACTCCTTGGCAGGGGACAGTTCGGCGGAAGCGATGCGGGCGGCCAGATCGAGCGCGGCAAAATCGGCGGCCTGGTTAAAAGGATGAAGGACTTCGACCTGATCGAGATGCGCCAGATGCTCGGCTTCCGTCTCGTCGCGTGCCACGATGGCGATATGGCCGTTGAAGTGATTCAGAGTCAGCGCATGCAGCAGGGCTTGGTTGGAGGCATGGTCGGGCAGGGTGCTGACGACCCAGGGCACGTCCTTCAGCGGCAGGCTTTCGACGAAATCCGGTGCCTCGCCGTCGCCGAAGTGGGCATTCATGCCGTGATTTTGCTGCGCGCGCACCACTTCGGGGTCGAAGTCCACGCCCAGCACCTGGATGTCTTGCTGCTTCAGCGCGTGCGCCAGCCGGCTGCCGTAACGGCCGAGGCCGAAGACGATGACGTCAGGCCGTACGCCGTCGCGGTGCGCGTGTTCGACCGCGAGTTCGCGGAACGGATGCCGCCGCTCGAACATCCCCAGCCACGGTGCCAGCCAGGCGTACAGATGCTGCGAGTACAGGATCATGTAGGACGACAGCGCGATGGTGATGAGCCCCACCAGCGTGGTGAGTCCGAGTGCACTGTTGCCGACGTGGCCGAGGCTGATGCCCATGGCGACGAAGACGATCGAGAACTCGGAAATCTGCGCCACCGTCAGCCCGGCGAGAAAGCCGGTGCGCTTGCGATAGCCCATGGTGCCCATGATCGCCATCACGATCAGCGGGTTGCCGATCAGCACGAACAGCGACAGCACGATGGAGGTGCCGATTTCGTCGCCGAGGGTGGAAAAGTCGAGCTTGGAGCCGAGGTCGATGAAGAAGAACAGCAGCAGGAAATCGCGGATGCTGGCCAGCCGCGCGCTGATCGCTTCACGGTACGCCGTCGAGGCGAGCGAGAAGCCGGCGATGAAGGCGCCGGCCTCCTTGCTGAAGCCCGCGGTTTCGCCGAGCGCCGCCAGCGCGGTGCCCCAGGCGATGGCGAAGATCAGCAACAGTTCCTGCGAGCGCGCCAGGGTGTCGACGATGCGCGGCAGCACGTAGCGCATCAGCACATACAGCAGCAGTGCTGCGCCGCCCAGGCGCACCAGCAGGGTCAGTGCCAGCATGCCGCCGCTGGTCCCTTCTTCGCCCATGCCGCCGAGCCCGCTCATCACCATCATCGCGATGACCACGGCAAGGTCCTGCACGATCAGGAAGCCGACTGCGATGCGGCCATGCAGTGAGTCGAGTTCGCGTTTGTCGGACAGCAGCTTGACGATGATGATGGTGCTGGAAAAGGTCAGCGCGACCGCCACGTACAGCGCCTCCAGCCAGCCCTTGCCGAGCGCGAGGATGATAAAAAAGCCGAACACGATGGTGAAGCCGAGTTGCCCCAGTCCGGTGGCCAGCGCGACCGGGCCGATGTGGCGGATGTGCTTGAGATCGAGTTTCAGCCCCACCACGAACAGCAGCACGGTGATGCCGATCTGCGCCAGCAGGTCGATCTGGTCATGCGCGCTGACCCAGCCCAGCACCGCCGGGCCGACCACAATGCCGACCACAATGTAGGCCACCAGAAGTGGCTGCCGCAGCCGCACCGCGATGGCGCCGATCACGGCCGACACCATCAGCAGCAGTGCAAATTCGTGATAGATGCTGTTCATGGATAGGGCGTGATCAGGACGCGTGATTGCGGCGGATCACCCACTTTTCCATTTCCACCCCACTGTAGACAATGAGGCCGAAAAGGACGATGCGACCCCATGCCGCCAGATCGAGCGCGGCGGTGGAAAACAGCGACTGCAGCGCAGGCAGGTAGGTGAACAATCCCTGCAGCACGACCAGCACGCCGATGGCGACCAGCACGGCCCGGTTGCCAAAGAAGCCCGACCAGCCGACCACCGGCGCAGTGAGGCGGCGGCAGTTGAACAGGTAGAAAATCTCGCCCATCACCAGCGCGTTGATCGCGGCGGTGCGCGCCACCTCAATCGGCACGCCGCGCGCCATTTCCCACAGGAACAGGCCGAGCGATCCGGCCACCAGAAACACCGTGACGAACGCGATGCGCCACAGCATGAAGCGCGTCAGCAGCGGTTCGCTCGGGCTGCGGGGCGGCTGGCGCATGGCTTCGGGCTCGGGATGCTCGAAGGCCAGCGCCAGCGCCAGCGTCACCGCCGTCACCATGTTGACCCAGAGGATCTGCACCGAGGTGATCGGCAGGGTGAGCCCGAGCAGAATCGCGATCAGCACCATGCCGGCCTGCGCCATGTTGGTGGGCAGGATGAACACGATGGCCTTTTTCAGGTTGCCGTAGACGGTGCGGCCTTCCTCCACGGCGTGCGCGATCGAGGCGAAGTTGTCGTCGGCCAGCACCATTTCCGCCGCTTCCTTGGCAGCCTCGGTGCCCTTGTTTCCCATCGCCACGCCGACGTCGGCGCGCCGCAGTGCGGGCGCATCGTTGACGCCGTCTCCGGTCATCGCGGTGACGTGTCCCAGGCTTTGCAGCGCTTCGACCAGACGCAGTTTGTGCTCGGGGCTGGCGCGGGCAAAGATGTCGGTCTGTGCGACCACGTCGCGCAGTTGCGCGTCGTCGAGGGCCTCGATTTCGGCGCCGGTCACGGCGCGCACTGCTTCGCCCGAGGGGTCGCCCAGCCCCAGCTGTTTGCCGATGGCCTGCGCGGTGGCGGCGTGGTCGCCGGTGATCATCTTGACCCGGATGCCGGCGGCGCGGCAGGTGGCGACCGCCTGGATGGCCTCCTCGCGCGGCGGGTCGGCCAACCCCAGCACCGTTAGCAGGGTGAAGCCGCCGTCCTCGATGTCGGAGAAGTTCAGCGTCGTCGTGGTTTCGTGCCGCACCGCCAGCGCCAGCAGTCGCATGCCCTGGGCGGCGGCGGCCTCCATACGTGCCTGCCAGAAACCGGGGTCGAGCGGCGCCTCGCCGTCCGTGCGGCGCTGCGTCTCGCACAGTGCAAGCACGCGCTCCGGTGCCCCCTTGAGATAGATGAACCCGCGCCCCTCGTGGTCGTGATTGAGCGTGGCCATGAAGCGGTGTTCGGACTCGAACGGGATGACGTCACTGCGCGGCAGCGCTTCGCGGGTCTGGCGCGGGTCGAGGCCGGCCTTCATCGCCAGCGTCAGCAGTGCGCCCTCGGTGGGGTCGCCGGCCAGCTGCCAGCCGGCGTCGGTTTCGCGCAGCTCGGCGTCGTTGCACAGCAGGGCGGCGAGCGCCAGTTCCTGCAGCAGGGGGTGTTCGCAGTCGACCGGCTCGCCCTCACGGCTGAAGCCGCCTTCGGGCGCGTAGCCGCTGCCCGACACTTCGAGCACGCCGTCAGCATCGATGATCGTCTGTACCGTCATTTCGTTGCGCGTCAGGGTGCCGGTCTTGTCCGAGCAGATGACGCTGACCGCGCCCAGCGTCTCCACCGCGGGCAGGCGGCGGATGATGGCGTGGCGCCTGGCCATGCGGGTGACCCCGATGGCGAGCGTGATGGTCATGATCGCCGGCAGGCCCTCGGGGATCGCCGCCACCGCCAGACCGACCGCCGCGAGAAACATTTCACTCGCCGGATAATCGCGTACCCACACGCCGAAACCGAAGATCAGCACCGACAGCAGCAGAATCACTCCTGCCAGCCACTGGCCGAAGCGCGCCATCAGTTTCAAAAGTGGCGTGGTCAGCTTCTCGACTGTCGCCAGCAGGGTGCTGATGCGCCCCAGTTCGGTTTCGCTGCCGGTGGCCGTCACCACGCCGGTGCCCTGACCGTAGGTGACCAGCGTGCCCGACCAGGCCATGCTGGCGCGGTCGCCGAGTGCGGCGTCTTCCGCCACCGCATCGACCTGCTTGTCGACTGCCAGCGATTCGCCGGTCAGCGCGGCCTCCGTCACTCGCAGGCTCTTGACCTCGACCAGCCTGAGGTCGGCCGGCACGCGGTCGCCCGAGGCCAGATGGACGATATCGCCCGGCACCAGATCTTCGGCAGGGATCTCGTGGCGTTCGCCGGAACGGGTGACGATGGCGTGCGGCGACAGCATGCTGCGGATCGCGTCGAGCGCCTCTTCGGCGCGGCCTTCCTGGATGAAGCCGATCACCGCGTTGATGACGACCACGCCGAAGATCACGCCCGAGTCGAGCCAGTGGCCGAGCAGGGCGGTGATGGCGCCGGCTGCCAGCAGCACGTAGATCAGCACGTTGTGGAACTGCAGCAGGAAACGCTGCCAGCCCGGCTGGCGCTGTGGCGGCGGCAGCTGGTTGCTGCCGTATTGCGTGCGCCGCGCCTCGACGGTGTCGGGTGTCAGCCCGGTGCGCAGCGCGTCCAGACGGTTGAGGGTGTCGCTGGCTGACAGACTGTGCCAGTGCGGAGGATGGTCGTTGGTTTGCAAGCGAGTCTCCATTCGGTTGGCGTGTCAGCAGGGTTCTGGCACACAACAATGACAGGGTCGTGCGATGTCCGTTCCTTTCGCGCTGGCGCTGCAGGAATCAAACCGTTCTGTCGTTCAGGTCGTCATGGCAGCTTTCAAGCGACGGGCGTTTTTAACTTCCCATATGAAGATGCCAAGCAGGAGAAGCATGAGACCGATGAGCAAGCCGACATTTTCAATAAAGAACGATTCGCCGATAAATACGAGGAGAAAGGCAAACGGAATTTCTACCAGTGCCAAAGCCAGAAAGAATGACCAGAACGGATAGCGCACCGCCCCCAGGGCATATCCGACGATCTCGGCTGGAAGCGAACTGACAACGATCAGCACGAATGAAAAAGGGAGTTTTCCCGCCAGGAAGTAGGACTTTTTGAAGTGTTGCTCGCCCAGCTTCTTTGCGATAAAGGCACGATCGCTAAAAAACCGGCCTATGGCATATGTCGCCATCCATCCACACAACCAGCCTGCCGAGAGAAGCAAAAAGGTCAGCCACTTTCCCCACGCCAGAATGGCCGAAGGGACAAGCAGCACGCTGGAGAGGAAGAGAAACAGGACCGACGAGGCCGAGGCAACAAAGAAAATGATGGCGCCCAAAACAGGCGCTTCCCGTATCGTCTCGCCCATCCACACCACCGCGGCCAAAAGCTCAACACGCAAACCATAGGTAAGCAGGGCGAGCAACGCAATGAACAAAAACAGCAGCGCAAATAAACGAACAGTTTTCGGGTCGCCGGGTGCGAGATGTTTCATATTATATTTTTCATGAAATTCGAATCAGATCCCCGGCGTGATCGAATGCCAAGTACTTGGAGACCGCGCCATTCTGGATGGAATTGACCATCGTTTTTAAGGGTTCCTGCGCCTCACCGGTACTTGGCATGACACCCGCACGCCCTGGCAGGCTGGCGACAAACACGATTTTCCAATCCGGCCCCATCTGGCGTGACTCCTCGACGAGAGCGGAAAAATCACCCAGCTCATCCAGGGCTTTGTCGACACACATTTGGGGCGTTAATACGCCCCCTGTCCCCGCATGAAAATCTCGTTTCTGGGCTTCGGTATAACCTTCAGGCAGTTCGGGCTGGGTGAAAACAAACAGCAGCCGTTGCGGTTCGGGTTGCTGCCTGGCGGCGTTTAACAGATCGGCGTAGTTCGAGATGTTCATGCGGCTTTACCTCGTTATTAACAGACAGGAAATCCAGCGGGCGTTCTGAAAGTATCACTAACCCGGGTTGCCGCAGTCAATCGCTTATTTCGCGCACCAACCCGCATCAGAAGGCGCAGAAAACCGCCCGCATCGCGACATGGCCTGCCACGTCGAACGGCAGGGAGTTGCCTTGGTTATCTCGCTTGTCCAGCTTTAATGGAATGACACAGACACGGAGGGCGAACCATGCGGTGGGCATCAGTACTTGGCGTGGGGGCGGCCGTATATTTTGGCTTGGCGCTCTATCTCTTCGTGTTTCAGGCACGCTACGTCTATTTCCCCGAGCTGCCGTCGCGGCAGGTGGAGGCCACCCCGGCCGATATCGGGCTGGCGTTCGACGCAGTCACGCTGCGCACCACGGATGGCGAAGCGCTTGCCGGCTGGTTTATCCCGGCGTCCGCAGCACGCGGCACGCTGCTCTATCTTCACGGCAATGGCGGCAACATTGGGCACCGCCTCGATCAGATTGAGGCGTTTCACCGGCTGGGGCTGAACGTTTTCATCATCGACTACCGCGGTTATGGCGCCAGCAGCGGCAAGCCGAGCGAGGAAGGCACCTATCAGGACGCGCTGGCTGCGTGGAACTACCTGACGCAGCAAAAACGCCTGGCGCCGGAACGGATCGTCCTGTTCGGCGAGTCCCTCGGTGGCTCGATCGCGGCCTGGCTTGCCGCACGGCAACCGCCGGCAGGGCTGGTCATTTACGCCAGCTTTACTTCGGTCCCCGAAATGGCCCAAGCCTTATATCCCCTGTTTCCGGCGTCCCGGCTGGTGCGCTATCGCTACGACACGCGGACGGCGCTCGGCAACGTGAATTGCCCGGTACTGATCCTGCATAGCTCCGAAGACGAGATCATTCCATTCAGCCATGGGCAGGCATTGCTCGAGGCTGCACGTGAGCCAAAGCGACTGGTCGAACTGCGCGGCGGGCACAACGATGCGTTACTGGTCAGCCGGGAGGTCTATACGCGGGAAGTCGGGACGTTTCTTCAAACGATTTTGTGAAGCCGATGGAGCCTGTTCGCGCATGGCAGGGAAACCCCAATCCTCATGTTCGTCGCGTTCGATGTCTCGCTGCCAGCCGGGCTTGCGGTCGCTGATCGTGGCCCGTGCAAGCGCCTCGGGGGCATCAGTCGTATTTGCAGTCGACCAGATGCGCCTGCCATTGGGCGAGCAGGGTCGCCCGGGCCTCGGCATCGCCGCTGATCGCGGCCAGCAGTTCAGGGCCTGCCCGCAGTTCCACGCGCTGCCAGCCCGAGCCGGTGGCGCACTCCACGGTCACCGCCCACTTCCCCTCCCTGGGCTCGACGGCATAAAGGTGGGCGGAAAGATTCATGCCCTCGAGAAGGGTGCTTACGGCAACCGTGGCCTGCGCCAGATCGACTAAGTCAGGGGCTGCCATGACTCAGTTGCCGAACCGGTGCAGGCGCACATGCCCGCTGCAAGAAGAATGGTTCATGAGCGCCCTCCGCAACAAATGGTTGGAAAATTCATCATAGTGTCTGGACGAGCACTTCGCTTCCCTCACATTTCGCCGCGCACTTCCCGGCAACCGGCCGAGCTGGTTGAGCGTAGGGTCGTAACCACTGAGACGCCTCAGCGGGGAACGGCCGCAGGCATCCGGAGTCAACTTTTGAGGAGGCAGCCATGAACACACTTCTGATTTTGATCCTCACCCTCATTAGCCCGCTGGCCTTGGCTGGCGGCTCCAACTACGGCACCCCGGCCGGCACCCCGGTCAGCTTCAGCGGTCAGGTTTCCGAATGGTCTGTGCCTACCCCGGCGTTTGCCCGCGACCCGGCGGTGGCGCCGGACGGCAGCATCTTCATCGCCGTGATGGCGGGCAACAAGGTGGCGCGTTTTGATCCCGCCAGCCAAACCTTCAAGGAGTGGGATTTGCCACCGAAGCATCATCCCCACGGCTTGTTGGTGGACCGCAAAGGCATCGTGTGGACCACCGGCAACGGCAACGGCACCATCGGGCGCCTCGACCCCGCCACCGGCACGGTGCGCGAGTTCCCCACGCCCACCCGCGACGGCGGCCCCCATACCCTGGTGATCAGCGACGACGGCAGCACCCTCTGGTTCACCCTGCAGAGCGGCAACCGCATCGGGCAGCTCGACACCGCGAGTGGAAAAATCACCGAAACCCTCACCGCAGGTGGTCCCTATGGCCTCACTCTGGATCGCCAGGGCCGGGTGTGGTTCTGCCGCATGGGCGACGACCGCCTCGGCATTCTCGACCCCGCCACCGGCAAGCTGGCGGAGCTGGTCCTGCCCGCGGGCTCGCGCCCGCGCCGCATGGCTACCGCGCCGGACGGCAGCCTGTGGGTCACCCTTTACGGTCACAACACGCTCGTGCAGGTCGATCCCGCCGCCCGCCGCGTGGTGCGCGAAGTCGCCTTGCCCACCGGTCCGGAAGGCGGTGCCTACGCGGTGACCGTGGATGGCGCCGGCATCGTATGGGTCAACGAAATCCGCAGCGACAGCGTGGTGCGCCTGGACCCCCGTAGCAATGCGCTGCGCGTGGTGAAGCTGCCTACGCCGGGGGCGGGCATCCGCAAGATGATCGTCGATGCCCGGGGCCAGCTCTGGTACATGGGCAGCCACAACGGACGCCTGGGCCGGGTGCGCTAGTCGTGGAGTGGGAATGTTGCCGGGAGCCGCGATGACCAAGCTGAGCGAATACGTCGAGATGGCTGCAAATGAATATTTGCAGGAGACCGGAAAAGACGAACTGGATGCGCACTGGATTGCCGAGTTCTTTCAGGACAGCGGCGTGCAGGACAATTATCCGCGTCAGGATCTGATTGCTTTTAGCGACTTGGTGCAAAAAGCACTGACCCTGAAATCCGAGCGGGCCGGCAAACAAACGCACTTTCAGCTGGACAAGATCGTCCACTTCGTCAAACGTCTGCGCAAACCGTAAGACCCAAAAATCCGGGTGCGGGAGACGCCAAGAGAGACATGGCGCGGCTGCCCTGCCAAGCCTTGTTTGCAGAAATACATACTCGGCTTTTGCCCCTGCATTCCGCCGCCCAGGCCGGCTTGGCATTTGCATTAAAGCCTGCTCAATCCCGAAATATTTGTCCTAAGCTGATTCAGAAGCTTAGGACATGATGTGCTGGTCGTCCCCGGATCCGAACCCACGCGCCCGAGCCTTGGAGAGTGGTTTCAGCCGGGTCATTCGGACTGGCGTAGCCGCCACGGGAAAAGGCGTCCGGAACGCCTTTTTGGCGGAACGCTTCTCGCCCGGTCGACCCGGGCGCCAGCGGCGGCAGACTCCAGCGGCCAACACGGACTCCGGTCCGGAAATCGAGGTGACCCATGAAGACACTGCATTACACCACCGTAATCGATGCGCCCCGACAGCATGTGTGGCACGTCATGCTGGGCGCCGAGACCTACAAGACATGGACCAGTGCATTCGCCGATGGCTCGTACTTCGAAGGCTCATGGGACGAAGGCCAAACGATCCGGTTCCTGATTCCTGACGGCAGAGGGATGGTATCGATGATCGCCCGCAACCGGCCGTACGAGTTTGTCTCCATCAGGCACCTCGGCATCATCAAGGATGGCATCGACGATACCGAAAGCGAAGCCGCCCGTAACTGGACCCCGGCCTACGAAAACTACACGTTTTCTGACGCGGGCACGGCCACCGAGCTCAAGATCGACGTTGACACGGAGCAGGAGTTCGAGACCTACATGGAGGACACCTGGCCCAAGGCCCTGGCAAAGTTGAAGGCGCTGTGCGAGGCGGCGGCATGAAAGCACACACCCATTCCGTCACCATTGCGGCGCCACCGGCGCGCGTTTATGCGTTTGCCTCCAACCCGCAAAACCTGCCGCGCTGGGTGCCGTCGTTCTTTGAATCGGTCGAACGGATCGACGGCGAGTGGGTGGCGCAGTCGCCGCTGGGGCGCGTCACGGTCGAGTTTGTTCACGACAACGATCTGGGCGTGCTCGACCACACCGTCACGCTTCCCTCCGGCGCCCGGCTCACCAACCCGATGCGGGTCATTTCCAATGGGGACGGCAGCGAACTCCTGTTTACGCTCATCCAGCACGAAGACATGACCGACCAGCAATTCCAGGAAGATGCCGAACTCGTCCTGAGCGATCTCCACACCCTGCAACGACTGCTCGAGTCGCCGAGCGCGTAAAGTCAGACGCGGCAGCACCGTGACAGGCTTGACGGCCTTCACCCCTACCCGAAGCTGAAGGCGGACAGGGTGGTTTCCATGACCCGGTCAGAAAACACGCGCTGGCCCCTGTTCTGCCCCGCCGCACCTGCCACCACCATCAAGGGCAGCAGGTGTTCCTCGGCATGCGGTGGATGTGACAGTCGTGCAGATGGCGCCTGCACCCAGTCGAGCAGCGCTTGATGGCGTTGCTGCGGCTCGGCCTCCACCGCACGG
>MGZO01000077.1:55574-59357 GCA_001802655.1 Hydrogenophilales bacterium RIFOXYD1_FULL_62_11
CGGAGACCGGCCCGAACCGGGGGTCGCCATAGGCGCGCATGTTGTGAAAACTCATGCCGCTGCCGATGATCAGCACCCCTTCATCACGCAAGGCTTCAATGGCCTGCCCGGCCTGCAGATGCACCTGCGGGTCGAGGCTGCTGTGCAGCGAGAGCTGCACCACCGGGAGGCTCGCGTCGGGAAACATCAGCAGCAGCGGAATGAACATGCCGTGGTCGAAGCCCCGGGCGGGATTCTGCTGAACAGCTATCTGCGCCTGGTCCAGCAACCCGGCGATGCGTGCGGCGAGGTGCGGCGCCCCCGGCGCGGGATACTTCAGCTCGTAGGTGTGCGGCGGAAAGCCGAAGTAGTCGTAGATCAGTTCCGGGTGCGCACCGCTGGTGACGCTGAAGGCCGGCTCCAGCCAGTGGGCCGAAACCATCACGATGGCGCGCGGCGTGCAGGGCAATGAGGCCGCCCGCCCCCGGAGGAAATCGGCCAGGCGGTCCCAGGCATCGGGCGGATCCCACGCCATGAAGAAGCAGGGGCCGCCGCCGTGGGGGATGAACCAGGTTGGCATGCGGGCGTTGGCATTCATGAGCGTTTCTCGAGTTGTTCAATGCTCGATGCCTGATCCATTTGAATCCAAAAATAATCGAGTCTGGTCACTTTTTCCTAAGCGCTTTCAAGACGTTCGCGGCAATGGTGAGAGCAGAGAAAAAAGGCGTCCCTGGCGAGCAAATCGAAACCGCCGAATGGATAGTTGAATCCACTCATGGTGATGCAAATGCCCCGCTGAAACGGGAATGCGCTGCGGCATCTGCAGCACCTTGCCAAGCCCTCGGCGTTTCTAGCGCAGCGGTTTATCCGCGTTCTTGGTGGAAATGCCGAACGGCACGTAGGTCGGACACCAGCCGATAAGGCTGGTCAGCAAGAAAGCCACTGCGATGACGCCCAGAATGATCGCTGCAATCCCGGTGAGCTGGTCGGTGAAATAGAGGGCCGCGATGACCGCGACCACGACGAGGCGGATGGTCTTGTCCGCCACACCCATGTTCTGCTTCATTTTGTAGGCCCTTTCCGGCAACCGCTGGAGTCTTCAGCGTAGCCTAGAAAAAGTGGCGGACAAGCAAGACCAGCCCCGCGATTACGGCAAGGCACAGGAGGCATGCCAAGATGAGCTTCATGTACTGGGGCATGACGTGTGGCGTTTTGAAATGGCCAGATCGTTTGTGTATAGCCGAGGAAACGCGTGGTCATGGGCAATAAATCGTGTCTGACCCTATAGGTCAGCGCGTAAAGCCAGACGCGGCTTACACGTCGCGTTCGAACGCCTCGCCGCGTTCAAATTTTTCAATGCGTTCGGTTTCCGCCACCGCATCCGCCACCCAGGCCTGCAGCGCGGGCAGCGCCAGCACCGCATCGGCATAGTCGCGCGCCGCACCTTCGAGCGCCACGCCATAAGTCTGGAAGCGCAGCACCACCGGCGCAAACATTGCATCGGCAATGCCAAAGCACCCGAACAGAAAACCGCCGCCGCCGCCAAAGCGCGCGCGGCAATCCGTCCAGATCGCCAGAATGCGTTCGATATCCGCCAGGCAGTCCGGCGTGCGCCCCTGGCCCGGATAGCGCGCGCGAATGTTCATCGACATGTGCTCGCGCAGCGCGCCGAAGCCCGCATGCATCTCCGCACTCACCGAGCGCGCCACCGCCCGCGCCGCCGCATCGGCCGGCCACAACTGCTTGTCCGGAAAACGCTCGGCGAGATATTCGCAAATCGCCAGCGAATCCCACACCCGGATCCCGCCATCGTGCAGCGCCGGCACCTTGCCCGAAGGCGACCATTTCGCCAGATCGATTTCCGAGCCCGGCACGTACAGAGGGATGCGCACCGCTTCGAAAGGAATGCCCGCCTGACGCAGCAGCAGCCAGGGTCGCATCGACCAGGACGAGTAGTTCTTGTTGCCGATGATGAGTGTGAGAGAAGACATGGTGGATGGGTCTCTGGATCAGTATTGGGAAGGGGTCACTGGGTGAAGTCCGCACCCGGCTTCTTTCTAAAGTTGAGGACTCGAATCAGGGCATAATTTACCCGCTTTCCGTCCTGGATCGAATGACGAAACAACGGGGCCGGCGGGCTGAACATACTGACGAAAACCATCCATCAATGGGGAAAGAATGAAGACGCAAATTGCACGCCTGTCACCGCACCAGAACGCCAAAGTATTCGGGGTACTCACCGCACTTGGCTCATTGATTTTCGTGATCCCGATGGCGATCCTGGTTTCCTTTATTCCGCCGGGCGTCGATGCCGCGGGCAATGCGGTCGATCAGCCCTCACCTTTGTTTTTTCTTTTTCTCCCCATCGCCTATCTGCTGATGGGTTACATCATGACCGTGGTGGGTTGTGCGCTCTACAACTGGATGTACAAATACCTCGGCGGCATTGAGTACGAATCACGCGATCAATAACCGGTTCAAACGGGGGCAGCAAAAATATTTGAGCCAAGCCCCTTGATCCCGCTTTACCGGGTGGGCGCGGCGACCGGTTCATCGGCGTAGCGCCAGATGTTCACGTCCCGCCCGGCCTCGCGGATGTGCTCGGTCTTGGCGGCGAGAAAACGCTGAAAGCTGGGTTCCTCGCGATAGGCCTTCGATTCGACGTAGTCGAACATGCCCAGGGTGTGGAACACGCGGAAGGACGATTCCCAACGGATCACCTCTTTGCCCCCAGTGTCGAACAACACGATGCCGGGGGCAAAGTTGACGCCGAGCTGGCGGACCCAGTCGCGCACCGGCATGCGTTTTCCTTCTGGCGTGGTGATCACGGCGCGCGACCACATGTCGAGTTGTACGTTGTCGAATTTTGCAATCATGGCGCGGGTTTCCGGGTCGGCCAGCACGCGCCGGTGCAGCACCTCGCAGTCCGGGCAGTCCTTCTGCTCGAAGAACACGGCGAGCGGCTTCGGTTGTTTGCCCAGGCGGCGCAGGTCGGTGGCGTTCTTCAGGAAGAAGTCCTGCTTGATCATCTCGCCCGAGGCCTGCTTCGGCACTTCTCGCGCGGCGACAAAATCGCGGAACGCCACCTTGTTTTCATGGCGTCCGCCCACCCAGTCGAGCGCCGCTTGCAAGCGCGCCGGCGGCACATAGCCGTTGAGCCGCAGCAGGGTTTTGCCGGACTCGTCGAAGAACACCAGGCTGGGCGTGAACTGGATTTTCTGCGCCGCGCTGTAGTCCTTCTCGGTGAGCGTCTTGCCGTCCAGCCCGACGAGTTCCTTGTCGCCCCAGATGTTGATCACGACGACGTCGAATTTTTCCCGCATCGTGGACTCGATCTCGCGCTGCGACAGATTGCGCTCGACCAGCGCCGAGCAATACGGACATCCGTCCTGGGTGAACATCAGGATCACGCGCTTGCCATTCTTGCGGGCCTCGTCGATGTCTTCCCGCAGATGCAGAAAGCTGTCCTTGAACCAGGCGGGATACTCGGTCGATTTTGCGCCGTAGTAGGCGCCCGTTTTTGCAGCCGGCGCGGGTTCTGCGGCATGCAGGGAAAATGCCGAAAACAGCGCAAACAGAAAAGGCAGATAGCGGGTCAGCATGGCGGTCTCCATTCGTTTCACATCAGTATGGCCGATGCGCATCGTTCTGTTGATGGGTGCGGAAAGTCGCCGAGTGGTTCAGGGCCTTCCGTGATCAATCACTCGTTGTACGAGGCGATAAATAAGGCCAGATATCGGCGCACCTTTTCTGCTCCGGCGTGATCGCCATCCACTCGTGTCCCGCTGAGAATGTGGCTTGCGA
>MGZO01000077.1:59427-69005 GCA_001802655.1 Hydrogenophilales bacterium RIFOXYD1_FULL_62_11
AATCGCTCAAACGTTTGACTGTGTGAAAACAGCCCGGAGATGAGCGAGGCCGTTTCGGGCAGACAAAGTTGCGCCGCCTCTTTGCCGAGCAGCCCTGCGCCGGCCAGGTCGGGATCGAAGTCTGCGCGGACCATCAGTGCCTGCTCCGTGTCGTATAGACGATCCATGTTTCCCGCCTCGGCATACCGCGAAAGAATGTGGAAAAAGTCCTGGGCGTCTTTCCCCCGATTGTCCGGCCAGCGATCCAGCCAGGTGATGAGCTTGAGCACGGCCAGCGAAGGGAGCGAGGCAATCGCCACGGTGAGATCCGGCGCTATTTCGACTGCGATAGCCGCATCCGCAGCTTCGCTGAATCCTGCAACGTTCATGACCATGGCACGATCAGGTGGCCAGGCGATCATCCTGCCGTCCTGCTCAATGCCGCCAAATGGCACGAGATCGATCCAGAGACGATGTGGGCTGAGTACATAGATCAACCTATGCTCAGCGCCGGGGGACGTTTCAAATGCCCCCGTATCGACCAGCCCATTTTTCAGGGACTGAAACGTGGGCCAGTCTTCTACCGTCACCCCAAAATCGATATCCCGTGTGGCGGGGCCGGGCCTTTGGCCATGTACATGTTCCAACAGGATGACCCGGGCCAGCGCGCCCGCCACAAAATAGCGAAGGCCGAGGCTGCGAGCGACCGCATCCACGTGCCGCATGGTCTCCAGCTGCGTGGCCTCAAGCGGCTTGTCAGGTCGGATTGTCAGCGTGGGCCAGATAACGCTCATGGATCATCCGCGCAGTTTCAAGATTCCTGCTGTCAGTGGTTGCCATCAGGTCGGCATAGGCAAGCAAGGGCGGCACAGTGTCATTCGGTTGTTCGCCCTGCCAGGCGGCCTCTTCAGCCACGTCCCAGAATGCTTCCAGCACTTCGATGTCGCCGCTCGCATCGGGCCGGAGCCGTTGTTCCAGGATCAGCCGGTCGGGCTTGCCATGCAGATAAAGGGTGAAGGTGGCTGGCTTCAAATACCCAGTCAGCTTGTCCGCTGCAACCTCGCCTCCCCAGCGCGCTTCGTATGCAGTGAGATCAATGGTCTTCCACCAGTCAGGATCGGGCGCGCGAAAGCGGCGCGCATTCAGTTTCGGGCGCAGCTTCACCGGGTAAAAAGCAACCCACTCCTGCATCAGGCGGTCGGGGTTGAACACGCGCTTTTCGCCCCGCAGCACCTCATGCAGATACCCCTTGGCATTCAGATCCCTCAATACCCAGCCTACCGTTCCCAGCGCCACCCCTGCGGCCTTGGCGATATCCCGGTAGTTTTTTGCAGCGAGGGCAGGATTCATCAACAGCGCAAAGATGATCCGCATCCCGGTTGGTTTAAACGCCTGGTGTGGCGCAACGTGTGTCTTCAATTCCGGGAGATCGGGCTTCTTCCGCCCGGCGACATATACGAACAGGCCGGGGGCATCCAGATAGGCATTGCCAGCGGCGTCGAGGAACGGAATGTTCAGCAGCTTGCAGCGTTCCGCCATCTCGGCCGTCATGTACGGAACCACCAGCATCCGGGGAATTCGGTAAGCGGCGCGCTGGTCTTGCCAGGCTTCCAGCATCTTGAAGCGATCGATGGCCGCCAGCCTGACCTCGGTGGCGTATCGGGTGCGCCCCGTGCCTTTTTCAAATTCGACCACGGCATCGGCGCCCGCATCGAGTGGCTCTCGAATTTGATCGAGACCAACTTTCCCCTCGATACCCGTCACCAGACGAAATGCCTCTATGGCGCGCTGTAGCAGCTGATTTGCGTCCCCGGCAGGGTGTAGGCCATGAACCATGTTCATCTTTCGGTAATTTTCACGTTACGTGAACTTAAGAATAGATGAACAAAGGCGGCTGTTCAAGTTGTGTTTATGTTCATGTAACGTGAACGTTGTATATTTGTGAAAAAAAAGCTCAGCTCATCGGTCAAGGATAGGCCATGTTTGCAGCCGTTTTACAAGATAAAAGGGGAAACTAGAAAGTGATAAACCGCTCCGCTAACGCGACCATCAAGGGCTACTTCTATCAGTTTGACCACACGATAGTGCGACTCCTTAGCGCGGCCACACCGCAATCGAGCGTCGTTGTCGAGGGCATCGAGGATATCGACCTGGACGATGGCGACGACAGCGCCTTTCTCCAGTGCAAGTACTACGAGGGCTCGAAATACAACCATTCACTAATCAAAGATGCCGTGATCCAGATGCTCAAGCACTTTCACGCGGCGGGCTGCCCGATCGACCAGAGGTTCAAGTATCAAGTCTACGGGCATTACAAGGAAGGTCAGGAAAAGCTTCCGGCTGCTTTCGATCTGGACTTCATTAAGAAGAATTTTCTGACTTATACACAGGAGAAAGTTACCCACGAGGTCCATACGGAACTCGGAGTCAGCGACGCTCAGCTGGCCAGCTTCCGCAGCCTTCTGGAAATAGATATTGGAGCGCCATCGTATGACGAACAGCAGAAGCATGTAATGAGGCTGCTCGTCTCGGAGATTGCAGGCTGCGATTCCGAGGATGCCAAAGTGTTCTACTACCCGAACGCGATCAACGAGATTCAGGCCTTAGCGATTCAGGCTAACGTGAAGGACCGCAAGATTACGAAAGCGAAATTCGTCGCGGCAGTGAATCGTAAGGAGATCGTCTTCAGCTTGTGGCTGCAACAGAAGTTCGGCGATGATTACTACGCAAAGCTTATCAAGCGGAAATACTTTAGGTTCGCTTCCACCAAGGTGCCCAAAGCGTCGAGGATCTTCGTCATAGATATGACCGACGAATTCGATCTATCGAAAGCAGTCGCGCTCCTCGTCAAAATCGGTAACGTGCTTTCGCACGTAGAGCACAAGCGCACGCCACCGGAGGATCGTTTCTGCCCGTATGTCCTCCTGCGCGGCCTCCAACAGCCCGACATGGTTTCGCTGAAGAAAAGCCTGCTGGGTCAAGGAGTCAAGTTCACGGACGGCTACCCGTTCAACGGCTCCGCCTTCTCCCCTGCGCACCTCGCCGCAGCTCCCACTAAGGAGAACCTGATCCAGCTCAAGTTCATACCCGCGGTGGAGCAGCTCGCACCTGTGATCGCCGCAATTACAGGTTCAGTCGTTAATTTCTTCGATTTCTTCAAGGCCTCCCCTGTGGAATCCGTGCACGTGCCAGCGGCCGTCCCCCATCATTCGATCAAGATTAAAAGCACATATTTCATTAGCGAGGCCCTATAACATGACAGATTCAAAAAAGATGAAGGCCGAAGTAATCGCGGTGTATCCAGACAAGGTGAAAATCTCTGTCGATGACATCGCAGCCTTCTCGGACGGAAAGAGCATCAAGGTCGGCTCCTACCTGCGGATAACGGACAGCGAATCTTGCGCGTTGATAGCGATCATCGAGAATTTCTGCATAGAGGTCACGGAGAGGGCGGAACGCCGCCACATCATCGAAGCGATGCCGCTCGGCATCATCAGCGACGGAAAGTTCATACGGGGCGGCGATACACTGACCATTCCTCCAACAGGTGTTTCACCGGCGACTGAGGAAGATATCAAAAAGATCTTCGAGGAATCGGTTGAATCGGCCAAGAAGTTCACGTTCAGTTCGCTGGCGGCGAACGCCGAAATCATGGTTCCCGTGGACGGCAATCGGTTCTTCAACAAGCACATTGCTGTGGTCGGATCGACTGGAGCCGGGAAGTCACACACAATCGCGAAGATCATTCAGACGGCTGTTGCCGAGAAGGACGGCGGCTACGAGCTGAACAACTCTCATGTCGTCATCTTCGATATCCACTCCGAATACAAGACGGCTTTTCCAGACGCGAACTTCCTCGACGCAGACAACCTGCACCTTCCTTACTGGCTCCTTAACAGCGAGGAACTCGAAGAGATCCTCTTGGATACCGGTGAGCGCGACAACTACAATCAATCGTCGGTGTTCCGTCACCTCGTCACAGAAAACAAAAGGAAGCACAACCCCGGAGCGAAATCTATCTTCTACGATAGCCCGCTGAAATTCGATATTCATCAAGTATTGAATGCGCTGTACAACATCAAAGAAGAGACCGTGAACGCTAAGAGTGAGTCACGCTACATGGTTAAGGATGACTCCTACTCCCTCCCGGCGGACGGCAAGACGGATACGACGCATGGCTTGCAATTGACCGCGCAGCAGCGACTCGATAAGTATTTTGAGAACCGACTTGAGTTCCATCAGACCAAGCGGGATAGCATCACGAATGGCAGCTACGCCGATAAGACACTTGAGAAGTTTTTCACTCGTTTCGAGGCGAAGGTATCGCAGGAGAGGCTGGAGTTTCTATTCGGTGCGGCAGCCGATACTGCCACGTTGGAAGGTACGCTCAAGGGCTTAATTGGCTACGGCGACAAGAATTCGAACGTCACCGTCATCGACCTGAGCGGCGTACCTTTCGAGGTGCTGAGCATCACCGTCTCGCTCATTTCCAGGATACTGTTCGAACACGGTTACCACTACAAGGTGCTGAGAAGCAAAGCAGGCGAGCCCATCAACAGTGACGCGCCGATCCTGCTGGTCTACGAGGAGGCGCACAAATATGTTCCCAATAGCGACCTCGCTAGGTTTAGGGCATCCAAGCTCTCGATTGAGCGCATCGCGAAGGAAGGCCGGAAATACGGCGTCACGCTTCTCCTTTCGAGCCAGAGGCCCTCTGAAATATCGGAGACGATATTCTCCCAGTGCAGCAACTTCCTAGCGATGAGGCTGACGAATCCGAACGATCAAAGCTACGTGGCACGGCTGTTGCCAGACACGCTCGGGAACTTGTGCGACAAGTTGCCCACACTAAGTGCCGGGGAAGCACTGCTTATCGGTGAATCCGTAGTCATGCCTTCCCTGATCAAGGTTGCCGTCTGCGATCCTGCCCCTTCGTCCCATGACATACCGTACTTCCAGTTATGGAAAGAGGAATGGAAGGATCTCGATTTTGACGCTATCAAGAAAACATGGCTTAAACAGTAGACACGGTTGCTGCTGCATATTGTGAGAGCTTGGCGTCGGCAAAACCTGAAATAACCGGGGGACGGACCATGGTTTCTCGTGAATAAGAATGACAACGGGGACGGACCACGATTTCACGTGGCCAGAAGGAAACGGGCTTTGCACAGCCTAATCGCTCCATTTTTTGAAGCGATTAGGCGCTGTATTCGCTCCAATTCATTTTCCCCTTTTGCCCGCCACCGTAGGCGCCGCCTCCCCCCGCCCCACAAATAATCAAGAAACGCGCGCCACCACCGACAATTGCCGCCCGGCCGGATAGACGGCGTACCAGTGGCGCAGGATCGGAAAGCCCACCACATCCAGCACGGCGAACTGGTCGGGCTGATTGAGCGTGAGGGCGTGGCGGGACAGGGCGGAGATGCCGAGGCCGGCGAGGATGGCCTGCTTGATCGCTTCGTTGCTGCCCAGTTCCAGGCGCGGGTGGATGTTGAAACAACAGGGGACAGACCATGAAACAACAGGGGACAGACCACGATTTCACGTGGCCAGAAGGAAACGGGCTTTGCACAGCCTAATCGCTCCATTTTTTGAAGCGATTAGGCGCTGTATTCGCTCCAATTCATTTTTCCCTCTTGCCCGTCACCGCAGGCACCGCATCTTCGCGTCCCAGCAAATAATCCAGAAACGCCCGCGCCACCACCGACAGCTGCCGCCCGGCCGGATACACGGCGTACCAGTGGCGCAGGATCGGAAAGCCCACCACATCCAGCACGGCGAACTGGTCAGCCGCATTGAGCGTGAGGGCGTGGCGCGAGAGGGCGGAGATGCCGAGTCCGGCAAGGATGGCCTGCTTGATCGCTTCGTTGCTGCCCAGTTCCAGTCGCGGGTGAATGTTGAGGCCGTGTCCGCTGAAGATGCGCTCGATGGCGTTGCGGGTGCCGGAGCCTTTTTCGCGCATCAGCCAGGTTTCCCGCGCGATGCGTTCGAGCGGGATTTTTTTCTTGTTCGCCAGCGGGTGGTCGGGCGCGGCCAGCACGATGATGGGGTTGTCCATGATGGGGGTGGCGACGACGTCGATGTCTTCCGGCGGCTGGCCGAGAAAATACAGGTCGTCGAGATTGTCGGCGATGCTGGCCAGCACCTGCTCCTTGTTGGTGACGCGCAGGCTGACGTCGATGCCGGGATACAGCTTGGCGAATTCACCCAGTAGACGCGGCGCGAAATAGGATGCGGTGGTGATCGCCATCAGGCGCAATTGCCCCTGCTTCAGTCCCTGCCGTTCGGCCACCGACATGGTGTAGTGATTGAGGATGTTGAGAATTTCACGGGTGGCCTGCGCCAGCTGCTGGCCGTCCAGGGTGAGATGGATCTTTTTTCCGATCTGCTCGATCAGGGGTACGCCGATGTTATCCGCGAGCTTCTTCATCTGCATGGAGACGGTGGGCTGGGTCAGATACAGCTCTTCGGCGGCGCGGGTGAAGCTGCCCAGGCGGGCGATCGACTCGAAAATCTCAAGTTGACGAAAGGTGGTGTGGCGGTGCATTTCGGGGTGCCGGATCAGATATACATAGATAAAAGTCTATCTCATAAATAGAAAATATCGACTGTTATTGATGGTTCGTCTGCTGCAAGATGCGTTCCATCGTGTTGAGCCGCTGTGGCATTACACGGAAACCCGACCTTTATTAGGAGGAATCATGGCTGTTAAAACCTATAACGCTGGCGTGAAAGAGTACCGCCATACCTACTGGACCCCGGATTACACCCCGCTGGATACCGACCTGCTGGCCTGCTTCAAGATCACCCCGCAAGCCGGTGTGCCGCGTGAAGAAGTTGCCGCTGCGGTGGCCGCCGAATCGTCGACCGGTACCTGGACCACCGTGTGGACCGACTTGCTGACTGACCTCGACTACTATAAAGGCCGCGCCTACCGTATCGAAGACGTGCCCGGCGACGATACCTGCTTCTACGCATTCGTGGCTTACCCGATCGACCTGTTTGAAGAAGGTTCTGTCGTTAACGTGCTGACCTCGCTGGTCGGCAACGTGTTCGGCTTCAAGGCGCTGCGCGCCCTGCGTCTGGAAGACATTCGCTTCCCGATCGCCTACGTCAAAACCTGCGGCGGCCCGCCTGCTGGTATCCAGGTCGAACGTGACCGCATGAACAAATATGGTCGTCCGATGCTGGGCTGCACCATCAAGCCGAAGCTGGGTCTGTCGGCCAAGAACTACGGCCGCGCGGTGTACGAGTGTCTGCGTGGCGGTCTGGACTTCACCAAGGACGACGAAAACGTCAACAGCCAGCCGTTCATGCGTTGGCGTGACCGTTTCCAGTTCGTGCACGAAGCGACCATGAAGGCCGAACGTGAAACCGGTGAGCGTAAAGGCCATTACCTGAACGTGACGGCTCCGACCCCGGAAGAAATGTACAAGCGTGCTGAGTACGCCAAGGAAATCGGCGCACCGATCATCATGCACGACTACCTGACCGGCGGACTTACCGCTAACACGGGTCTGGCCAACTGGTGTCGTGACAACGGCATGCTGCTGCACATTCACCGCGCCATGCACGCCGTGCTCGACCGCAACCCCCACCACGGTATTCACTTCCGCGTGCTGACCAAGGTGCTGCGTCTGTCCGGTGGTGACCACCTGCACTCCGGTACCGTTGTCGGCAAGCTGGAAGGCGACCGCGAAGCGACCCTGGGCTGGATCGACACCATGCGTGACAGCTTCATTCCGGAAGACCGTGCGCGCGGCCTGTTCTTCGATCAGGACTGGGGCTCGATGCCCGGCGTGATCCCGGTTGCTTCCGGTGGTATCCACGTGTGGCACATGCCCGCACTGGTCGCCATCTTCGGTGACGACTCCGTGTTGCAGTTCGGTGGCGGTACGCTCGGCCACCCCTGGGGCAACGCAGCTGGCGCCGCCGCCAACCGCGTCGCGCTGGAAGCCTGTGTGGAAGCCCGTAACCAGGGTCGTGCCATCGAAAAAGAAGGCAAGGAAATCCTGACCGCTGCCGCCGCACACAGCCCCGAACTGAAGATCGCCATGGAAACGTGGAAAGAGATCAAGTTCGAGTTCGACACCGTCGACAAGCTGGACGTCGCGCACAAGTAATAGCTGACTGTAGGTTGGGCTGAGCAAAAGCGAAGCCCAACGAAACGATGCGATATGTTGGGCTACGGCTGCGCCTAGCCCAACCTACACCTGAAAGGAAATGAAATGTCTGAAGTAATGGATTACAAAAGCCGCGTGTCTGATCCCGCCAGCCGCAAATTCGAGACCTTCTCCTATCTGCCCCCGATGGATGCAGCCGGTATCCGCAAGCAGGTTGAGTATCTGGTTAAAAAAGGCTGGAACCCCGCTATCGAGCACACCGAACCCGAGTACCTGATGGATTCGTACTGGTACATGTGGAAGCTGCCGATGTTTGGCGAAACCGATGTGGATGTGGTGATCGCTGAAGCTGAAGCCTGTCACAAGGCCAACCCCAACAATCACGTCCGTTTGGTGGGTTACAACAACTTCAACCAGTCGCAAGGTGCGGCCATGGTGATTTTCCGCGGCAAGACTGTTTAAGTCGCGACGGGTGACCGTATCAGCCCCCGTCGTCCGCTGGGCGCGGGGGCTTTTTGTTTGTCGACGAATGGCGCGCGGGCGGGTTGAGCGCTATTCGTGGACTAGCAAAGCCGTTGGCACTTTAGCGCTTGCGGATTCTGCATCCCCCAGCGGGGAAAAAATTGTGTTCTTACAAGGAGCCTCTCATGAGCAATATCGTTGACCAGTACCGCATCACCAAGGAACCCTATTACCGTCCAGTCGCCGACGAGGTCGAGTTGTTTGAGGCCGCCTACTCGGTGCGCATGCCGATGATGCTGAAAGGTCCGACCGGCTGCGGCAAAACCCGCTTCGTCGAATACATCGCGCACAAGTTGAACAAGCCGCTGATTACCGTTGCGTGTAACGAAGACATGACCGCCAGCGATCTGGTCGGTCGTTTCCTGCTCTCGGCTTCCGGCACCGAATGGCAAGACGGTCCGCTCGCCATCGGTGCGCGCCATGGTGCGATCGTTTATCTCGACGAGATCGTCGAAGCGCGGCAGGACACCACCGTGGTGATCCACCCGCTAACCGACAACCGCCGCGTGCTGCCGCTGGAAAAGAAAGGTGAGCTGCTCCATGCCCACCCCGATTTCCAGATTGTGATTTCCTACAATCCCGGCTATCAGTCGCTGATGAAGGATTTGAAACAATCCACCAAACAGCGTTTTGGCGGCCTTGATTTCACCTATCCTGACCACACGATCGAATCTGAAATTGTTGCCCATGAATCGGGTGTGTCCATTGAAGTCGCAGGCAAGTTGGTGTCGATAGCCGAGCGTAGCCGCAACCTCAAAGGCCACGGGCTGGATGAAGGCTTGTCCACCCGCATGCTGATTTACGCAGGCTCGCTGATCGCCAAGGGCGTAGAACCCTTGGCGGCGTGCCGGGTGGCATTGGTGCGCCCGATCACCGACGACCCGGATATGCGCGATGCACTGGATGCTGCGGTAAGTACGTTCTTCTAATGCGAGGGGAGAGGGCGGGGGGCAG
>MGZO01000077.1:69014-78264 GCA_001802655.1 Hydrogenophilales bacterium RIFOXYD1_FULL_62_11
GGCCACACCGACCCGCTCCCTGCCCCTGTATCCCGGCCCCTGACCGCTGAATCCTAAGGAACATCATGTCGATCAATCTCGCTGACTACACCGAATTACTGGAAGACCTGTCGCCGCACAGCCAGGAGGCGCTCAAGGCCAACTGGCACGACGCCACCAAGGTGTTTTCGCCGCGCGGGCTGGATACCTATGTCAAAGGCGCGGCCGCCATTCGTGGACTCGGCAAGGGCGACACGCTGATCGAGGCCTGGATTGTGGATGCGCCGCAGGTCGCCAAGGAAGTCGGCGAGGACGTGATCGGCGATCTCCTCACTGCCGCGCTTTCGCTCGCATCCAGAACCTCGGGTTCGGTGATCGAACTGCTGCTGGCCACCGCACCGACTGCGGCCAACCGGCTGGGCGACGCCGCGTTGTTCATCAACTACCTGCAATTCATCAACAACTTGATCGCGCAGGCGCCGCGCGGCGTGCGGCCGATGCTGGACAAGCTCGAAATACTGTTTCAGCAATTGACGCTGGGCGGCCTGCGGCGCTGGGCGCTGTGGGGTGCACACGCACACCGCACCAATTACGAAGAACAGATACGCTACTTCAGCCTGGAGTCGAAAGACTCGATCGCGATGTTGCAGAAGGAGCGCAAGGGCACACTGCTGGTCGATGTGCAGCGCCGCATCAACATGTATCTGCGGGCGTTGTGGGCGCGCGACTTTTTCATGCGCCCGACTGCCGGCGACTTTGAGTCACGCGAGGGCTACAAGCCCTATATCGAAGACTATCTGCTGCATCTGCCGGACGCGCTGGACGACTTCACGCCTGAAGGCCAGGAGCCCGTTTCCGGTCTGGAGCTCTACCGCGCGACCGCGGCGCACTGCGCAGCGCACATGGTCGAAACCCGCCAGCCGATTTCCGCCGAAGCGCTCAATCCGATGCAGATGGCGGTGATCTCCGTCATCGAAGATGCCCGCGTTGAGGCACTGACGATCCGCCGCTTCCCCGGAATGAAACAGTTGTGGTGCAAGCTGCACACCGCCACGCCCGAGATGAATGCCAGCATGGGTGATTACCTCAATCGCCTGGCGCGCGCGTTGCTGGATGACAGTTACGTGGACAGTGACCCCTGGATTGCAGAAGGCCGTCTGCTGTTTGCCCAGGCACAGGAAAAGCTTGACGACAATCACACCTCGTGGGAAATCGGCGTGCAACTGGCGCACAGCTTTGCGCAGAAGCGCATTCCGTTCAGTCCACGTACTGACCTGCTGACCGCGATCTACCGCGACGACAACCGCTACTTCTGGGAATTCGAAGAATTTGATTTCAACAAGGCCGCCGGTGCGGGCTATGACTCCGTCAAGCAAGTGCGCAAATATGTGAACGTGATGGAAATGGCCAATGAAGTCGAGGTCGAAGGCGCGGGCGACGATGCGCAGGAAATCTGGGTGTTGCCGACCGAGCTTTTCCCTTACGAAGACATGGGCAAGAGCTGGAACGAGCTCGAAGGCAAGGAGCCGTTGTCCGACCCTTTCCACTATTCCGAATGGGATTACCAGATCCAGCTGGAGCGTCCGGCCTGGGCGACGGTGCAGGAAAAGCGTGCGAAATCGGGTGACTTGCAGATCATCGAAGACATCACGACGCAGTACAAACGCGAAATCCATCGCATGAAATTCCTGCTCGACGCGATGCAGCCGCAGGGCGTGCAGCGCATTCGCAAGCTGGAAGACGGCGACGAGATCGACATCAACGCGGCGATCGCCAGCTTCATCGACATCCGTCTGGGCAACCAACCCGATCCGCGCATCATGATGCGCAGTGTGCGCAAGACGCGCGACTTCTCGATTCTGGTGCTGCTGGATTTGTCCGAGTCAACCAACGAAACCGTGCAGGGGCAGGAATACTCGGTGCGCGAACTCACCCAGCAAGCCTGCGTGCTGTTGGCCGATGCGATCGACAAGGTCGGTGACCCGTTTGCCATTCACGGCTTCTGTTCCGATGGCCGACACGATGTCGAGTATTACCGCTTCAAGGATTTCGACCAGCAGTGGGATGACGCGCCCAAAGCCAAACTTGCGGGCATGACGGGGCAGCTTTCCACCCGCATGGGCGCGGCGATCCGCCATGCCGGCCATCACCTTCACCTGCAGCGCTCGGCGAAGCGCCTGCTCATCGTCATCACCGATGGCGAACCCGCTGACGTGGACGTGCGCGACCCGCAATATCTGCGCGCCGATACCAAAAAGGCCGTGGAAGAGGTCGCCAAACTCGGCGTGGTCACTTATTGCATGAGTCTGGACCCGCGTGCGGATAACTATGTCTCGCGCATCTTCGGCCAGAACAATTTCATGGTGGTCGACCATGTACAGCGCCTGCCGGAAAAGCTTCCGCTACTTTATGCAGGTTTAACAAGATAATGAGCGGGCGCTTTCGGCGCAGGCTAATGCCGACGCAGTCGGCGTTAAGCTGCGAAGCAGCGGCCGTAACCAAAAATTACCGCTGCTGTATGCAGGGCTCACCCGGTAAAATGCGCACATGAATACGTATATTGGATTTCACCAGGACCATCACGGCATCACCCAGCTCGGTCGTATCGTGCTGGACGGCTGGGTGTTTGGCTTCATCCCCGAAACCGAAGATTGCACCGGCTGGGACCTGGGCCGGATGCAACTACTGATGGACAAAATAAGCGTCGAATGGGACAAGTATTCCAACCTGCCCAGCCGCCTGCCGCCCGAACTCCAGCAACGCCACACCGAGATCTATTCCAGGGCGGTGGCCACTGCACGGGACAAGGGCTGGGATCCCGAACTCGGCGAAGACGAATAATTCTCGCAAGTTTGCGCAACTGACCGAAAACATGCGCAACCGCGCTCGCCAGCTCGCGGTGTGTTCCGCGAAGGCGAAAATCCAGTTAAATCAAGCCACTGGAACTTAAATCAAGCCGGTTTGACGATTCACAGATGAGGCTTTAAGGCTCACCTTATGTCTCTTTTCCTTTGGCCCGGCTTTTTGGCGGGTGGCGACAAGGCCGTCAAATAGGGCTGGATCTCTTCGCAGAGTCGGGCACCGTCCTTAAGCAAAAAATCCAGGAACATGCGCGTCGTCGCTGACAGCTTCTTGCCCTTCAGGTGTACGGCATACCACTGCCGATGCAAGGGAAAGTGCTCCACGTCCAGCACGGCGATGAGGCCGGTTCTCAATTCGAGACGCAGGTTGTGCAGGGAGAGCACCGAGATGCCCAGCCCCGCCATGACCGCCTGCTTGATCGCCTCGCTGCTTCCCAGTTCCATGTAAGTCCGAATGGCCAGCCCGTGCTCGGCAAACAGGCGGGTGCGCGCCGCGCGCGTGCCGGAACCCGGCTCGCGCGACAGAAAGCGCTCCTGTGCGATTCGCTCCAGCGGGATCTGCTTGACGCCGACCAGCGGGTGGTCGGGTTGGGCCACCACAACCAGGGGATTGTCCAGAAAATACGCAGCCTCGAGGTCGAGATTTTCGGGCAGGGTTCCCATGATGACCAGGTCATCCATGTTGCCCTCCAGCCTTTCGAAAATCCGGGTCTGATTGGTGACCGTCAAGCGTGGCTCCACTGCCGGGTGCTCGCGCAAAAAGACACCGAGCAGGTGGGGCATAAAGTATTTCGCTGTGGTGATAACAGCGAGGTTGAGCGGTCCCCTTATTCCTTCTTCGAGCCCTGTCATGTCCTCATCCAGCACGCGCAAACGATCAAGCACGTCACGGCAGGCCTCGAACAGCTCCTTGCCGGCCTCTGTCAGGAAAATGCGCTTGCCCACTTGTTCAACCAGGGGCATGCCCACGCTTTCCCCCAGGCGTTTGACCTGAATCGACACTGCCGACTGGGAAAGAAACAACTCTTCTGCTGCGCGGGTGAAGCTCAGGTTTCGACCGAGGCTGTGAAAAATACGCATCTGGTTCAAGGTGACGTTACGTAGCTTCAATCATTTACTCCTGTATATGGATTTAATCTAAACAATTCACTTTAGTTCAATCTCCGACTTATTTACAGTCCTGCCATCGACACCATCGGGTTCGACAGCATGCGCGCCCAAAGCGCTGCCGGGGATGCTGCGTTCGGCTTTGCAAACCACACAGACAGGCTGGCAGGAAAGGCAGCAGATCGCGCTCGCTGTTGAGCGTTCGCGGTTTTCGGGCTGGTGAACCCGGCATAGGGCCGATCCGAATGGATTCATCGGTCTATTACGAAGATCGCGTGACGGTGCGACCGGGCGCAATCGGGTGCGCCATTTTGAAGCTGATTCTTGACTAGGGAGGCACTGACGCGGTGGACAAGCTGACGATACTACTTCCGGCCATGCCCTTGCTGTCAGCCCTGTTGATCGCGCTGCTTGGCGTTCGGTCGCGGCGCGGGGTCGCGCGCCTGAGCGTCGGTTTCGCGGTGCTCACCTTCCTGCTCGCCGCGGCCTCGCTCGCCTTCTATCTGGTCGAGGGGCAGCCGCACTGGATGTCGCTCGGCCGGGGCTGGGGCAGCCTCTACCTCGATCCGCTGGCCAGCCTGATGGCAGCGATGGTCGCCGGCATAAGCCTGGTGGTGCACGTCTACGCCGTGCGTTACATGGCCGAGGAGCCGGGCTATGCGCGCTTCTACATCCTGCTCGACCTGATGGCCGCGGCGATCCTCCTGATGGTGGCCGCCGGCGATCTCGTCACCCTGCTGGTCGCGTGGCATCTGATCGGGGTGCTGCTCTACTTCCTGCTCGGCCACGACGCCGCGCGGCCCGCTGCACAGCGCTATGCCTTCTGGACGTTCTTCACCTATCGCCTCGGCGACCTGCCGCTGATCCTCGCTGCGGTCCTGCTCTACCAGGCCTACGGGACGACGTCGCTGCCGGCATTATTCGAGCTGATCGGGGCCGATCCTGGCGCACATCACGTCGTCGGCCTGCCTCTGACGACGGTGACCGCATTCCTGGTCGCGCTCGCCGCATTTGCGCGCTCGGCGCAGTTCCCCCTGCACACCTGGCTGCCCTACACCATGGAAGGGCCGACGCCGGTGTCGGCGCTGATGCATGCTGGCATCGTCAACGCCGGCGGATTCATCCTCAATCGCTTCGCCCCGGTGTTCGTGCATGCCGGCGAAGTGCTGCACCTGGTGTTCGTGGTCGGGCTGGTCACGGCCATACTCGGTTCGGTGTTGATGCTGATGCAGAACGACATCAAGAAGTCGCTCGGCTATTCGACCATGGGCCAGATGGGCTTCATGTTCGTCGAGGCCGGCGTCGGTGCGTTCTCGTTGGCGATCTACCACCTGATCGCGCACGGCCTGTTCAAGGGCACACTGTTCCTCGGCGCCGGCAGCGTGATCAATAACGCGCGCAAACACGACGGCGTGCCGCACGATGACGTCTACACCTTCGTGGTCGAACGCAAGCCGGTTGCCTACCGCCTGCCCTGGGTTGTCGCGGCGGCACTTACCGTGGTCGTGCCTTTCATCATCCTCGGCCTGTCGCACTGGCTGGTCGACGACGATTTCGTCGGGCGCCAGGGCGCGATCATCCTGCTGTTCTTCGGCTGGGTCACCGGCGCACAGCTGCTGTTCGTCACCTACCGCCTGCGCGCCGGCAGCCCGTGGCGGCTGATGGCGATGATCATCCTGTCGCTCGTCATCGTCGTCGCCGGCTATACCTGGATCGGCCACGCGTTCGACCTTTTCCTCTATCCAGACCGCGCGTTCAGCGACCGCCTCTACGCGGCGGCCAGCATTCCGCTCGGGACCTTCGAGGTGCTTGCGGCCATTCTCACGCTCGCAGTCGTCGGCGGCTGGGCGGCCACCTACTACGCCACGGCCAATGGCGGCTTGCGCAGCGGCGAGGCCTCGCCGCTGCGGCTGGCCCTCTATTCGTTGCTCTCGCGCGAGTTCTACGTCGCCGACGTCTATACCTGGTTGACGCAGGCCGTGCTGGGGCTGTCGCGCCGTCTCAACGTCTGGCTGCGGTGGGTGTGACATGACGCTGCTGCTGATCGCCGCGCTGTTCCTGCCCCTGTTCCCGCTGAGCATCGTGTTCAATGGCGCCCTTGCGCAGCTGCGCAAGCCGGTCGCACAGTGCGTGCTGCTCCTCGTGTGGCCGCAGCTCGGCGTGGCGCTGCTGACGCTTGCATCGCACGCGGTGCCGCCCTACGTCGTGCCGTGGGCGTTGCTCACGGCCGGGTTCTACGCCCTGCGCCTGCTCACCGTGCGCGACATGGGGCAGTGGGCCGGCGTTCTCGCCACCTCCGCGCTCGCGCTGACCTGGGCACTCGCCGCCGGCGGTGCCGATCGCGCGGAACTGCATGCGTTCGCATTCTGGTTCAGCCTGCCAGCGGCCCTGGTGGCCCTGCTTGCGCATCCGCTGGCGCGCCGCTTTGGCGCCGCCTACGCGGGCCTGCAGGGCGGCCTCATCGGCAGCCAGCCGCGTCTATCCGGCGCGCTGACGCTGACCGTGCTGGCGGCCGTCGCCACGCCTCCCTTCCCGGGCTTCTTCGCGCTCCTGAATTTGCTGCAGAAGCTCGACTTGAGCGGCGCGGTGGGCGTGCTGGCAATCTGGCTGGTCTGGGGCTGGGCCGCGACGAAGCTGCTGCAGGGCTTCATCTTCGGTGCCGAGCGCGCCGTGGCCTCCGGCGACATCGGGCGCATTTCGAGCCTGGCCTACACCGGCGTGCTGGGCGTTTTCGTGATTGCCGGACTCTATCTGACAGGAGGCGGCCTATGAATCTGGCGCTCGGGCGGCGTCTCAAGATCCGCGCCATCGTCCACGTGGCAGGGGAGCCGATCCCCTTCTTCTGGCCGATGCGCACCTTTATCCACCACAACCCGCTCTACGGACTGGAACACCTGCCGTTCGACCAGGCGGTGGCGGCGGGCGAGCGGTTGTTCCGTGCGCGCGGCTATTTGCCGCGCGCACTCCAGCAGCGCCAGCTGGCTGAGGGCAAGGTGGACCGCGCCGTGCTGGCGGACCAGGTGGCGCACTTCCTCGCCGGGCAGCCGGCCATTGCCGGGCTCGATCTGGAACGGCTGCTGATGACGCTTCTGACCCGGATCGAGACGCCGATCGGGGCGCTGCCCACACTCGCTCATGCGGGCGATATCCACGCCGTACTGGCCGGGCAGGCACTGCCGCCCCGCGAAATCGGAGCCGCGGCGCTGCTGGCGCAGGTCGGCGCCGACATGCCGCCAGGCCGGCCGCTCTATGCCATCGTCGACATGTTGTTCGGCACCGAGATCGGCGCGACGCTCGACGAGCTGGTGATCAAGAGCTGCCTCGATTTCTTCGATGAGGGGCAGTCGGTGTGGCAGATGCCGGGCCGCGAAAAGGGCCTGTTCGCGGCCTGGAGCGCAGTGGCGCGGCGCAACCTGCGCCTGTTCATCCGCGGCCTGCACATCAAGCGCATCCTCGCCGTCGACGACACCCCGGAGGGCATCATCAGCTACGTCATGGACGAACTGGGCGTGCCCGAGGACGACTGGATGAGCCATTTCACCTGCGAGCTGACGCGGCTGCACGGCTGGGCCGGCTTCATCCGCTGGCGCGCGGGGGCCAAACACTATCATTGGGCCCGCCACTATCCCGCCGACCTGGTCGACTATCTCGCGATCCGCCTCGTGCTGGGCCTGGCGCTGCTGCGCGAGCACGCCGAGCGCAAGGGCTCGCCGGCGAACCTCGCGGATCTCGCGCGCTTCGTCGAGTCGCATCCGGCGGAAGCGTATCTACGGCGCGAGTTCCACGGCGGCCACGTCCTGCCGGAGATGGCGCATGCGGTCGAGGACTCCATCGCCGCACGGCGTCCGGCGCGAATCGCCCGCCTGCTGCCGCAGTACCTCGCGCGCAAGCGCGAGTATGAGGCGCGGCGGCGCGCCGCCGAGCTGCACGGACTCGCGGCCTGCGCCGGTATGGACGACGCCCTGCCCCGTCTGGCGCCCGACGACGTCGCCCATCTGACCGCCATGCTCGCCCGCTTCGAGCGGGAGGAAGGGGGCATGTGGCTGCGCGCGCTGGAGGCGCACTACATGAGCGGGTTGCTGCGGGGTCTCGACCTGGCCTGGCCGGCGCCGAGCGAGAGGCGGCCTTTCGCGCAGGTGATGTTCTGCATCGACGTGCGCTCGGAACGCATCCGGCGCCATCTGGAGAAGGTTGGCGACTACCAGACCTTCGGCATCGCCGGCTTCTTCGGCGTGCCGGTCAGCTTCATCGGCCTGGAGAAAGGCAGCGAGACCCATCTCTGCCCGGTGGTGGCGAGCCCGAAGAACGTGGTGCTGGAACTCGCGATCGCGCGCAGCGCAGCCGACGAGGCCTTCGTCTCGACGCTGGAGCAGGTGTTTCACGAACTGAAGGCCTCGGTGCTGTCGCCCTTCATCACGGTGGAGGCGATCGGCCTCCTGTTCGGCCTCGACATGTTCGGCAAGAGTCTCGCGCCGCTCGCCTATGCCCGCTGGCGCCAGCGGCTGCACCCGGACAAGCCGGACAGCCGTCTGCTGCTCGACAAGCTGTCGCGCGAGCAGGCCGAATCCATCATCCGCTCGCTGCAACGTGCCCTGATCGTCAAGGCGGTGGGGCGCGAGCTCGGCATCCAGCGCGAAGCAATCACCGACGAGATGATCCGCGAACTGCGCGAGACGGCGCTCGGTAACCACGCCGGGGCCACTGACTTCGCGCGTGTGTTCAGGCTTGACGCCGAGGCAGAGGGGCGTTTCATCAGGCGCCTGCAGAAGGTCTACCGCATCAATCGAGGCTACGCGCAGATTCAGCTCGAACGCCTGGGGCGTATCGGTTTCACGCTCGATGAGCAGGTGCATTTCCTCGGCCAGGCGCTGCGCTCGATCGGCCTCGTCGAAGGCTTCTCGCGCTTCGTGCTGTTGACCGGCCACGGCAGCACGTCCGAAAACAACCCATACGAATCCGCGCTCGACTGCGGCGCCTGCGGCGGCAACCACGGCATCACCAACGCCCGCGTACTGGCGCAGATCGCCAACAAGACTGCGGTGCGCGCGCGCCTGCGCGAGCAGGGTGTTGCGATCCCCGACGACACCTGGTTCGTCCCGGCCTTCCACAACACCACCACCGACGAGCTTTGCTTGCACGACCTTGACCTGTTGCCGCCGGGCCACCTCGTCTACACCGAACGCCTGATCAACGGGTTGCAGGCGGCCTCGCGCCTGTGCGCGGCCGAACGCATGGTCACGCTCGAGAGCGAGGCCGCTGCGGGCCGGGGCGGCGACCCGGCCCGCGCCTATCGACTGGCGCGG
>MGZO01000077.1:78312-80478 GCA_001802655.1 Hydrogenophilales bacterium RIFOXYD1_FULL_62_11
CGCAACGCGGCCTTCGTCATCGGCCGCCGCCACGTCACCGGCCAGCTCGATCTCGAGGGGCGCGTGTTCCTGCACTCCTACGACTACCGTTGCGATCCCAGGGGGCGGTTGCTGGAGAACATCCTCGCCGGCCCGCTCGTGGTGGGACAGTGGATCAATATGGAGCACTACTTTTCAGCGGTGGACAACGCCCATTACGGCAGCGGCAGCAAGGTCTATCACAACATCGCCGGCCGCTTCGGCGTCATGACCGGCAATCTCTCCGACCTGCGCACCGGGCTGCCGGCGCAGACCGTGCTCAAGGACGGCGTGCCCTACCACGAACCGCTCCGCCTGCTCACGGTGATCGAGGCGCCGTTCGCGCACGTGCGCTCGGCGCTTGACGGCGTGGTGAAGGTCAGGAATCTCGTGCACAACGGCTGGCTGCGGATGGCCGTCGTGGATCCCGAAACCCATGCCGCTCATGTATTCGAGGACGGGGCCTGGCAGCAGCGTCCGCTGCTCCCTGCCGGCGGCGCCGTCGAAGAAAAGGAACTCGTGTTATGAATCACCTCAACCTCAGCCCCGTGAAAAAGATCGAGATCATCCTCGAGGGTGCGCACCAGGAGTTCGCCACTGACCTGCTCGACCGCGCCGGCGTGACCGGCTATACCATCGTTGACAATCTCTCGGGCAAGGGCCGGCATGGCTTCCATGAAGGCCACCTCATGTTCAACGAGGATGCGGTGTTGATCATGATCATCGTGGCCGTCCCCGGCGAACTGGTCGAGCCGATCCTCGAGGGCTTTTCACCCTTCTTCAACAGCCACACGGGCGTAGTGTTCATCTCCGACATCCAGGTCAGCCGGCTGGTGAAATTCAAGAGCTGAGCGGCCATTCATGGCTGGCATGGAATGGGCGATAGGGCTGTTGATGCTCACCGCGATTCTGCTGCGAGCGTGGTTGTGGTGCCGCGAAAGCCAGCGCGACGACGAGATTTGATAGTCCGAATCTTGACTTGGTAAGTGCCGCTGCTTGCTTATAGGCCGGGCGCGTGCGGGAGGGCGAAAGCAACATCTTGTTCATGCGGGCCTTTCCCGAGTCCAGGCTCGGCGCAGTGCTGGCCGAAGTGGACAAGCTGATGAAGCGCGGCCATCGCCTGGTCGTCTTCGTGTCCGACACGCAGGTGATGCGGCGCGAGAAATTTGACGAGCGAGGCGCGTCAAATCATTTACTTGGGTAAATGGTGACATTGAAAACTATTCGTTTTTATTCATGTAGCAACAGCCGTATATTTCATCCCAAGGGCAGGAGGTGTGGACGCCCGGGACCTCGATCCAACAACGAACCGTTGACGCATAAGGAAAGCATTCATGAGCCAAGCGACGCCAGATACCCAGACAGAACGTATGACCAGCAGCGAGGCGGCGATGGCTCGTCGTCGGGCGCTTTCCCTCTATGGGAAAGCGGGTTTGGCCGGCGGCAAAGCCGCGGCAAGCACCAGCGCGACACAAGCACGTCTTGCGGCGCAAAAAGGCACTACTTCGGCAAGTCCGGTTTCTGTGCCGGCTGCGACGCCGCCCGTGGCTGCGGCCAGTGCCGTGAAGCCCGCGTGCGGGTGCCAGCCGGGTGCGTCTTCCGGCACCACGGTTGAATATGCAAGCCCGAAGCTGGTCATGGAGCCGATCTCGGCTGCCCAGCAACGCCGCATCGACCAGTCTTTGCGTGGGCGTGGCGACGCACCGCCTTGCCGTCCCTGTGGCCGGGTGAAGCCGGAGCCGCCCAAGGTCGCGTTTGGCACGACGCTCGCTGGTACGCCGGTGAGCGGCAACCAGGTCGAGCGCACTGCCAGCGTGACGGGCAATGAATCCGGAAGTTGCCGTGCGATCACCGGAACCGAATACATCGGCACTGAGCAATTCAGCCAGTTCTGCAATTCGAAACCCGCAGCGTCGCCATCCAAGGTGGGGGCCAGCACCACCAGCCGCGGCGGACGCGTGACCGGTACCGAAGTGGGGCGTAGCGAAAAAGTAACCGGCGACGAAACCGGCACCTGCAAGCGCGTGACCGGTACCGAATATATAGCCGCCGAACAGGCAGGCACCTTCTGCGGCATGTCGCCCGAGCCACGACCGGAAAAGGCCGGCTTCGGCATGACAGCCATGAAAAACGCGATCAGCGGCAGCG
>MGZO01000077.1:80573-84598 GCA_001802655.1 Hydrogenophilales bacterium RIFOXYD1_FULL_62_11
TCGGGAGATGCGCCAAAAAAGGTGGAGACCAGTCACACGAGCGCTGGCGGAGCGGTGAGCGGCACCCAACTGGGTCGTTCATCGAAAATCTCCGGCGCTAAGCAGGGTGCCTGCAAGCGTGTGACTGGTTCTGACTACCTGAGCGCCGAGGAGTTTTCTTCTTTCTGCCGTGCAGAGCCCTACCAGTCGCCGGCCAAAGTCGGGGTGTCGCGCACGCTGAAGGGCCAGGATGTGTCCGGTACGCTGGTTGGCCGTTCGGCCAGCGTGACGGGTGACGAATATGGCGCCTGCAAGCCGGTGACGGGTACGGCTTATATCGGTGCCGATCAGTACGCTGATTTCTGCGCGACCCGGGTGGTCGCTGAAGCAGCCAACCGTACGCGTCTTGGCCGCAACGCCGAGTTGACCGGCATCCAGCCGGGGCCGGATGCCAAGCTGACCGGCAACGCGCGGGGCGAGTGTCAGACCGTGAGCGGATCGCCTTACATGGGTGACGTTCAGCAGGCGACTGCCTGCGGTCGCCTGCCGATGGCAACGCACTACCGCGCCCGTGGTCCGGAGGGCATGACGCAAAGCTCCGGCGTCTCCGGCAATGCGATGGATGCGCCAGGCAACCGTCAGCCGGGTGATTTCTCGGTGGTGTCACCGGCGCGCTCGGCGCAGGACAGTGAAACCCGGCGCATCACCGGCAGTGCCTTTGGTGGCACCGGCCGCATCACCGGTTCGCTGGCCCGGGCTGCCGGCCTGGTGTCCGGTACGCCCGAATTCCGTTATCGGGATGGTGCCGAACCCGCTGCACCTGTCGTTGTGGCTGCTGCCGAGCCGGCGCCGGATCGCATTACAGGTGAAGGCCGCGAGCGCAGCGTCACAGGTGATGCATGGGACCGTAGCGGTCGCGTGACGGGTACCGAAGGGCGTTCCGCAGCGAGTCGTAACCCGACTCAGCGCGGTGAGTCGCGCGGTAGCGTCATGAATGCCAGGGTCAATCGTGAAATGGAGCATCCGGCGCTGGCCCCCGGCCGGGTGACCGGCAGCAGCGGCAACAGCACGACTGGTTCGGCGGTGACGCTGTCCGGTGGCGCACGCGGCTAACCCGCACTCAGCAAGGGAATACGGCAATGGATACCCGTGATCGCCAGAAGCGCATGCGCAAAGTCAGCCCCGTCGCGCCGGTGGGGATGGCGATGCCAAGCTGGCCGCAGCGCGTGAGTTTCTGCGTGCCCGGCATGGTTGAAGACGGTCGCGGTGGGTGCGTGAGCGCTCTGTGCGCAGCACATGCCCATCCGCTGGTCGACCAGGCCGGCAACGAGAGACTGGCGAATTACGAGCGCATGGTGCAGGAGCGTTTCGATGACATCGTGCCGACGCTCAAGCGGATTTCGGCGTTGCAACATGAAACCGATTTCGAGACACAAGCGCAGCAGATTGCTCGCGAGCGTCTGGGGTTTGAGCTGCCCGCTGCAGTGCTGGCGGATGCCTGGGTCACCACGCTCGACATGCGCCGGCTGTATGGCACCAGCGTGCTGCGTACTTTCCTTGAGCTGGCGCAGGAAGCGTGCACGCAGACCTACGACAGCGATGCCGAGGTGGAGGCGATGACGCGTTTCTTCATCGAATGCGGCTTCCATGAAGTGGACGTGAGCGCCTGTGCAGATGGCCGCCTCAAGGGCCTGCTGCAGTACATCCTGCGTCTGCCGCAGCAGGCGGTGCCCCGGCACAAGTCTTACGCGGGAACCCTGTTCGACGTGGAATTGAACGTGAAGCAGTGGGCCGAGACCGAGTTGCACCGCTTTCGCGAAGGACTGCCCACATTGCCGGATTCCGGCACGCGTTATCTCAAGATCGCGGTGTATCACTTCAGCAGTTCGGACCCGCTCCATGAGGGGTGTGCCGCCCACGGCAGTGATGACCGCGAAGCGGCCCGGGCTGCACTTGATCGGCTGGACGCGTTCAGCACCGCAATTGAAAACGGTTTTTGTTGTGGCGCGTCGGTTGCCACGCTGCTGATCGGGGTGGATACCGACAACGATGCGATCCGGGTGCATGTCCCCGATGCGTTGGGGGACATGAGTCTGGACTGCTATGTCGACAACATGGCGCTGTATCAGGCGACAGCTGAGTGTGCCCAGTCCGAGGCGCAGTGGCGCCTGGGTGCCACCGTTGAAGAGGCCGCCCAGCGGCATGGGCGCGGCACGCCGGAGACGGGCATGCGTCGTCTGATCGAGCGCTTGCTCACGCACAACCTGTCGCAGATCGACTATGTCTGCACGCATCACCAGGGCCGTTATGCCGACATTGGTCATGCCGAACGCTTCATCAGCATCGGTGACGGATTCGACAAGGTGCATCTGCGCAATCTGGCTTACATCGGGCACATGCATACGGTGGAAGAAGGCGCAGCGGACCTGGATGTAGGAATCAAGATTTTTACCCGTTTGAACGTGGCACGCGGTTTGCCGGTACCCGTAGCGATCCACTACCGCTACGACGGCCAGGTGCCGGGATCGAGGGAGCGCACGGTGACACGCTGCCGCCGCGTCAAGGCCGCGATCGAGGCGCGTTATCCGGATTTGATGCGGGCGGGCTGGCTGGTTTGCGGCATGACCGTGCAGGCCAAGAAGCCAGGCAGCGAGCTGGAAACAGTGGCAGACAACGACAACGACATGGACAGACACGGGCATTGAGGTGAAGCGATGAAGATCATGCAAGTGGAAAAGACGCTGGTTTCGACCAACCGCGTACGGGAAATGGGGCACCGCCCCTTGCTGGTGGTCAAGGAGAAGAGCGGCGGCATCCCCAGTGTCGCGGTGGATGCAGTCGGCTGCATCCCCGGCGACTGGGTGATCTGCGTCGGCAGCTCCGCCGCCCGCGAGGCTGCAGGCAGCAAGGATTTTCCAAGCGACCTCACCATCATCGGGATCATCGATCACTGGCAGGAGTCCTGACATGGAAATCATGCGTGTGGTGTCCGATCTGGTGGCGACACGCCGAATTAACGGCCTGAACTGCGCATCCCTGCGTGTGCTGGCAGACGAAAAAGGAAAGTTGTCGGTGGCAGTTGACCCCGTCGGCGTGCCGCCAGGGAAATGGGTTTTCACTGTCGGCGGCTCGGCGGCCCGATATGCCGCCGGTGATTACAAGGTTCTAACCGATCTGACGATCTGCGGGATCATCGATCAGTGGAAAGCGGAGTAAACGCTCCGTGAAGTCGGCAATAAAAGTTTATTAACTGTTTGTTTTTTATGGAGAAGCATCATGGCGAGTGTAATGACAGGTATTGCTTTGGGCATGATTGAAACACGTGGTCTGGTCCCCGCTATCGAAGCGGCGGACGCGATGACTAAAGCAGCAGAAGTCCGTTTGATCGGTCGCCAGTTCGTCGGCGGTGGATATGTGACGGTGCTGGTGCGCGGTGAAACCGGTGCGGTCAACGCAGCGGTTCGTGCTGGAGCCGATGCGTGCGAGCGCGTGGGTGACGGCCTGGTTGCGGCTCACATCATCGCCCGCGTGCATAGCGAAGTGGAGAACATTCTCCCAACCGCTGAAGCCGCTTAAAGACCTTTGAAACAGACACGACTTAATTTAGGAGAAACAAAATGGCTACAGGACTGACGGGTATTGCACTGGGCATGATCGAGACGCGTGGCCTGGTTCCCGCGATCGAGGCGGCGGACGCGATGACCAAGGCAGCGGAAGTGCGCTTGATCGGTCGCCAGTTTGTCGGCGGCGGTTATGTGACGGTGCTGGTGCGCGGTGAAACCGGTGCGGTCAACGCAGCGGTTCGTGCTGGAGCCGATGCGTGCGAGCGTGTGGGTGACGGCCTGGTTGCCGCCCACATCATCGCCCGCGTGCACAGCGAAGTGGAGAACATTCTCCCCACCGCTGAAGCAGCTTGAAGGTTTGGAAATTGATCCCGATTGATTTTTAGGAGTTATCAAAATGGCTACAGGAATTACAGGTATTGCTTTGGGCATGATCGAAACGCGTGGACTGGTTCCCGCCATCGAAGCAGCGGACGCGATGAC
>MGZO01000078.1:0-8914 GCA_001802655.1 Hydrogenophilales bacterium RIFOXYD1_FULL_62_11
GCGACACCATCGCGCCCATCATGGTGATTTCGCCATGGGCAAAATTGATCAGTTCAAGAATGCCGTACACCATGGTGTAGCCCAGCGCGACCAGTGCGTAGACGCTGCCCAGCACCAGGCCGTTGATGAGTTGCTGCAGGAATATATCCATGAGTCTTATATGAAGTCTGCTTCTCGCTGTCGCCCGGGCCAGTGCAAGGACTGCATCCAGTCAGCCGCGACAGCCGGGTGCGATTTTAGATCGTCCGACGGCGTCGTGGACGGGTTAACGCGCCTGTATCGGGCGGAATGTAGCATACGGGCAGCCCAATGCGGCGCGGGCTGACGCGTGTCGAAGCAGCGGATGAAGGACCCGGCCTGTGTGCGGTTGGGCACCCGCGCCCGTATGACGCAGCGTTATAATCCCGCTTCTCATTCGCAAACCCGAGGCGACGTAACGCGTCTCCGTCCGCATGTCCCACCGCTTTTCGCTCAAAGACTCACTCGTTTCCCTGCTGCAGGACGCCCTCGCCGAGGTGGCACCCGACACCGTGCTTAGCCTCGAACTCGAACGCCCGAAAAACGCCGCTCATGGTGATTTTTCCAGCAATGCCGCGATGCAGCTGGCGCGGCCGCTGAAGCGCAATCCGCGTGAACTGGCGCAACTGATTCTGAATGCGCTGCCTGCTTCGCCCTTGGTTGCCAAAGCCGACATTGCGGGGGCCGGCTTCATCAATTTCTACCTCACCCCGGCTGCCTGGCATGGCATCGTGCCGACGATCCGTGCGGCAGGGGCAGGCTTTGGTCGTGGCGACGCAGGCGTGGGGCACAAGGCGCTGGTCGAGTTCGTTTCTGCCAATCCGACCGGGCCGCTGCATGTGGGCCACGGCCGCCAGGCTGCGCTCGGCGATGCACTGTGCAATCTGTTCGAGGCGCAGGGCTGGGAGGTGTGCCGCGAGTTTTATTACAACGACGCTGGCGTGCAGATTCAAACCTTGACCAACAGCGTGCAGGCACGCGCACGCGGCGTGAATCCGGGCGATGCCGGCTGGCCGGAGTCGGCCTACAACGGCGACTACATCGCCGACATCGCCGCAGATTTTCTGGCGAAGAAGACCGTGCATGCCGACGACCGTGAATTTACCGCGTCGGGCGATGTCAACGATCCGGATTCGATCCGCCAGTTTGCGGTGGCGTACTTGCGGCATGAGCAGGATCTGGATTTGCAGGCGTTTGCGGTGCGCTTCGACCACTATTATCTGGAGTCGAGCCTGTACACCAGCGGCCGCGTCGAAGCCACGGTCAACAAGCTGATCGCCGCCGGCAAGACCTACGAGCAGGATGGCGCACTGTGGCTGCGCACCACCGACTACGGCGACGACAAAGACCGCGTGATGAAAAAGTCCGACGGCACTTACACTTATTTCGTGCCGGACGTGGCCTATCACCTGGCCAAATGGGAACGTGGCTACACCCGTGCGATCAACATCCAGGGCACCGACCACCACGGCACCATTGCGCGCGTGCGTGCGGGCTTGCAGGCGGTTGGCGAAGGCATTCCCGCGGGCTATCCCGACTACCTGCTGCACACCATGATCCGTGTAATGCGCGGCGGCGAGGAAGTGAAAATTTCCAAGCGCGCGGGCAGCTACGTCACCCTGCGCGACCTCATCGACTGGACCAGCAAGGACGCGGTGCGCTTCTTTCTGCTCAGCCGCAAGGCCGACACCGAATACAGCTTCGATGTCGATCTGGCGGTTGCCAAAAACAATGACAATCCGGTGTTCTACGTGCAATACGCCCACGCGCGGATCTGCCGGGTGTTCGAAGAGTGGGGAGGCGATACGGCCACGCTCGCCAGCGCCGATCTCGCGCCGCTTGCGAGCAGCCACGAACTGGCGTTGATGCAGCGTCTGGCCGAATACCCCGAAACCGTTGCCACGGCTGCGCGCGAACTCGCTCCGCATCTGCTGGTCCATTACCTGCAAACGCTGGCGGGTGATTTCCACGCCTGGTACAACGCCGATAAATTCCTGGTAGACGATGCCGCGACCAGGCTGGCCCGGCTGGCGTTGGCGGATGCCGCCCGTATCACGATTGTCAACGGGCTGGCCTTGTTGGGCGTATCTGCCCCGGAGAAAATGTAAACATGGCAAGATCTGCACCCAATAAATCCAGACGTTCTGGCGGCAGCCCGGTATTTACCGGGGTTCTGATCGGTGTCAGTGTCGGCGCAGTGCTCGCCGTCGGCGTGGCCTTGTGGGTCACGGGCAACAATCCATTCAAATCCGCCCCGTCCAGCCCGGAAGCGACGCCCACTTCGCCCGCCGCAGTAGAAGTTGCGCCTTCCGCTACCCCCGAGACTGCGGCCACGCCTGAAACCGCTCCGAGCTTCGATTTCTACAAAGTGTTGCCGGGCGATGCACCCAGCGAATTGCCGCAGCCGCCTGTCACAACGCGTGCCGTCACCTTGTATTACCTGCAGGCGGGTGCCTTCCAGAATGCGGATGATGCAGACAACCTGAAAGCCCAGCTGGCAATGCTGGGCGTCGAGGCCGAAATCCAGACCACCGAAGTTGCCGACAAGGGCATGTTCCATCGTGTGCGCGTTGGGCCGTTCCACGTCATTGATGAAGTTGATTCCACCCGCAGTCTGCTGACGCAGAACAATATCCCCTCCACGCTGGTCAAAGAAACCCCCGTTACTCAGGAGAAGCCTTGATGTTTGCCCGCACTCTGGCGTTATGCGCCGCCGCTGTATTGTCCGTTTCAGCTCTGTTGCAGCCTGCCCTGGCCGCTCCGGACGCAGCGTTTGAAGGCCACGATTACGTCGCGGTGAAATCCTCGCAGCCGCTTGCAACCGGCAATAAAATCGAAGTGCTGGAGTTTTTCTGGTATCGCTGTCCGCACTGCTTTCAGCTTGAGCCCAGCCTGCACACCTGGCTGAAAACCCTGCCCAGGGATGCGCAGATTCGCCGTGTGCCTGCGGTGTTTCGCGACGACTGGATGCCTGCCGCCAAACTGTTTTATACCCTGGAGCAGATGGGGCAAATCGCACGCCTGAACAGCAAGGTGTTCGATGCCTACAACATCGAGCGAATCAACCTCGACGACCCGGCAGTGCTGGGTCCCTGGATCGCCAGGCAAGGGGTGGACCGCAAGAAGTTCGAGGCGATCTATCAATCGTTCTCCACTCAGTCCAAAGCCATGCAGGGTGGTCGCCTGGCAACGGCCTATGGCATTACCGGCGTGCCGACTTTCATTATCGACGGCAAGTATTTGACCGCGCAGTCGATGACGCAAACCGAAACCCGTTTGTACGAGGTGCTCGACCAGCTCATCGTCAAGGCACGCGCCGAGCGCCGCAGCAAAAAACCTGCAAAGTAAATCTGTTGCCAGAACATCGCCTCAAGGTCTTCATCACCGGCGCCAGTTCCGGGCTTGGCGCGGCGCTGGCACGACACTACGGCGCGCAGGGCGCGCAACTTGGCCTGGTTGGCCGAAAAACTGACGCGCTTGCCGCTGTTGCGCACGGCCTCGATGCCCGCACCTTCCGTGCCGATGTTCGCGATGCCGCCGCCATGCAGGCGGCGGCAACCGGGTTCCTCGACGCCATCGGCACACCCGATATCATTATCGCCGCAGCGGGCATCAGCGTCGGCACACTGACCGAAGAGGCCGCCGATGCCGAGGTGTTTCGCGCCGTAATGGATGCCAATGTGCTGGGGCTGGTGCATACCTTTGCGCCGTTTATTGCCTCGATGCAGGCGGCGCGGCTGCCAACCGGCGGGGTGCTGTGCGGCATCAGCAGTGTGGCGGGGGTGCGGGGGCTGCCGGGTGGCAGCGCGTATTCGGCGTCGAAAGCCGCTGCCACGGTGTATCTCGAAGCCTTGCGGCTGGAACTGAAGCGCCACGGTATCGCCGTCGTGACCGTGGCCCCGGGCTATATCGACACCCCGATGACCCAAATCAACCCTTACCCCATGCCGTTCAAGATGAGCGCTGCGACTGCCGCCGCCAAAGTCGCACGATGCATTGCCAGACGCCGACCGCACAGCGTGATTCCCTGGCAAATGGCCGGGGTCGCGCAGGTGCTGAAATGGCTGCCGGTTCGGGTCTATGATGCATTATTCGAAAATGCGCCGCGCAAGCCGCGAGGCCTGCCAACCTGAACGCGCCATAACAACGACAACCGGAGATGTGATGCCCAGTCCATTGAATATCATCCTGATCGACGACCACCCGCTGCTACGCATGGGCGTGGCAGGTTACATCCAGCAAGAGCCCGACCTCAAGCTGATTGCACAACATGCCAACGCTGCCGAATTGCGCGCCTGGCTGGAAGCGGGCAACCGCGCCGATGCGGCCCTGCTGGACCGTTCGCTGCCTGACGCCGACGGCCTGGATCTGGTGTCCGAGCTGCGCGACCTCGGCATCAAGGTCATCATGCTCACCATTGCCGACTCCGACGAAGAGATTTCCGAAGCCATTTCATCCGGCGTCGATGGCTATGTCGTCAAGTCCAGCGAGCCGGACCGGGTGCTCGCCGCGATCCGCAGCGTATGCGAAGGCCAGAGCAGCTTCCCGCTCGCCATCATGCAGAAAATGGCGCGCGGCGAACTCAACTCCAACGCCCTGGCCGCGCTCACTGCACGCGAAATGGACATCGTCAATTATGTGAAGGAAGGCCTGTCCAACAAGGTCATCGCCTACAAGCTGACCCTGTCGGAAAACACGGTGCGCAATCACCTGCGCAACATCATGGAAAAACTCGGTTTGAAGAACCGGGTCCAGGTCGCCACCCTGGCGCTGAAGGAAGACCACAAGCGGCATTGAGCAGATTGCTTCAAACAAGAACGGCGGCCCTCGGGCCGCCGTTTTTATGAATGCCGCAGGCTGTCAGCGGACGCGACGGCGAACCGAAAAGCCAATCAGGCCGAGGCCGGCCAGCATCAGTGCGTAGGTTTCGGGTTCAGGCACAGCGGTCACGCTGACGTTGTCCAGCATCAGCCCCATGTTGTCTGCTCCGGCATGGTCGAACGAGAGATTTGATGACATCTCACCCAGCACGGTGATGGAGCGGGTGAACTGCTGCCAGCCTGCGTTGGGTGCAAGGGTGAAGGTTTCGCTGAAATTGCCGAGGGATACGTTGACACTGTTGGTGTCCCCAAGCTTCGAGCTGCCGAGGTCAAACGAGAGCAGGTAGGTGACGCCGGGATTCAGCGAAAAGGCGGTGTGGGTTGTGATCTTGCCTGCATTGCGGGTACTGCCGTCGAGGTCGAGGTAGTTGCCGTTGCCAGGATAAAAATCAAAATAACCGGTGCCGATCACGTCGATGCTGCCATTGCTGACCGTCCAGTTGGTCAGCGAGGCATTCAGCGCGCGGTTTTCGGCATTGAAGTTGTCTTCGAAAAGAAGACTCGCGTGAGCACTGGCGGAGGCGGCCATTGCGCTGGTTAACATCAGGGACAGCAGTATTTTTTTCATGGTTGTTCCAATGGATTTGAATTTAGGCAAGCTGGAGCGGATTTCGGGCGGATTGCCTGAAATGCGCTCACGACCCAAAAGATAAGCAATTTAAGTGCCAAGGGCTGGCGGATGCATGCCAGCCCGGCCACAATGAAAACGGCGTCGCCGAATGGGCGACGCCGGGTCGGTGAAGTCCGGTTTACTCGACGGTAACGGACTTGGCCAGATTGCGCGGTTTATCGACGTCGGTGCCTTTTTGCAGGGCGGCGTGATACGACAGCAGCTGCAGCGGGATGGTGTGGAGAATCGGCGACAGCGCGCCGTTGTGGCCACCGGGCAGCTTGATGACGTGGACAAAGGCCGATTCCTCGATATGCACGTCGCCATCGGCAAACACATACAGCTCGCCGCCGCGCGCGCGCACTTCCTGCAGATTCGATTTGAGCTTCTCGATCAGCTGGTCGTTGGGCGCAATGGTGATGACCGGCATGTCTTCGTCCACCAGCGCCAGCGGGCCGTGCTTGAGCTCGCCTGCGGGGTAGGCTTCGGCGTGGATGTAGGAGATTTCCTTCAGCTTCAACGCGCCTTCGAGCGCGATCGGGTAATGCACGCCGCGACCGAGGAATAGCGCGTGATGCTTGTTGGCAAAGCGCTGTGACCAGGCTTCGACCAGCGGTTCCAGCGCCAGCGCCTGTTGCACCTTGTTCGGCAGGCCGCGCAATGCGGTGAGGTGGGCGGTTTCCTGCAGCGGTGTCAGCTTGCCGCGCAGCTTGGCCAGCACCAGCGTCAGCAGGAACAGGCCGGCCAGCTGGGTGGTGAACGCCTTGGTCGAGGCGACGCCGATTTCGGGGCCGGCGCGGGTGAGGAATTTGAGCCGCGAGGCACGGGTCAGCGCGGACTCCGGCACGTTGCAGATGGTCAGTGTCTTGTTCTGGCCGAGCGACTTGGCATGGTTCAACGCAGCCAGTGTGTCGGCGGTTTCGCCGGACTGCGAGATGGTGACGATCAAGGCGTCGGGGTTCGGCACCGACGTGCGGTAGCGATATTCGCTGGCGATTTCGGCACGAGCCGGGATACCCGCGATTTCTTCCAGCCAGTAAGTGGCTACCTTCGCTGCGTGGTAGCTGGTGCCGCAGGCGAGGAAGGTCACCGCGTTGACCTTGCCCAGCACCTCGGCGGCGTCGAAACCGAACCATTCGGGCTGGATATGGTCCTGCGCCACGGCGATCAGCAGCGTGTCGGTCAGCGCGCGCGGCTGTTCGTGGATTTCCTTCTGCATGAAGTGGCGGTAGGTGCCGAGCTCGGCCATGTCTGCCGACAGTTCGGAAATATGCACGCTGCGGTCGGCTGGCTTGCCCGCTGCGTCGTACACCTGAACCGAGAGCAGGCCGATATCGGCGACATCACCCTCTTCCAGATACATCACACGTTGAGTTACCGGCAGTAATGCCGAAACATCGGACGCAATGAAGTTTTCCTCGATCCCCAGGCCGATCAGCAACGGGCTGCCCCTGCGGGCGCAGATCAGGCGGTTGGGTGAAGCTTCACTCACCACGCCGATGGCATAGGCGCCTTCGAGTTCGGCCACCGCCGCGCGGGTGGCGGCGAGCAGGTCTTTCGACTGGCGGTAGTAGAGTTCGATCAGGTGGGCGATGACTTCGGTGTCGGTTTCCGAAGTGAAAGCGAAGCCGGCGGTCTTGAGCCGGCTGCGCAGCGCTTCGTGGTTTTCAATGATGCCGTTGTGCACTACCGCGAGGCTGCCGCTGACGTGTGGGTGGGCGTTGGCTTCCGACGGCGCGCCGTGGGTGGCCCAGCGCGTGTGGGCGATGCCGAGATGGCCGTGCACCTGCTGCGCCGCGCAATCCGCGGTCAGCGACGCGACGCGGCCGACGCTGCGCACGCGCTGCAGGCCGTCGTTGACGATGACCAGCCCGGCCGAATCGTAGCCCCGATACTCCAGCCGCCGCAGACCTTCCAGCAAGATGGGAACCACATTACGTTGCGCAACCGCGCCGACAATGCCGCACATATTCAGCTTTCCTTTTTGAGTTTGACTGGGCGTGCCCAGCCCGTAATGGTCGTCTGTTTCGCCCGTGACAAGGTGAGTTCGCCGGCTGGGGCGTCCTTGGTCAGCGTGGTTCCGGCGCCAAGCGTCGCGCCATGGCCCACACTGACCGGCGCCACCAGCTGGGTGTCCGAGCCGACAAACACATCGTCCCCGATCACGGTGCGGTGCTTGTTCGCGCCGTCGTAATTGCAGGTGATGGTGCCGGCGCCGATGTTGACCTGTTTGCCCATGCTGGTGTCGCCGATGTAGGACAGATGGCCGATCTTGGAGCCGTCGTCGATCTGGCTGTTCTTGATTTCGACGAAATTGCCGACGTGGACATCGCGCGCCAGCGTGGTGCCGGGGCGGATGCGCGTAAAGGGCCCGAGCCGGTTGATTTCGCCGATTTCGGCGTCGTCGATCAGGGTGAAGGCATCGATTCGCGTGCCTGCGGCCACCGTCACGTTGCGCAGCACGCAGTTCGCGCCGACCTGCACGCCGTCACCCAGCAGCACCCGGCCTTCGAACACGCAGTTGACATCGATCACAACGTCGCGCCCGCAGTCCAGCGACCCGCGCACATCGAGCCGCGCCGGGTCCATCAGCGTGACGCCCGATTCCAGCAGTGCCTGCGCGATTTCGTTCTGGTGGATACGTTCGAGCTGGGCCAACTGCGCCTTGCTGTTGACCCCCAGCACTTCCCATTCGTAGGACGGTTGGTGGGTTTCGACTTCGATGCCGTCGGCCACCGCCTGCGCGATGATGTCGGTCAGGTAATACTCGCCCTGGGCGTTGTCGTTCTTCAGGGTGGCGATCCATTGCTTGAGGTGGCGGGTGGCCACCGCGAGAATGCCGGTGTTGACTTCGGCAATCGCGCGCTCGGCATCGGTCGCGTCCTTGTGTTCGACGATGCGGGTGACTTTTCCGCCCGCTTGACCACTGGCGCGCACGATGCGGCCATAGCCGGTGGGGTCGGCCAGCGTCACCGTCAACAGTCCCAGCTTGCCCGCCAGCGCGGCGGTCACCAGCGGCTTCAGGGTGGCGGTGTGGGTCAGCGGCACGTCGCCGTACAGCACCAGCGTCACGCTGTCGTCAGCCAGCGAGGGCAGCGCCTGTTGCACTGCGTGGCCCGTGCCGTGCTGTTGGGCCTGCAACACAAACGTCAGCTTGTCGTCAGCCAGTGCCTGCGGCACGGCCTCGCCGCCAAAGCCGTAGACCACGCAGGTCTGGGCGGCGCCAAGCGCATGGGCGTTGTCGACCACGTGTCCCAGCAGAGGCTTGCCTGCCAGCTTGTGCAGCACCTTGGGTAGGTCGGAACGCATGCGGGTGCCCTTGCCGGCGGCAAGGATGAGAATTTCGAGCTTGGATTGCATGGGGTCAGTCTGAATGGAATGTCAGGGAGTCTGCAAAACGCGCGCC
>MGZO01000078.1:8931-9165 GCA_001802655.1 Hydrogenophilales bacterium RIFOXYD1_FULL_62_11
CGCTACAGCCACATGAAAAAGGCAAGCCTGCGCTTGCCCTTTGTTTGCGCTGCGAGAATTAGCGCAGCAGGTCGTCCGGTTCGCGTTTGAATTCGCCTTCCAGTATGTCGTCATTGGCCGAACGCATGGGGTCCGCACGGCGTTTGCCCCAGCTGCCGGGCATCAGCAGCAGCACCAGCGCGATGGCATCGCTGATGAAGCCGGGGAAGACAAGCAGCCCGCCCGCGAGGAGAA
>MGZO01000078.1:9297-31801 GCA_001802655.1 Hydrogenophilales bacterium RIFOXYD1_FULL_62_11
GCAGCACCCAGCCGCCAATGAAGCTGCTCATCCAGAAAATGCCGATGGCTTCAAGCACGGGAAACGACAACAGCAGTAGCACAATCCAACTAAAGCGCATGACATGGAACCTTTGTTAGTCTTGACGAATTTACCCGATGCGGCGAGCGCGGAAATCCTCGCAAAAGCTCTGGTCGAGAGCCGGGCGGCAGCCTGCGTGAACGTTTTGGCGCCTTGCCGCTCTATTTATCGCTGGCAAGGCAGGCTGGAAACGGCGGCAGAAGTTCCGCTGCTGATCAAAACCAGCGTGGCAAATTATCCGCTGGTTGAACAGATTGTTCGCAGCCAGCATCCTTACGACGTACCTGAATTGATTGCCATACCGATTACACACAGCTTGCCGGCTTATCTCGACTGGCTGGCCACGGAGACTGATCTACATGAATAAATCGTTAAGCATTAAACGGGCGGGCGCATTCGGCGTACCGTCGATCATCTGGGGATTGCTGGCGCTTTTTCAAGTCGTGCTGGTCCCGGTTGCGCAGGCTGAAGAGTTTCTTGAGCCCGAGGCCGCATTTGCCTTCTCGGCGCGGGCGCTCGATGCCAACACGCTGGAAGCGCGCTGGCAGATCGCGGATGGCTATTACATGTACCGCGACAAATTCAAGTTCGAGTTGAAGGGCGGCACGCTGGGCCAGCCTGCGCTGCCAGCCGGCAAGGTGAAGCAGGACGAAAATTTCGGCACGGTTGAAACCTATCGCAAGGACTTGCGCATCCGCCTGCCGATCCAGCGCACGCCCGGAGTCACCTCGGTCACGCTGACCACGCTATCGCAGGGATGTGCCGATGCAGGTCTGTGTTACACCCCGCAAACCGTCAGCGCGACGATCCGGTTGCCTGCCGCAGTTGCCGAGCCGGCGCCGGCGGCATCGCTTGCGCCCGCTTCGGCTCTGGGCGGCCTGGCTGGTCTGGCCAGCATGGGGATGCCCAAACTGCTGCCGCCAGACGAAGCCTTTCTGGTTGCGGCAACGCTGGCTGATGCGCAGACCGTGAAGCTTGATTTCACCCCCACCGCCGACACTTACCTGTATCGCGACAAGTTGGGCTGGGTGGTCAAATCGCCTGCCGATGTGAAGGTGCTGCGAGCCGATCTGCCGGCGGGCGAAGTCAAGGATGACCCCAATTTCCCCACGCCGATGGAGGTGTATCACCACGATGTGGCGGCCACACTCACCTTGTCGCGTGCCCTGGCCGCCGGCGAAAAACTGGTGATCGAGGCTGGCTGGCAGGGCTGCAATGAAAAGGTCGGCGTGTGCTATCCGCCGCTCACGCGAAATTTCACGCTGGCAGCGGATGCAACGACGCCTGCTGCGGGTGCCGTCATCACCGCGCCCGACGAAGCCGTTGCAGGCACACCCGAATCCGACACCTCGCGCATCGCGCGCGTGCTGAAAGGCGGCAGTTTCTGGGCTGTGGTCGCGACCTTCTTCGGCTTCGGGCTGCTGCTCGCGCTCACCCCCTGCGTGTTCCCGATGATCCCGATTCTGTCGGGCATCATCGCCGGGCAAAAGCGGGAAATGACCAAGATGCATGGCTTCCTGCTGGCACTGGCCTACGTGCTTGGCATGGCGATCACCTACGCGCTGGCGGGGGTGGCGGCGGCGCTCTCCGGCACGCTGATTTCCAACGCACTGCAGAATCCGTGGGCGCTGGGTATTGGCGCGGGCCTCTTCGTACTGCTGGCATTGTCGATGTTCGGCTTCTTTGAAATCCAGCTGCCAAGCGCGCTGCAAAGCAAGTTCTCCGACGCCTCGAACAAGATGAAGGGCGGCAATTTCCTCGGCGTATTCGTCATGGGCGCGCTGTCCGCCGTCATCGTCGGCCCCTGCGTGGCGCCGCCGCTGGCGGCTGCGCTCGCCTTCATCGCGCAGACCGGCAACACCACGCTGGGCGGGGTGGCGCTGTTCGTTCTGGCGCTGGGCATGGGCGTGCCGCTTTTGCTGGTCGGACTGTCGGCGGGCGCGCTATTGCCCAGGGCCGGCGGCTGGATGAACGCGGTGAAGTACTTCTTCGGCGTGATGATGCTGGCGATCGCTATCTACCTGATCTCGCCCATCATTCCGTCCTGGGTCAACATGCTGCTGTGGGCGCTGCTGCTGATTTCATCCGCGATCTATCTGCACGCGCTGGATACGCTGCCGGCCCACGCATCGGGCTGGAACCGTTTGTGGAAAGGTCTTGGTGTGGTGTTGTTGATCGGCGGACTATCGCTGTTGCTCGGCATGCTGGCGGGCAGCCGTGATCTGCTGCAGCCGCTGGGTGTCTTCAAAGGGCAAACAACAGTCGGCACTGCGATGGCGGCCGAATCGCACGGCCTGGCATTCGAGAAGGTTAAAGACGTCGCTGCGCTGGATGCACGGCTGGCGCAGGCCAAAACCGATGGGCGTGAAGTGATGCTGGATTTTTATGCCGACTGGTGCGTGTCGTGCAAGGAAATGGAGCGTTTCACCTTTAGCGATGCCAGGGTGCAGACGCGCCTGAAAAATGCAGTCTTGCTGCAGGCCGATGTAACGGCCACGAACGATGCCGACAAGGCCTTGCTGAAACGTTTCAACCTGTTTGGCCCACCCGGGCTGGTCTTCTGGAACGGCGCCGGCGAGCAGTCGGCTTATCAGGTGGTCGGCTACGAGAAGCCGGACAAGTTTCTCGCCAGCATCAACGCAGCCCTGGGTTCCTGAATCAGCCGCCAACCGTCAGTTCGCGACTGCTGAGCTTGAAGTTGAAATGGTCCGGCTCGCGGCCGTCCAGCCGCGTGTCGCCAAATTCGGCGTAGGGATACATGAGATAGGGCAACGCTTCGCGGGCGCGCGGCGCGAGTTCGAAATCGCGCGCGGTGTTGAACCCCACCCAGTTCATCTCCCAATAGCCGAACAGACGCTCGCGCAGCGCAATGATGCGCGGGTCGGTCAGCGGCAGGGCTTCTGCCAGCACCGCCTTGCGCACGTCGGCCGGATCGACGCCGACCCAGCCATGGTGGGGAGAAAAATACTCCGCGCGGCAGTGATGTGCTTTCGAAATGTCGTCGGCCTTGCCCAGGCTCTTGAACTGCTTCGAGGTGGCTACGCGCACCCCATACATTTCGCGCGCGGGCAATCCGGCTGACCGCGCGAGCCCGACGAACAGCGAGTTGATGTCTGCGCACTTGCCGCCGAGATCGCCCGATTCCAGCATGAACTTGATATCGCCCATGCCGCAGCCACGCGTTTTCGGATTGCGGAAAGCGTTGTCGACCACCCAGTCGTAAATGGCGCGTGCCCGGGCATCCGGGCTTTTGATGCCCTGCACGATTTTGGCGGAGGTGGTGGCGACGATGCCGTCGACTGGCATGTGCGGGGTTGGGGCCAGATAGCGCGCGACATCTGCCGTGAGCGGCCGCACGGGGCTGGCAGCGCCCCGGTTGCGGTCGTGGCTGGAAACGACCGCGCTGACGCTGAAGCGACGGGCGCTGGCGGCAGCGGGCAATTCGGCGCTGAACATCATGGCCTGGTAGACCGGATCCCAGTTGAGTGCGGCTCCCGTTGGTGCATCGTTCCAGTTGATCGAGTGCACGACCTGGAAGTTGCCGGCATCGGTGGGCAGCGGCAGCCACACCCGACCGGTTCCTGGCTGGGACGACAAGTCTAGGTCATAGCGCAGTTCAAAGCGGCGCCAGCCGTCGGCGTGTGGCAAGGGGGCGGTCGCTGCTGCGGCCAGGGCGGGCGCAGCAGCCAGCAGCGGGGTGGAGGTAGCAAGCCGGATAAAATCACGTCGTTTCATGGTTTCTCCAAAACGTTATTTCCGTGAGGAAACCTTCGGCTGGTTGAGGGCGGGCGATGGCGCGGATGCGCCCAGTTCGCCGGGAATAGCGACCGAAGGTGGGAGCAGTGTAACGTCGAACGGATTGCGGCTTGCGGCCTTGTGCGAGTCGGGCGTTATCCGCGACGCAGCAGGGCGATGCTGTCCAGCAGCGGCGTGACGATGGGCTGGATCTTGCGCCGCATCAGCGAGCCGATGGCGGTGGTCTTGAGGAAGATCGGCCGCACGCTGTCGGCATCGACCGCAGTCAGCACATCGAGCGCGGCGCAATCTGGTTCGAACTGCGGGGCGATGGCCAGCAGTTCGGCGCGGGCGGCAGCGCGGCGGACCGGGTCCACCTCGCGCAGCGGCGTTGCCCAGTTGGCCAGCGCGTCGAGCGTGTGGTTGACGACTTCCTGCACTTCGGGGCGATCCAGAATGACCGCGACCGTGGCGATAAAGGTCTGCCCCTGGCCCGACAGAACCTTGTCCAGCATCACGCTGTAGGGGTTGTCGGCGAGCTGCGGCACTGCGGCGTGGTCGGCGCGTGCGGCGCGCGGGCTGGGCAGATTGTCGGGCTGCAATTCGAGGAAGGCGACGTAATACGAATTGCGGCTGTTGCCGCGCTTCCACATCGACAGCCGTTCGGCTTCCGTCATCACGCCCGAGTACAGCATGACTGCGATGGTGTCGAGAATGGCGACGTCGTCTTCGTGCAGAAACGCCAGATGTTCGACCAGAAATTCGGCCAGGGTGCGCCCCATGCTGCCCTGGCACACGACGTCGCGCATCAGCATCAGGCGCGCGTTTTCGATGGTGGACATGCACCACCAGGCGCGCCGCGCCAGATCGTCGGTGAGCGCGGGTGAATGCACCACGGCGACCACCGCTTCTTCTTCCGCAATCAGCAGCAACTGCGCCAGATGTTGCGGCGACAGGCCGGACTGTGACTGCCGCGTCCAGCGCGTCAGGTGCACCGGGTAGCCGCCGGGTGAGCCCAGCGCATGGCCGGACAGTAGTTCGCGCACACGCTTGAGGTAGCGGTCGGAGCGCTCGTTGGGCTTGAGCGGCACGCTGGCTTCGCCCTGCGGGGTGAGCGCCCACAGCGTCATGTTTGATTCGTCGATGCGGACCGCCAGCAACTCGGTGTTGAACAGGACATTGAGGCGTAATTCGTCCTCGGGGGAGAGTTCATCATTCATGGCGTATTGGAAGGCGGCAGACAAAAGGCCCGGTCGAGCGGTCGAGCATGACCAGCGGGAAGGCGACTATTTTAGCTCGTTGGGCGATGGCTTTTCTGGAGACCTGAAACAGGATTAAACTGTCTTAATTGAATGTTTGGGAGCAGACATGTTGCTACGAATCACTGCCTTGCTGCTGTTTGTCGGACTGGGGGTATCTCAGGCCTGGGCGCTCCCCACCGGTGCGCAACTGTATGCCCGCAATTGCGCATCCTGCCATGGCGAAAAAGGCGACGGCGGCATCGGCGTGCCGTTGGCCCTGGTTTCGTTTCAGGCTGGGATCAGCGACGACTATCTGCGCAAAACCATCCATTACGGCCGCCCCGGGCGGGTGATGCCCGCGTTTTCCAGTTTGAGTCAGGATGAGGTCGAAGCGATCGTGCGTTATGTGCGGGCCTGGAACAAAGGCCCCAGCGTGACGTATCCACCTCAGCCCATAGCCGGCGATCCGTCACATGGCAAACAGTTGTTCGAACAATATTGCGTGGCTTGTCACGGCGTGAACGGCGAAGGCGCCAAGGGTACCGGGGTGACCTTTTCGCGTCCGCGCGATCTCCCCATCATGGCCCCCGCACTGCACAACCCCGGGTTTCTGGCGGCAGCGCCCGACGCCATGATCAAGGCCACGCTGATGAACGGCCGCGCAGGCACGCCGATGCAGTCCTACCTCAAGTTGGGGTTGAAGGAAAAAGACATCGACGATCTGGTGAGTTATGTGCGCAGCTTTGAAACCCAGCCGCTGGGTTCGAGCGCGGCGATGGTGAAGGCCGAAACGCCGGTCATCATCCGCGAATCGCCTTACGACCTGAACACCACGGTCGAACGCGTCAAGACGGCGGTGACCACCAACAACTTCTTCTACGGCCGGGTGCAGACGCTGGAATACGGGATGACACCGCCGGCCAACGAAAACCCGAACCAGGTGATTGTCTATTTCTGCAATATCAGCATGCTCAATCAGGCGCTGGCGATCGATCCGCGCGTGGGTATGTTTTTGCCGTGCCGCATCAGCATTTTCGAGAAAAACGGCAAGGTGCAGGTGATGTCGGTCAATCCCAAGGTGCTGAGCCGGCTGTTTAACAACTCCGAACTGAACCAGTTGTGCGAGGAGCTGGAAAAGAGCTACACCGCGATCATCGAGGAGGCAACGCTATGAACCTGAGAAACTGGTTGGCTGGCGTGCTGGCGCTGGCATGCCTGAATGCGCCGGTGGCGGCAGACGGGCTGCTGATGACGCGCAGCGACAAGTCCTTTCCCGAGGCCATGACCGTGTTGCAAAGCGCGATTTCGGCGCGCGGCTACACCATCACACGGCTGCAGCAGGTGAACGAAAACCTGGAACGGCGCGATTACAAGAGCGACATGTACCGCGTGGTGTATTTTGGCAAATACGAGGAAGTGAAGCAGGTGACGGCGGCGCATCCGGAGCTGATCGCTTTCCTGCCGCTGAGCATCACGATTTTTGCGGAGGGCGACGAAAGCATCATGGTGGCGAGTCACCCGCAAACCATCTCCGAGTTTTATCCCGATGCGGTGCTGAAACCCATGTTTGACCGCTGGGAAAAAGACATTGAGGCGATCATGGATGAGGTGCGCGAGTAGGCTGCACACAAACGTGCGCGGCCGGTCGATCAGATCTGCGTGAACGCCTGGCGTGCGGCCTCTATCGTGGCATCGATATCGGCATCGCTATGCGCGGCCGAGACGAATCCGGCCTCAAATGCCGAGGGAGCCAGATAAAAACCGAGGTCGAGCATGGCATGGAAGAAGCGGTTGAACTTCTCCTTGTCGCACTGCATCACCTCGGCAAAGCTGGTGGGCGGTTTGGCCGCAAAGTAGAGGCCGAACATGCCGCCGACCGAGTCGGCACAGAAGGTGACGCCCGCGTCTTTGGCGGCGGCGTTGAGGCCATTCACCAGCCGCTCGGTGCTGGCGGTCAGGCGTGCGTGAAAGCCGGGCGCGCTGATGGCGTCCAGCGTCGCCAGGCCTGCAGCCACCGCAACCGGATTGCCCGACAGCGTGCCGGCTTGATACACCGGGCCGGTGGGCGCAAGGAAATCCATGATGTCGGCACGGCCGCCAAAGGCGCCGACCGGCATGCCGCCGCCGATGACCTTGCCGAGCGTGGTGAGGTCGGGGCGGATGCCCAGCAGTTTTTGCGCGCAGCCCAAGTCAACCCGAAAGCCCGTCATCACTTCGTCGAATATCAGCAGCGCGCCGTGTGCGTCGCACAGCCGGCGCATGGCCGCCATGAATTCGGCCGTCGGCTTGACCAGATTCATGTTGCCGGCAAACGGCTCGACGATGATGCAGGCGATATCGTTGCCGATTTCGGCGAAGGTGCGTTCCAGTCCGGCGACGTCGTTGTAGTCGAGCACCAGCGTCATCGCCGCGACCTCCGCAGGCACGCCGGCTGAAGTAGGGTTGCCGAAAGTGAGCGCGCCGGAGCCGGCCTTCACCAGCAGGAAGTCGGCGTGGCCGTGGTAGCAGCCTTCGAATTTGATGAACTTGCTGCGGCCGGTGAAGCCGCGCGCAAGGCGGATCGCGCTCATCGTCGCTTCAGTGCCGGACGACACCAGGCGCACCTTCTCGATGCTCGGAACCAGTTCGATAATGCGCTTGGCGATGGTGAGTTCGGCCTCGCTGGGCGCGCCGAAAGACAGGCCGTTGGCGGCGGTGTCCTGCACCGCTTTTACTGTGCCTGGATGGGCGTGGCCGAGGATCGCCGGACCCCACGAACCGACGTAGTCGATGTATTCGCGGCCATCGGCGTCCCACACCCGCGAACCCTTGGCGCGGCTGAAAAACACCGGCGTGCCGCCTACGCTCTTGAAGGCGCGCACCGGCGAATTGACGCCGCCGGGGATGACCTGTTGCGATTGCTCGAAGAGTTGTTCGTTGCGATTCATGGTGCGGGTCTCACTGTTCGGATTCGGTTGTAAATAATTGATTCAGCCCCTGTGCCTGGGCAGTCACATCCGTGCCGTCGAACAGCGCCGACAGCACGGCAAGGCAGTCGGCGCCGGCATCGAGCAGCGCGGGCGCGTTGGTCAGCGTGATGCCGCCGATGGCGACGAGGGGCAGGTGAATCTGCAGCGCAGCTTGGCGCAGCAGATCAAGGCTTGCGCGCGCAGTGTCAGGTTTGGTTGCGGACGGAAAAAAGCTGCCGAAGGCGACATAGTCAGCCCCTGCTGCCTGCGCCGCCAAGGCCAGATCGAGGCTTTGATAGCATGACGCGCCGACGAACTTATGCTTGCCCAGGATGATGCGCGCTTCGCGCACCGTGCCGTCGTCACGTCCCAGATGCACGCCGTCGGCGTCACACAAGTCGGCCAGTCGCAGGTCGTCGTTGACAATCAGCGGCACCTTGAAGCGGCGGCACAGCGCAACCAGTTCACTCGCCTGTTCGTGGCGGCGTGCGATATCGCCGGACTTGTCGCGGTATTGCACCGCCGCCACGCCGCCGCGCAGCGCGGCTTCAATCTGCGTCAGCAGATGGCCGGTGTCTTCGGTTTCGGGCGTGATGGCATAAATGCCACCCGGAAACTCAAGTGTGGATGGATTCACGCGTTGCCTTCGGTTTGCACATCCTGCGCCCAGAAAAACCGTTCCGGGATGTATTGCCCCATGCCGGGGCGGAACGCGGCCTTGAGCGCTTCGTAGGTGAAGTTCTGCGCCTCGCGCACCGCAGTCGGCATGTCCTGGCCGTAGGCCAGGGTGGCGGCGATGGCCGAAGCCAGGGTGCAGCCGGAGCCGTGATAGCTGCCGGGCAGGCGATCCCAGGCATCGGTTTGCACATGGCCGTCCAGGCTGTACAGGCTGTTCAGCACGCGCGGCGTGGTTTCGTGGGTACCGGTGATGAGCACGTATTCGCAGCCGAGGTCGACCAGGTGTTTGGCGCAGGCGGCCAGATCCATGTCGTCGTCATCCGACTCGAACAGCGCCAGCCGCCGTGCCTCGTGGCTGTTGGGGGTGATGATGCTGGCTTGCGGAATCAGCAGGTCGCGCATGGCCGAGATCATGTCGTCGGTGGTGAATTCGTCGCCGCGTCCGGAAGCCAGCACCGGATCGAGGACGACCGGAATGTCGGGGTAGTCGGCAAGGATTTCGGCGATCACCGCCATCGACTCCGGGCTGCCCAGCATGCCCAGCTTGAACGCGGCGACCGGCATGTCCTCGAGCAACATGCGCGCCTGATCCATCACCCACTCGGAATCGATCACCAGGATTTCGTCGACCCCGGCGGTGTCCTGCACCGTGAGCGCGGTGATCACCGACAGCGGATGGCAGCCCATGCTGGCCAGGGTGAGCAGGTCCGCCTGGATGCCCGCGCCGCCGGTCGGGTCGGATGCAGCAAAGCTCAAGACCAGCGGAGGGGTGGGTTTCGGCGTGAAAATGGAAGGCATGGCGTCACTGCTATAAAATCAAGCCCCGATTTTAGCCGATTCCCCCCTCCTTCATGTCTGAAACCCCTGAATACTCAAGCTGGATGTGCCTGATTTGCGGCTGGATTTATCACGAAGAAGCCGGCGCGCCTGACGACGGCATTGCGCCGGGCACACGCTGGGAGGATGTGCCGATCAACTGGACGTGTCCGGATTGCGGCGCACGCAAGGACGATTTTGAAATGGTGACGTTTTAGTACCAGTCGATTGCTCAAGAAAGCCTGTTTTCTGGCGTTAGAGCGTACAGGCATCGGAGTTGTTAGTATGGTTCCCTCTTTTCATGGACCGGCGATCTTCGCTGGTCGTGGCTGGGGCAGACCAAAATCAATCAATATATAAGGAGATGACAATGAGTATTCGGTGGATTGCTGCGTGGTTGATGCTGTCGCTGTCGGGCAGCGTGTGGGCGATTGCGCCCTACATTCAAGGTGACTCGGTGGCGGGAGGCAATGTTCAGGCTGCGGCAACGGCGGTCGAGGGCAAGCTTAAAAAAGGCGGATTTAAAGTCATCGGCAAATATTTCCCCAAAGGCCTGGCAGGCTATGGGGTGGTGATTGCAACGGACAGCGACATGCTGGATGCGGTCGGTTCAGTCGGCGGGCCTGCGATCATGGGCGCAACGGTTCGCGTGGGCGTCAAGGCCGATGGCAGTGTCGCGTACACCAATCCTGATTACTGGTACCGCGCTTACTTCCGCAAATCGTTTGCCAAGAAAGAGGAGGCGGTCAAGGGCCTGCAAGGGCGTTTGCAGGAGGCACTGGGTGCGGGCAAGGGGCAGGGCGGCGAGGAAACCGCTGCCAGCCTGTCCAACTACCGCTATATGGTAGGCATGGAGCGTCTGGATTCATCCAAAAACGAGCTGAATCAGTTTGGTACGTTTGCCGAGGCGCTCAAAGCGGTGCGTGAAAATCTGGCCAAAGGCGTAGGAAAAACATCCAAGATCTATGAGGTGGTGATGTCCGACCGCAAGCTGGCCGTGTTTGGTGTGGCCATGAATGACGGCGAAAACAGTGATGGCGAGTGGCTCAAGCGTATCGACATGCAGAACAGTGTCGCCGGCCTGCCCTACGAGATTTACATCGTCGACAAAGAAGTCGGGTCTCCCCATGGCCGGTTCCGCATTGCCTTGGCTTTCCCGGATGTGGGCATGGGACAGTTCATGCGTATTTCGTCTTTGCCGAACGTCATCATGGACACCATGGGGGGCGTGGCAGGGGTGCAGAAGTCGTCGAGCGAAGAGTCCTGGCAGTAAAAGTCCGGGTTTTTACAGCCTCAAAGGGCGCTGCCATGCAGCGCCCTTTTTATTTGGATGAATTGCCGTGAATGCAGGCATTGCGCCGCTAAAGAAGCAGGTGTCCATGCCGTAATGGTTACCACACAGGGTGCGTGCAATCCAGGCCGCCCGCTGATCCAGGTGGAGAGAACGTGTGGATAACGAAGCTTTGAAGGGTGTCAAGGTGATGATCATCGATGACAGCAACACGATCCGCCGCAGTGCGGAAATATTCTTGAGTCAGGCGGGCTGCGAAGTCATCCTGGCGCAGGATGGGTTTGATGCCCTGTCCAAAATCACCGATCACGAACCCGATGTGGTGTTTGTGGACATTATGATGCCGCGCCTCGATGGCTATCAGACCTGTTCGCTGATCAAGCGCAACGCAAAATACCGTGCCACGCCCGTCATCATGCTGTCATCCAAGGATGGCCTGTTTGATCGTGCGCGCGGACGCATGGTGGGCTCGGATGAGTATCTGACCAAACCCTTTACCAAAGACACGCTGTTGACAGCGGTGCGCGAGCACGCCGTCACTCGGGCTTAACTGTTTTCAAGGAGCATAAATCATGGCGATTAGCCGAATTCTTGTTGTGGATGATTCCCCTACCGAGCGTTTTTTTCTGTCCGAGTTACTGGTCAAAAACGGCTATCTGGTGAGCATGGCGGAAAGCGGTGAAGAAGCCGTCGCACAGGCCAAGCAAAACCTGCCGGATTTGATCGTGATGGATGTGGTGATGCCCGGCATGAATGGCTATCAGGCGACACGCATGCTGACCAAGGAAGATGCGACCAAGCACATCCCGGTCATCATGTGCACCACTAAAGGTCAGGAAACCGACAAGGTGTGGGGCATGCGGCAGGGCGCAAAGGCCTACCTGGTCAAGCCTATCAAGCCGGAAGAGCTGCTGTCGCAAATCAAGGCTTTGGGCTGAGCGGACCGCGATGAGCAAGAAGTTCAATCTGCGCGAGTTTCAAACGACGCTGTCGCAGCAGCTTCTGGCCGCAGCAACGCGCGACAACACCGGCTCCCGCCTGGGGTTTCAGGTAGGCGAGGTGAGCTGGCTGGTGAGCCTTGCGGATACGGAAGAGGTTATTCCGGTGCCTTCCATCGTTAAGGTGCCGGGCGCGCGCCGCTGGTTTCGGGGTGTCAGCAACATCCGGGGCAACCTGTATGCAGTCAGTGACTTTTCCGACTTCATGGGGATGGGCGTAACGCCGGATCATGCCAGCTGCCGCTTGTTGATTCCACATCACGATTTTGGTGTGAACGCCGCATTGCTGGTAAGCAGTGCGCTGGGCTTGAGAAACGTCAGCCGCTATCAGTTGCGTGAAGAACAGGGCCCTCATCCTTGGGTGGCACGCCAATACGCCGATGATCAGGGAGCTGTCTGGTGTGATCTGGACTTCGGGCAGTTGCTCGGCACGCCGGACTTCTTGATGGCGGAAGCGTAGCGGGCAATAGGCCGGTTGTTTAAAACAGGGCGCGCAGGCGCTGAATTAATCGATAGTTTGGAGCGTTGAAAATGGATATCACGATGAATGGCCTCAAGGGTCTGGCGGGTCGTATGACGGGCAAAGCCACCGGCAGTGGCGGCGATCAAACCACCCTGATCATGCAGACCGTGCGCAAGCTGGCGGACAAGGAAGCCGGAACCGTGCCCCTGATTGGACATCTGCCTGTCGAAAAGCAATACCTGTACGCCGGCGGCGCCTTGATCGTTTCGCTGCTGCTTGCAGCCGGCTTCACGATTTACAGCACGGTGCAACTCGATAACCGGGCGAGTTATGAAACCCGTGCCGGTGCGCTGAAAGTGTTGTCGCAACGGTTGCCATTGACTGCACAGCAATCTGTTCTGGGTAACGTCGGTGCGTTCAAGAAACTCAGCGAAGGCAAGGCTGAATTCGAGACCACGTTAAAAGATCTGACCGAGGGCGATGAGGACGTGCCCGCATCAAGTGGCGCGGCGCGCGAGACGGTCGAAAAGGTCAGCAAGCAGTGGCAAGATTTCCGCCCGCAAGTTGCGCAGATTCTGTCGCAACAAAAAAACCTGATTTCGGTCAGCCAGAGCGTCAAGAAAATTAACGCTTTATCGCTTGATTTGCAGGAGGTTGCCGAACAGCTGGTGGTCCAGCTTCTGGATTCGGGAGCCAGTGCGCGCGAAGTGTCGCGTGCAGACCAACTGGTCATGCTCAGTCAGCGTCTGCCGAAAAACGCGAACTTGTTGTTGTCGGCCGACCTGATCGACCCCGAGGTGGTGTTGCAGATGGAAAAAGACACCACCCTGTTCCGTGACACGGTGCAAGGCCTGATGGAAGGTGCGTTCGGTCAGAGCGAGAACAACATGCGGGCGATGGAAGACCTGGGAACCAACATGGGCGACATGGTGGAGGCGGTCGGCTCGGTGCTGAGCAATACGCCCCCCTTGTTGCAGGCCAAGCTGGCAGCAAACAACCTGTTCGTCGGCAGCGATGCCTTGCTGAAAGAGACCGAGCAGTTGTCGCAGGATTACCAGACCGTCGGTGGCGCGGGGTATCTGCTGGCTGGCTTGTTTGGCTTGCTGGCGGTTGCCTCGCTGGTGTTGCTGGGACTGGTCAACATTAACGAAACCAAGTCACGCGCACGCAAGAGTGAAGAGGAAAACGCACGCAACCAGGAGGCGATTCTGCGCCTGATGGATGAACTGGGCGAACTCGCGGAAGGCAACCTGACCATTAATGCCAGCGTGACAGAGGACATCACGGGCGCAGTGGCCGACTCCATCAACTACACGGTGGAAGAGCTGCGCAGTCTGGTGCGCGGGATTAATACTGCTACGGTGCAGATGGACCAGGCAGCCGAGCAGGCATCCGGGGTTTCGGATTCTTTGCAGGAAGCCTCGAGACGTCAGGTGAATGAAATCGAGACGACCTCGACTGCGGTTGTGCGGCTGGCACAGTCGGTGCAGGAGGTGTCGGGTAACGCTGCTGAATCTGCCCGGGTTGCGGAACAATCCATGGCAGCCGCTGAAAAGGGCCAGCAGGCGGTGGCCAACGCCATTACCAGCATGAACGGGCTGCGTGAACAGATTCAGGAAACCTCGAAGCGAATCAAGCGGCTGGGCGAGTCGTCACAGGAAATTGGCGAAATCGTCGAACTGATTTCCGACATTACCGAGCAGACTAACGTGCTGGCGCTCAACGCGGCCATTCAGGCAGCGTCTGCGGGTGAAGCCGGACGCGGCTTCTCGGTGGTTGCGGAAGAGGTGCAGCGACTGGCGGAACGTTCTGCCGATGCAACCAAGCAGATTGCCGCGATTGTGAAAACCATTCAATCCGACACCCACGATACGGTGGCGGCAATGGAGGTCTCGACCCAGGGCGTGGTCGAAGGCGCCAAGCTGTCCGACGCGGCAGGCCAGACGCTGGCCGAGATCGGCGACGTGTCGAAGAAACTGGCCAGCCTGATTGCCGACATTTCCTCGGCAACGCAAAACCAGGCTGAGTCGACTGCGCTGGTGGCGGAAACCATGCAAGACATCAAATCGATTTCGCTGCAAACCAGTAGCGGCACGCAGCAGACGGCGGACTCGATTGGCGGCATGAAACAGCTGGCGCACGATCTCAAGAACTCGGTTGCAGGCTTCAAGCTTGCCTGACCGGCTGTTCTCAACATAGAAACAAGCAACCGATTACGACGGCTGAACCAACGTCAGGAATAACATCATGAGCGCCTTACTCGACTATGACACCGGCCCTTTGAACTGGGTGCGTGCGGATATCGATACTGCCCTGCAGGCTGCCCTCGGGCGGGTGCAGGCCTACAGTAGCGATGCCGATCTGACCAATGCGCTGCGGCTGGCCCGCGATGACGCGCACCAGGTGGCCGGGGCCTTGCGCATGGTCGGCCTCGAAGGGGCTGCAACCGTAGCGGGTACGCTTGAAACGTGCCTGATCGACATTAACGAAGCCCGCTTGCCGGCCAGCGACGAGATGCTGCGCGCCTTGCGCAATACGCTTGAAGGCCTGCAACGCTGGATCAAGGATTTGTCCGATGGGCGTGGCAGCGGTGAGCTGGCGCTGTTTCCCTTGTACAAGCGCTTGCGCGAGTTGCAGGGCGCCGAGCGGATATTTGAAGGCGAGTTGTTTTTCCCCGATTTGCAGGTACGTGTTGCAGGCAAGGCGTCGGGTGGCGGTTTGTCCCAGGATGCTCTCGCCACCGAAGTCAAAACCGCGCGCGGCCTGTTTCAGCGCGGCTTGCTGGCATTTTTGCGCAACGTCGAGGCCGAGCAGGGCTTGCAGCGCATGCGTGAGGCGCTGGCTGCGATCGAGCGCATTGCGCCGTCGCAGGCTTCGCAAACCTTTTGGTGGGCGTGTGTGGGTTTTGTCGACAGCCTGATTGCCCGCGGCGTCGAAGCCGATTTCCACGTCAAGCAGTTGCTTGCACGCGTGGATTTGCAGATGCGCCGTTTGATAGAAGGCTCGCCGCAGGTCGCTGAACGGTTGCTGCGTGATGCTCTTTTCTTCGTTGCCAAAAGCCAGACGATCGATGGCAGGGCAGCCGAGGTGCGCGCATCACTTGGTCTGGATCGTTATTTGCCAGGCCGCGGCTTGCTGGATCCTGAAGCGCTGGCGCGCATGCGGCCCTTGCTGGAGGCCATGCAAAACGGTCTGAAGGCGGCGCGTGACAACTGGCACGCTTATGTTGAGGGACAGCCCGACCAGCTCGAACAGTTTCAGAATCAGCTGGCGCGGATGCAGCCGCAGGCGCAGACGTTCGAAAACAGCGGCTTGCCTGCCCTGCTGAATGAATTGGGTGCCGTTGCCACCGCGGCGAGCCAGCGCGAAGGCGACGTGCGTGAGCAAATGAATCTGGAAGTGGCATCCACCTTATTGTTCGTCCAGAACGCGATTGATCATGAAGATGTGTTGCATGGCGACTTTGCCGAGCGTGCAGCGGGTCAGCAGGCACGCTTGAATGCCTTGCTCGAAGGCCGTGAAATGCCGGCTGCGGTGATGGTTGACGCGAATCAGCGTGAGGCCGAGCGCGACATGCTGGTGCAGATGGCGCAGGAAGTCAGCCTCAACCTGAAACAGATGGAAGAGGCGCTGGACGCCTTCTTTCGCGATGAAGGTGAACGTGCGGCATTGGCCGACCTGCCGGCGCTGGCGCAACAGGCGCAAGGCGCGCTGACCATGCTTGAACTGCCTGAGGCCGCGAGTTTGCTGGCGGCCGCAACAACGACCGTGCAGCCGTTTGCAACCGAAGGCTTTCCCGATGGGGCGATCCGGCAGCGTCTGGCCGATGCGTTTTCCAGCCTCGGGATTTATGTTGAGTCCTACTGTGCCGGGCGCGCCGATGCCGGGCGCATCCTGCGCCCTGTGTTGATCGATTTCGGACTGCTCGATGCCGAGAGCGTGACTGAAAGTGGTCTGGGCGAAACCGTCGAGTCAGGCTTGCCCGCCCGAAAGTCTGACGTTCAAGCGAGTTATGTGGACTGGCGCGATCAAGCCGACGCCGAGACAAAAAAAAAATTCCTTGATGCACTGACCGAGCTCAGCCGTGACGCCGACCTGATCGACGACACGACGCTGAAAAACCAGACCCGCAGCGCGCTTGATGCCAGTCGCGATGCCATCGAGCCGCCGCTGAAACTTGATTTAGCGATCGAGGCCATGACCGGCCTGGCGCTGCCTGCTCGCGCTGTTTCCGTGATCGATACCCCGTTGACGCCGGATTGGACTGAGCCTGCAAATGAATCTATAGACGTTCAATCTGTAGATGGCATCGATCCCGTCGACCAGCCTTCGATGGAGACTGAGGCGCCGGCATTCAACACGCTTGACGTGCTTGTCCTGCCCGAACCTGAATTCGGATCCGTTGCGGAGGGCGTTGCTGCAGCCGGAGTCGTCGACCTGCACGAGCCGAAAGCCGCTGCGGAAGACAGCCTGCTGGCATCGATGCCGGAAGATGCTGAACCCGAACTGGTGGAAATCTTTCTGGAAGAAGCCAACGAGGTGCTGGCAACCTTGGGCGAAGCCTGTGAGGTGTGTAAAAACAAGCCTGACGATCAGGCCTCCCTCACCGTGATCCGCCGTGCTTTCCATACCCTGAAGGGCAGTGGCCGCATGGTCGGGCTGAACGAACTGGGCGAAACCGGCTGGCGTTTTGAACAGCTGATGAATGGCTGGCTGGCCGAGAAAAAATCGGCCAACAGTGATTTGCTGCGCCTGCTGGGGCGTGCGCGCGACGTGTTTCAGGATTGGGTTGATGCCCTGCAGGCTAATCAGTCCGTCGCCCTGCCGGTGCCGGCCTTGCTGGCGGCGCTGGAGCGTGTGGCGCGGGGCGATGCGCTGGATGAGATGGCGGTGATGGCTGTTGCGCCGGTTGTGCAACCGGAAAGTCCGGAAGCGGAAAGCCTGGCGGAAGCCGAGACCGAAGTGCCGGTTGTGACTGCAACGGTGGTACCCGCTGCCGAATCTGAATCCGAGTCTGTTGTCGCGCAGCCTGCCGATACCGAAATGGACTGGATCGCACCGCTTGAGTTGGCGGATGAGCCTGCGGTCGAGTATGACGTAGCGCCTGAGCTGGAATGGGCGGCAGCATCGAATGAGATTGAAAACGCCGAGACGCAGGCGGTCTTTGAGGCGTTAATCGAGGTGGTTTCTCCGCCGGTTGAGGCCGCGTTGCCTGAGCCTGTTGCCGTCGATGCGTTCACCCCGCCTGTTCCGCTGCTGGATGTGGGGGCGGTCATTGAATACGCGGTCGTACCGGTTGCACCTGAGGCGGTAGCGGATGAACCCGCTGCCGCGCAGCCGACCGACGAAATCTGTATTGGATCGGTCTGCATTTCCAGCGGCCTGCACGAGGTGTTCATGACCGAAGCGCGGCAGCGCCTGGAGATGTTGCAGAGCGAAGCCGAGCGTCATGCCGACATCGCCAACAGCGCCGTCAGCGAACATGCGCGGCGTGCAATCCATACGCTGGGAGGCATTGCCGGCACAGCGGGTATCGCTCCCCTGGCCGAGCTCTCCCATGCGCTTGAGCTGTACTGGAACCGCTTTGTGCATGCACCGCTGCCGGTGGCGCATCTGTCTCTGGTGCAAGATACGGTTGCGCGTCTGCATGAGATGTTTGCTTCTATTGAAAACCACGAACTACCCGAGTCCGCCGGTGATCTGATTGCCGTGCTGGGTGAACTCGAAGACGAGCAGGTGATGCCGGAAGCAGCCAGCGGCGAGACGGCACCCGCATCGGCCGCTGCCTTCGATGCGGTCGCTGCAGCGGTGACCGGAGAGGTTGTCGAGGTGACACAAGCGTCAGACGTGCCGGTCGTTGCTACCGTGCCGCCAGAAGCACGTGGCGAAGCGATCGCTGGCGTGATGGACGTCAGCGCATTGGTTCCCGATCTCAAGCTGGCCGCGCCCGCGCCTGTGTTTGAGCGGCGCGAAGTTAACGACGAACTGGACGAGCAGTTGTTGCCGATCTTCCTTGAGGAAGCCGAAAGTCTGGTGCCGGAGACCAGCGCGCAATTGCGTGCATGGCGCGCCGCGCCGGGCGATTCCGCTGCGCGCAATGCCTTGCAGCGCAATCTGCACACCATCAAGGGCAGCGCGCGCATGGTGGGCGCGATGCGTCTGGGTGAACTGACCCACGTGATGGAATCGCGCGTGATTGCTGTGAGCGAAGGCCATCTGAGCCCGAGCAACGAGGTATTCGAAACACTCGAGGCGCAGGCTGACCGTTTGGCTGAAGCCGTAGAGCGCCTGAAACGCGGCGAGCTGACGCTGCTGAATGAAGAAATTGCCGAGCCGCTGGCTGAGCCCATCGAGCCGGTATTTGCGACGGCTGAAGGTATCGCAGCAGCCAGTGCACACCAGGCCGACCCGCTCGCGATCGCGCAACCGGTTACGCGCGACAGCAACGCGCTGACCTTGCGGGTGCGCGCGGACTGGATCGATCGCCTGGTCAACCAGGCGGGCGAAGTGGCGATTGCACGTTCGCGGATTGAAAGTGAAGTGTTCGCGTTCAAACGCCACGTTGGTGAATTGTCCGACGCGCTGGTGCGCCTGCGCGGTCACATTCGCGAAGTCGAAATCCAGGCCGAATCGCAGATGCAGGCGACTTTCCACACACAAGGCGAAACTGAAGGATTCGATCCGCTGGAGTTTGACCGCTTCACCCGTTTCCAGGAAGTCACGCGCTTCCTGGCGGAGAGCGTGAACGACATTTCCACCGTACAGCATATTTTGCTGGCTCGCCTCGGCGAGGCCGATGCCGCGCTGATCCAGCAAACCCGCCTCAACCGCGAATTGCAACAGGATCTGCTGCGTGTACGGATGGTGCCTTTATATTCGGTGGCCGAACGCCTGTACCGTACCGTGCGGCAGACCGCACGCGACGTCGACAAGCGTGCCCAGCTCGACATCCAGGGCGGCGAACTGGAAATCGACCGCTCGGTGCTGGAAAAAGTCACCGCGCCGCTCGAACACCTGCTGCGCAATGCGCTGGCGCATGGCATTGAAACGCCAGAGATACGCCACGCCGCAGGCAAGGCCGAGTTCGGCGAGATCGTGCTGACTGCGCGCCAGTCCGGCAATGAAATGCTGCTCACCGTGAAAGACGATGGCGGCGGTCTCGATTTTGCCCGCATCCGCGAAAAAGCCGAGGCCAAGGGCTTGCTGCTGCCGGGTGTCGAGCCTACGGAAACTTTGCTGGCACAGATGATCTTCACCGCCGGTTTCTCCACCGCTGATACCGTCACCCAGGTTGCCGGGCGAGGCGTTGGCATGGACGTCGTCAAAAGCGAAATCTCGGCCCTGGGTGGACGCATCGACATCAGTTCGGAAGCGGGTGTCGGCACCAGCTTCAATATTTTCCTGCCGCTGACGCTGGCGATGACGCAGGCGGTAATGGTTCAGGCGGGCAAACGCGACTTTGCCTTGCCCGCACCGCTGGTGCGGCAGGTGCTGGAACTCAAGCCGCACGAACTTGAAGAAGCGTTGGCGGCCGGGGAGATCAGCTGGCGTGGCGGCAAGTATCCGCTGTCCTACCTGCCGCATTTGCTGGGCGAAACCGACGCGGTACATGAAATGCTGCGCTACAACCCGGTGGTGCTGCTTGCCAGTGGTACCAGCCAGGCTGCCGTGCTGGTCGACACCATCGAAGGCACGCGCGAAATCGTGGTCAAGAACATTGGCCCGCAAATGGCGCGGATTACCGGCGTGGCCGGCGCCACGGTGCGGGGCGATGGCCGCGTGGTGCTGATTCTCAACCCCGTTCCACTCGCTTTGCGCTGGGCCAGCATGCCGCGTAGCGCAGCCGAACGCGCCGCGCCCGCCGTGGCGGCCAGCGTGGCTGCGATTGCACAACCGCCGATGGTATTGGTGGTCGATGACTCGCTTACTGTGCGGAAAATCACCACGCGGCTGCTGACGCGTGAAGGTTTCCGCGTGGACAGTGCCAAGGACGGCGTCGATGCGCTGGAAAAAATGCGCGACCTGATTCCCGACATTGTGCTGCTCGACGTCGAAATGCCGCGCATGGATGGTTTCGAACTGGCACGCGTGATGCGCGCAGATGAACGCTTGAAGTCGGTGCCGATCATCATGATCACGTCGCGTACCGCAGATAAGCACCGCAACCTTGCGATGGACATCGGGGTGAATGTCTATCTTGGTAAACCGTATCAGGAGCATCTCCTGCTCGGACATATCGCTGAGCAACTGGGACAGGATGTCACCCAGCCGGCATAAGCGAGGCAGCACACAGCAATAAAAAACGGGCATTGAATGCCCGTTTTTTATTGGCTTGGCAGGCTTCCGGGGCAAGACGGAACAAGGTCCGCATCACATCGTTGAAGGCGCGAATGGCTGACGTGCCGAGCCCTCAAGTAAATGTCCGGATTGACGTGGTGACCGTCTGAAAGCTGGACAAACCTACCCGCTGCCGGATTGGCGGCGCACTTTTTCGCGGACTTAGCCCTCGTCGTAACCTTCGTCGGTGGGGTTATCCACCAAGTGGAACGGGTGATCTATCGGCATATCCATGAATTCCTGCCGTGTGGCCTCGGTCTCGAAATACATCGTGACGTTGCCATCGATGATGTAAGGATGACCCGTTAGATCATCAATCTCCCGCCCGGTGATCGGGTCGGTGCTACTGAGGATTTGCGCTGGCTCATGCAGGCGACTGCTTTGCGTCTGGTCGCGTGCCAATGGGTCAGTGGCAATATAGTTTGAGACATTGGAATTGTGAACGATGGAACCTTGGTTTGCGATGTCCATGGCTGACTCCTTGGGGTAGACGGTGCTGCTCCAGCCGGATGGTGGAGCGCTGAGTAGCGCAGGAAACAGCGCTATCCACTCTGTATAGACCATGAATGTCAGAAAGCGCGAAGAAGATGGGGGCTTGAGGAATGTCCCTTGTTGAGGGAGGCCAATGTCTGGCAAGACCGCTATCGGGCATTACGAAGCGATCAGGCCGTGTCACCAAGACGCATGGCAACCGAAGTTCGGTTGCCATGCAAACGGAGGGTTACTGCTGACCGGGTTGGCGTATTTACTCAGGAATCAATGCATACGCCCTGCCGCACCAACTGCCATAGTTGCTGATCAACGCGTTGCGCCAGTTGCTCAGGCGAGCGTGCGATGCCCGCTTCGGCCAGATACGCCTGCATCTCCCTGACCAGCATGGCCTGGTTACGGCTGCCATCCATCCTCTGCAGCAGCACGCGCGCGGCCGCATCCAGGTCGATGGCAACGTGTCGTACTCCGCTGACCACCCAGCCGGGTGTGGCTGCCTGCAGACGGGCCAGCGCATGCGCGTGGGGGTGGCTGCCGGGTTCGTTGGCGATGGCAAGCGCGGCATGGCCGGGCAAGGTCGGCATCACGCTGTGTGTCGATACCAGTGCGAACCAGGCGAGCTTGAAGCGCGCTGCATCGACCACGCCCGTCACGCCGAATTCCCGGCGTATCGCGTGGATGGCGGCGATCAAGTCGGCATAACGCAATGCCTGCGGATACGCCGACGACAGCGCAATCATGGCGGCCTTGGCCAGCGCGTCCGCAACCACGAACGTATTGCCGGTTGGATTGACGAAGCTTTGCTCGTTGTCATGCTGCAAATCGAGTTCTTCATCGCACGCGAGATCGGCATAAAAAGCCAGTTCGCTTAACCCCTCTGCTTTGGGAGGCTGCGCGCAGGGAGCGTTGCCGCGCGCAATGAGCGCGCGCCGAAAACGGGTGCCGAGTGCGTCGTCTAATGCGCATTCCGCATCCAGCCAGCGTCCGGCCATGCTTTCGGGAATCAGTCCTTGGGCGTCTTCCAGTTCGACCACGGCGCGGCGCGGTCCGGCCTCGCCGACATAGCGCAGGCCGTGGACATCGAGTTGCGCGGAGAATTCGCCAAACGACATTGGCGCGTTGTGGTCGGCCAGATATTCGTGAAACAGGTACGACGGCGCTGCGGTCTGGAGGTAGGCGATTTCCTTTAGCAGCACGGGATCGGCCCATTCCGCGGACAATTCATCGAGCGCGCGGCGCGCAGTTGCATAGCGCTGCGGTGCGGAAGACTCGCTGGCGCTGCGCGCCAGCAGCGCGTCGCGCAGCGGCTGCAGGACCGCCCAGCCCGCAGTCACGTTGAAGCTGACGTAGGCCAAGCCCTGCGGCGACAGATGGCGGCGGCACACGTCGAGCAGCGCCTGCTGCACCGCAGGCGGCACCCAGGAAAACACGCCGTGAGCGATGATGTA
>MGZO01000079.1:0-4581 GCA_001802655.1 Hydrogenophilales bacterium RIFOXYD1_FULL_62_11
GCCCCACCGCCGCAAGTCTTGCGCGGACCCCGAGGCGTTCCTGCGCCGCGCATTCGCCCTCATGGAAGGCTGGGCGCGGCAACGTCACGCCGCCAGGCCAACAGCCGACCTGGCCATCGGCACAAAGCGTGGCAAGCCTTCGATGCGCGCAAGCCAGCTGCGCAGATGCGGATACGGCATGAGCGAGATGTTGCCTTCCGGTGCGTGCGCGATATAGCTGTAATTGGCGATATCCGCAATGGTGGGCACCTCGCCGACGAGAAAGGCCGATTTTTGCAGCTCTTTTTCCATCACGGCAAACAGGCCGTTGGCGCGCCCAATCACTTCGTCTGCATTGAACGGCGCGTGGAAAACCGTGATCAGCCGGGCCGCCGCCGGGCCAAATGCTACCAGCCCTGCCGCAACGGACAGCCACCGTTGTACCGCGGCCGCGCGCGCGGGCTCACGTGGCAACCAGTGTTCATCTGCGTATTTGCTGGCGAGATAAACCAGAATCGCGTTCGAATCCGCGAGCGTAACCTCACCATCCTGGATCACGGGCACCTGGCCGAACGGGTTCATCGCAAGATATGACGGCGCTTTTTGCGCCCCCGCTGCAAGGTCAACATCGATCAACTCGGTCGGCAGGTCGAGTAGCGAAAGAAACAGTTCGACGCGGTGGCTGTGCCCGGAAAGTGGGTAGCGATAAAGTTTGACAGGTTGTGTGGGGCGAAGGCTGGCGGGCGAATTCATGGTGTGCTCCATGGGGTTGAGGGGACGACGAAGCACATTGTGTTTATTTTACTTAGGTGAATAAATAGACAAATTTGCAATTTACTACTCCATTTAACGGATTAACATGTGGCCATGGATAAATTGAAAGCCATGCACACCTTCATACGCATCGTCGATGAAGGGAGTCTCACTGCCGCCGCGCGGGCGATGGATTGCTCGCTGCCCGCCGTAGTACGTTCGCTCGCCGCGCTGGAGGCGCATCTGGGCGTGCGTCTGTTCAACCGTACGACGCGACGCATTTCGCTGACCGAAGAAGGCAAACATTATTTGGAGAATTGCCGCCAGCTGCTGACGGCCGTGGAAGACGCCGAAACGGCGCTGACGGCCGAGGCAGCGGAGCCTGCGGGCAATCTGGTGATTACCGCGCCAGTATTGTTTGGCCAGATGTACGTGGCCCCGGCTGTGACACGCTTCGTGCAGCGCTACGACAAGATGCGTTGCAACGTGGTGCTGTTGGACCGTGTCGTAAACCTGCTGGAAGAAGGCATAGACGTGGGCATCCGCATCGGCCAGATGGAGGATTCGTCATTAATCGCGCAGCCGCTTGGCAGCATGCGGCGCATGGTCGTCGCCAGCCCCGATTATTTGCGCCGCCATGGGCTGCCCAAACATCCCAAGGATTTGCTCAGCGCCAATTGCGTACGCTTCTCCGCCGCGACAGGGCCGTGGTGGACGTTTTACGAAGGATCGAAACAATTCAACGTTGCCGTCACCGGCAACCTGGATTTCAATCAAGCTGCGCCCGCCATCGAAGCCTGTGTGGCAGGCTTGGGCTTCGGGATGTTTATCTCCTACCAGATCGCACCCTATCTGAAACAAAAACGTCTGAAAATCGTGTTGGCGAAGTTCGAGCCGCCACCCCGACCGATTAGCGTCGTGTATCCACACGCGCGGTTGCTGCCGACGCGAACCAGGGTGTTTATCGATTGGATAAAACAAGAACTGCAGGACTTGAAACAGTGATAGTGCAAATGCCATTCGGATCGCCGGCAAGGCCGCGATGGGCGTGACCTTGAATCACCCAAGGAACTACATCATGGCAAACATCGGCACCTTCACCGCACAGAACGACAGCTTCACCGGTGGTTCGCACCCTGACGCTCAACGACACGGTTAAATTCGTTCCAAACGACAAGGGGAGCGAGAACGCTCCGAACTACCGCATTGTTGCTGGCAACTTCAAGATCGGCGCGGCGTGGAAGAAAATCAGCAAGGCGGATGGCCTACCTGTCGGCGCCCATCTACGCCCGCCTGACCGAGGTCGAGGACGGCGCGTATAACCTGATCTGGTCGCGCAGCAAGGGCGATTGATCATCGCCCTTGGCGCCCCGCCTATACGGCGGGGCGTTTTCTCCGAACGCTTTTATTCACGGGCCGCCGCCGTCTAGGCGGTGACCTTCCGATCTTGACATGCAAACGGTGCAAGCCGAAACGATTGCATGCATGCTCTTGACTTAGAGCGCACTCTAACTTCTAGGATTACCGGCATGGACACCCAACTGACCATCAATGAGGTCGCTACGCGCACTGGCTTGAGCGCGCATACCTTGCGCTACTACGAGCGCGCAGGGCTGATTGCCCCCGTGGCGCGTGCGCCCGGTGGCCAGCGCCGTTATGCGGCCTCGGACATGGACTGGATCGGGTTCCTGTTGCGCCTGCGCGCGACCCATATGCCGATCGGGCAGATGCAGGTCTTCGCCAGGCTTCGCGGTGATGGGAATGCCACGGTCCCGGATCGTCGGCAGATGCTTGAAACGCATCTGGCCGATGTACAGGCTTCGATCAAGCTGATGCAGCAGTCGGTCAAGGTGCTGCAAGCGAAGATTGAACACTACCGGGTGCTCGAACGTTCCCTTCCGCCAGTTTCCAATCCTGATGAAGGGAAAGTCCATGCTTCCAAGCCGCTACGAACAAGGTCTCGCCAAGCTGCGAGAGATCGACGGTGACGCCGGGGTGCGCGTCATCGACAGCCTGCGCGACATCGCGCCGGACTTCGCGCGCTATCTGATCGAGTTCCCGTTCGGCGACATCTACTCGCGCCCCGGCCTTGATCTGAAGAGCCGCGAGATCGCGGTGGTGGCCGCACTTACCGCGCTGGGCAATGCAGCACCGCAGCTCAAGGTGCATATTCAGGGCGCGCTGAACGTGGGGGTGACACGCGACGAGGTGGTCGAGGTCATCATGCAGATGGCGGTCTACGCCGGTTTTCCTGCTGCGTTGAATGGCCTGACTGCGGCCAAGGAAGTCTTTGCGGCCGGTGAAGATCATCGTTGACTCACATACAGGCGGCGCAGTGTGGGCATGCCAGCAGACGATCTCCCAGGCTGCGTTTGACCGGATTTGCGAATGCACGGAGTCTCGTAGAGCCGTACATCCGTATCCGCGTATGGGCGCAATGCCGCTTTTGCGGATTTCGGCTCTGTGGTTTTATGGGGAGGCGTGAGGGCGGTTCTGCGAATCTGAGTTTTTCGTTCCAGCATTGACTGCATCCGTTCGTCCCCCGGCGATGCCGGGTCGCGCTGTCGTGCTGCGCATCGAGCCACCGATTGCGTCTCGCCCTTTCGGCTTCCATCGCTGACGCCTGCGCGCTTCGCTTGCCCTCCAGGGAATCGGCTCGAAGCCCATCCCCGCCGCGCCGTACTTGGCACCCCTCGCAATTCGCTGCGTATTCCACACCAATATCGCCACCCATTCCAGTTCAAACCCGCCACTGATTCCAATTGAAACCCACCACAGTAAGCCGCTTTGTACCAGCAACAGACTGTCACTGGTATCGTCCTGGGTGACTGGTGTTCGGCCAAAGCCGCCGGTGGAGTCCTGAGCAACCAGGTCTGCTATGCGCTGCACACCAGTCGTTGAATAGAAACTCAAGCTGAATGGTCGCTTATAGGATTGGGGTCGTGCTATCGGCTTCCAATTCCCGTTCGGCAATCGACCGTGCAATTTCCTGTCCATCACCTTTAATGTGAATGACGGAGACCACTTACCATAAAACAACGAACGGGAGGAACGATGCCGACATGGCGCGTGACATTCGTGGTTTCCCTTGTGTGGCTTTTGCCCTCCACTGCTTTGGCCACCAATGGCTTGAATATGATCGGCTTTGGCGCGGAATCTGTAGCCATGGGTGGCGCGGACGTGGCTGTGGCGCGGGATACCTCCGCACTCAATACCAATCCGGCCGGCCTTTCCAATATCGGAAACCAAGCGTTGGATTTGTTTTCCGCCGTGGCCTATGCTCTGGACGTTAGTCACGCTGACAGCTTCGGCAATGACGCGCCTGTCGATAACAAGTTCATCGGCTTGGGCGGTATGGGCTACGCGCGCCGGTTCGAGGGAATACCCCTGGTGGTCGGAATCGGGTTATTCGCCCAAGGTGGCGCAGGGAGTGTGTACAAGGACCTGGCAACCCCATTCGGCGGTCGTGACGAGCTGTCCTCCCTGTTCCGGGTCGCCAAGTTGTCCTTCGGCGGCGCATGGCAGCCGGACGAGCGCCTATCGCTCGGGGCATCGCTGGCACTGGTCTATGGGGATATTCAACAGAAGGTGTTTCCGCAGACCTCCGTGGCCGGTTTCTCCGGCTATAAAATAGAGGGTCCACATGCGCTCAAGCCGGGCTTGAAGATTGGTGCGCAGTATCAGCCCCGCCCGGATCTCACCCTGGGAGCTACCTACACCACGGCCACCGATCTGCCGCTGGCAGGCGGAAGTCTGACCGCGAATCTCTCCGCTCAGGGTCTGGGCAAGGTGACTTACAGTGATGTGCGTCTGATCGGACTGTCCCTTCCTCAGGAAGTCGCATTGGGC
>MGZO01000079.1:4630-13371 GCA_001802655.1 Hydrogenophilales bacterium RIFOXYD1_FULL_62_11
GGGCCGCGCCAGCCGAAATTGTTGGCGTTTCCACCCTAAATTGGCGCGACCAATACGTCCTCGCACTGGGAATGGACTACGCCCTTGATGCCCGGACGCACCTGCTCGGCGGATACAACTTTGGTCGCAACCCGATTCCTGCGGAACATACTCAACCCCTTCTAGCCGCGACTGCCGAACATCATCTGACGTTCGGCGTGGAGCGCTTGGGTGAGGGTGACTGGCGCGAGACCTTCGCCGTCGAATATCAGCTGGGGAACACAGTTCGTTACGTGAATCCGGAATTGCCTTTCGGGGCGAGCGAGGAGCGCAACCGCCACGTGGCCCTGTACTTCATGCTGAGCCGACGCTAGTGATCCGTCAGGATCGATACGAACCAATTGCAAGGGTGAGGCTATGGACAGGAAAAAAGCGTTGGGTAAACTCGCGCCGCCCGACACTTCGGGGCTGTTGCCGCGGGAGCGGCTGTTCCGGCGCCTGGACGAAGCACGCAAAGGCAACCTGGCGTGGGTGACCGCTCCGGCCGGATCGGGCAAGACGTCCCTGCTGGCGAGTTGGGCGCGGGCGCGGGATTTGCCCGTGCTGTGGTATCAGCTTGACGAAGGCGACAACGACCTCGCCACCTTCTTCCATTACCTCAACCTGGCCGCCGGGGCGCGCCGACGGCTGCCGAGTCTGTCGCCGGAACACCTGATGGCGCCCGAGGTTTTCGCCCGCCGCTATTTCACGCAACTGTTTCAGGGCTGGACGACACCAATGGTCCTGGTGTTCGACAACTACCAGAAAATGGCCAACTCCGCGCCGCTGCATCGGCTGCTGAATCTCGCGTTAGATCTGCTGCCGCGCGACAGTCTGGTGGCGGTCGCCAGCCGCCGCGATGCCCCCGATCCGCTGTCCGGACGCTACGCCTATGCCGCCACCCTGCGCATCGGCTGGGACGACCTGCGCTTCACTGAGTCCGAGAGTGAGGAACTGGCGCGGCTGTGGGAGGTGCCGCGCGAAACCGCAGCGGGCTTGCACGCCGCCTGTGACGGTTGGGCCGCAATACAGGTATTGCTGATGCGCCTGGGCGCCAAGACGGGACCGGCATTGAACCCGGCTCACGCCGAACCCGTGGCCGAATTTATCGACCGCGAGTTCTTCGACAAGCTCCCGGCCACGGAGCGCGCTTTCCTGCTCCAGGCCGCGCTGCCGCCTTTCGTGTCCGGCACGCTCGCCCGTGACCTGACAGGTACCGAACAAGCCGCGGCCATCCTCGCCCGGCTCAGCCGGGAACACCTCCTGATCAGCCAGCACGGGCAGGATCAAGGCGCGGGGTCGGGCAATTACCAATTCCACCCCATCCTGCGCGAGTTCCTGCTGTTGCGCCTGCAACGCGACTATCCGGCTGACGCAGTAAAGGCGATGAAAATCCGCGCCGCCCGCTTGCTGGAGGCGCAGAGCGAAGTCGAGTCGGCCGCCGACCTCCTGATACAAGCGGGGGCGTGGGATGAACTGGGCCGCCTGATCTGCGCCCATGCAGGGGACTGGATGGGATCGAGCCGGTGCGTACTGCCGATCCCTGGTTACTGTTCTGGCACGGCTCCGTGCTGCGCCTGTTTGATCCGCCGGCGGCACGGCAGCCGCTGGAACAGGCCTATCAACAGTTCATGGCGCTGGAGGATGCCGCCGGCGCCTACCTGGTCTGGGCCGCCATCGTCGATTCGTTTTCCGCGCCCTGGCATACCTTCACGGAAATCGGCCCCTGGCTCGCCGAGCTGGAACGATTGCTGCAACGCTTTCCGCAATTCCCGGGCCCGGAGATCGAGGCCCTTGTACTGAGCACGGGGATGACCCTGCTTGCGGCCGCTCCCTACACACCCCAGATCCCACACTGGATAGCCAGGGCCGAAGCCCTGCTCCTCGATCCACCTTCCCTGCAATGTATTGGCCCCTTGGCATGGATGGTGGTGATGAACACCGTCTGGCGGGGAGATGGCATCGAACAAACCCGAACCCTGCTCTCCCAGGTGAGTTTTCCCGCCGCCCAGGCCGAGGCGTTCCCCTTGTCATACATGCTCTTTGCCAGCGCCCGGGCGCAAATCGAGGGCGCCGCTCTCAATGTACCGGGCGCGCGTGACTGGGTGGCAAGCGGGCTGGATGTGGCTGCACAAACCGGCATCCATCTGGTGGATTCCATGGTGCAGGCCAGCGCATGCTTTTCCGGCACCATCGCGAGCGACCTGACCATGGCCGAAGCGTCTTTGGTCAAGATGGAGCAATTGCTCGACCCCGCCTGGACGCTGCATGTGTTGCAGGTCCAGTACTTGCGTGCCGGCATCCTCCTCATGTCGGGCGACCCCGCCGCAGCGGTAAAGTCACTGGAAGGTTTTCAGAAAAGGGTCGTGGCGACCGGTGCCGTCACTCCGATGGCGTTAGGGGATCTTCTACAGGCCCAGGCCTTGGCGCTCAATGGACAAGCGAAGGCGGCCCGCGATCACCTGACCCGGCCGGGGGAATTCGCGCAACGCTTTCCCAGCCCCATGACGGCATTCCAGGCGGATTTGGTCGAGGCCTATTCCTGGTTTAGCCAGGACGAGGCGGCGCAGGGGCTGGCCGCACTGCGCCGGGCGCTGGTGGTCGGCAGACGTTTGAACGCCATGGCCATCTTCCCTTTCTGGCTGCCGCAGATGTTGACGCCGTTGTGCGTGCGCGCCCTGAAGGCGGGCATCGAGGTGGAATACGTGCGCCGCCTCATCCGCAGACGCGGCCTGCTGCCCGACTCGCCCGCCATTGAGAACTGGCCCTGGCCCATTCGCGTCTACACCCTGGGCCGCTTCGCGGTGCTAAAGGACGATGCCTCGATCAGCGTTTCCGGCAAGACGCAGAAAAAACCGCTCGAATTGCTCAAGGCACTCATCGCCTTGGGTGGCCGCAGCGTGGCGGCGAGCACCCTGTCCGAAGCCTTGTGGGAGGTCAGTGCCGAAGGCACCGCCCGGCACGCACTGGACATGGCGGTTTCCCGATTGCGCAAGCTGCTGGGCGACGATGGGGCCATCCTGGTTCAGGAAGGCAAGCTTTCTCTCAACGACAAACTGGTCTGGGTAGATGCCTGGGCGTTCGAGCGCCTGGCTGGCGACTTTGAAAAACACCCGGGGGATGCGGGTCTAAATCTGGCGCAACAGGCCGTGGAGCGCTACACGGGCGCCTTTCTCGCCGGCGACGAGGAGGCGGCGTGGCTGCTGGGGCGCAGGGACAGGCTGCGCAGCCACTATCTGCGCCTCGTTAACGCGCATGGCTCCGCCCTGGAACGGCTCGGTCAATGGAATCAGGCCATTGACGGCTATCGCCGCGCTCTCGAACTGGAGCCGCTGGCCGAGGCAATCTATCAGGGTCTGATGCGTTGTCACCTGGAACTGGACGAGCCTGCCCAAGCCCTGGAGACCTATCGCCGTTGCCGACAGATACTGTCAGTCGTCCTGAGCGTCTCCCCCAGCCCACAGACCGAAAAATTGGCCGAACGCGCGCGTTGCCGATAAGCGCACTCCCTTACACGCGCGGATTTTTCATCCGTGAGCTATCCGTGAGCGCGCGGGCCTTAGGATGAGGCTGTCGGGCTTGACCGGCGGAGCCAATTTAAAGGAGACCCATATCATGATTAACGCCATTTCAGATTTCATGATCCACGTAGATGAAAGCCTGGACAAGCAGGCGCGCGAGACCATGGAGAGTCACGTACGTTCCCATGCCTGTGTCATCAGTGCCGCCATCCCGCCCCGAACCCCCCACCTGATGCTGGTTGTTTACGACAGCGATTGTGCCCGCGCCGGCCAGATTCTTGGCCACGTCCGCGACCGAGGGCTGCACGCTGTAATGCTGTAAGCCTGGGTTCGCCGGAGCTTGATCCAAGTTTGGGCAGACACTGAAAAAAGGATGTGGAGCCGCTCGGGGAACTGCGCGATGCCTGCGTCGACGCTGGTGGCATACTAGATTAAGGCTCTCTTGGCTGCCTTTGAGCGCAGCATCTTGAACAAGATGCTGCGATACATCCGCAAGCCGTACTCACCCCCCAACCTGACTTTACTGGCCCTGATCGCGGCCCTCGCCCTCTCACCCACCGCAGTGCCATTATCGACACCCAACAAAGCGGCCTGACCTTGTCGGGCAATGCGACCTTCACAGCGGGTTGCAACGATTCCGCTGCCGTCGCAGCACCGCCCACGCCCATCAAGGCTAATTCCGTCGGTTTTTCGATCCGTGAGTCATCCGTGAGCACATATCCCATAGGCTGAACTTGCCGGATCTGCAGAAAAAAAGCAGATTCCAGCATGTTTACAACGTGCGGGGCGGTTACCTGGAACTTGGGGCTTCGTGAGTATCGGTGCTACGGATAACGTGGCGGATCGCTCCAAGGCGCCTCTTCACCATCAGGAGGGCATGGAAAATGGACCAGACTGAACTTGGCATACCCATGGTTAGCGTGCGTTGCATGGCCGTAAGCCTGCTTGTGGCAATCGCGCTGGCGGGCAGCCTGCCCGCCAGCGCGGCGGATACATCGGCGGATGCGAATTTGGCACAGTGGCAACTGCGCCGTCTAAACGCACCCTCGGTGCTCGAACGCTTGCATGAGCGCGAAGGTAATGTCTACATCTACGACGGACTTACCGATCGCGAGGTCAATCAAGCCTTGAACACACATTTCGACCGCATCGAATACATGATGTTTGTAGGAACGCGGAAAACCGGTTCGACTGATTCGACTGACTCGGCGAACAGCTCAGTGCAGAAGAACGGCGCAGTGCAGGATACGGTGCCGGGCAATGCCGAAACGGAATCGCCTGGATGCCTGTGAGCAAGCCAACTTGAACTTGGGTTGCGGCAACGGAAGGCTTTTTAGTGGTCGTCGTCATCAAGGCCGGGCCAGGCTGTTGATCAGGAGCCCATCATGGAAATACGCGATGGATTGATTAGTCACGTGAAGGCGAACGGCTTGCCCCTGACACTGACGCTGCGGCACGGGCTTGTCCCAAGCTTGCTGCTTGCGGCCGCTGTTGCCGTAGTTTCAACGATTCTTGCGACGGCGCTTGTCGGGCTCGTTCCTTTCCCTTCAATGGTCATCGCTTTGTTCATCGGCATGGCGCTCAACCCGATCGCCCAGAGACCCGAGTTCAACCCCGGCATTGTTTTCTGCGTTAAGACAGTGCTGCGGTGTGCGGTCGCCCTGCTGGGGCTACGCATCGCTATGGGCGAAATTGTTGCGCTCGGTTTTTCCACGGGCATCATCGTTATCCTGGCGATGTCGATTACCGTTGTCGGCGGCTGCCTACTGGCGAGATCCTTGGGTCAGAGCTGCTATTTCGGTGCGCTTGCAGGGGTAGCCAGTGCTGTGTGCGGGGCGTCGGCGACACTTGCGACTGCGACTTCTTTGCCAGGCTACCAGGGCAAGGAAGCCGATGTCGCTTTTGTCGTAATCGCAGTGAATGCACTGTCGACACTTGCGATGGTGCTCTATCCGTTGATGTGCGCTGCACTCGGTCTGTCCGAGCAGGCCACTGGCATTATGCTCGGCGCCACGATCCACGATGTAGCGCAAGTAGTTGGAGCCGGCTATGCAGTATCGAGCGAGGTCGGCAATACCGCCGTGATCGTCAAGCTGTTTCGCGTGTTTCTGCTGCTTCCTGTCGTACTCGTCATCGGGTACTGGTTCGCGCGCAAAGGGGCGGCCAACCACACAGCCAAGGTTCCCATGCCCACGTTCGCCTTCGTGTTCCTGGCGCTTTGTCTCGTCAACAGTGTCGCTCCATCGGTACCGGCATTGGCGCCAAGCTATGCCTGGGCCAAGGGCTGGCTGGCAGACTTCTCGACGTGGGGGCTTCTAATCGCGATCGCGGCGCTCGGACTTGGCACGTCGCTCGGCGCATTGAAACGCCTCGGCTGGCGCCACGCCGCCACGGTCACGGGCGCCACGCTGGTGATGGCTGGTGTCGTGACGACAGCCCTGCTCATCGTTGAGACATAAGGCATGCAGAGCAATACGGACATTAATATCGAAAATGAGTCGCTTGGCTGGATGCTTGTGAGCGCTCCCTATGAAATGAGAAAAATTGCGTAACGTTGCAGATAATCTACATTGAATGAGCGGATAGCTTACGGATAACCATAACCGACTTCAACTGACACTCTCATAGGGGGCTGGAATGAGCGGCTATCCTTTAGTTGCACTACTGGCGTCGGTTTCCGCAACCCTCATTCCGGTCAATGCGTATTCGTTTTCCGCTGGAGTGAATGCATCGCCACAGGCGCTGAAATATGCGTCGCCAAATATAAATCCATCCGCTGTTAAGCAATGCGCGCGCATCCTGCGTGCCGAGGTGGTGGCGCTGGAGCAGGCCATGGTGCTCAATCGTTATGGCGCGTTCAACCCAGAGGGCATGCTGTTCGCGCTCAAGCGGGACGTGGTGCTGACCGGCTTTGACGACCCGCGATATCCCGATGGCACGTTTCTGACCGATGAAAACCTGCATCTCGCCCCCGGCCACGTGCGATTGCGTGACGACAAACGCCCGCGTCCACTAGTGTTGCGTGCCAACGAGGGCGATTGCCTGGAGGTACGCTTTCATAATCTGCTGATGCCCGGCGTGCCTGAAGAACGCCGCATGGGTCCGGAACAATACGACGGCAAGGTGCCTGCCCATCTGGAAGCTCCGGACGGGGTGATTTTTCCGGCCGAGGGCAGCAGCGGTCGCGAGTTGGTCAAGTCCACTGCCATCAGCAACGATTTGCCACGTACCCGCGCTGCCTCGTTTCATGTGAACGGACTGGATGTCGTGTCGGTTCCGCCCGCTGCCTGCCCGCTTTCCACTCCGAATCATGCCTGGCTGTGCGGCACTGACGGCGACAACGTCGGACTCAATCTGGCAACCGTCAACCCGGCTACGCCGCAGCCTCTACGCGATCGGCTGGCGCAACAGGGCGGGCAAGTCTATCCCGGGCAAAGCGCGCTGTACCGCATGTTTGCCTTCCGCGAGGGTACCTACTTCGCCTATTCGACCGGCGCGACCGTTGGCGGCGAGGGCGATGGCGGCCAACTCGGCGCGGGACTGTTTGGCGCGGTCAATGTGCAGCCGCGCGGTGCGAAGTGGTATCGCTCGCAGGTCACCCACAGCGATCTGCAGGCAGCGCTAAAAACATCCCCGTCGTCGGGGCACCCTTATCGTTACCTGGACTATGACGGTGCCCGCCACCGCAACGGCACTCCTATCCTTGCTATGCTCGACGGCAACGAGATTGTGCATTCCGATCTGAACGCGGTGGTGGCGCTAACCGGCAAAGCGCCCGACCACAATGACACCACCGGTCCGAACAAAGCCTGCAAAAACTACGCCTTCGGCAATTCATGCGGCCAGGCTTATCGCGAATTCACCGTCATCATGCACGACGAAATCAAGGCCGTGCAGGCCTTCGCCGAGCTTGAGGACGAGAGCAATCCGCTGCATTACATCAAGGACGGCATGGGCATCAACTACGGCGTGGGTGGAATGGGCGCCATGGTGGTGGCGCGCAACCGCAAGGTCGGCCCGGTGAAAGACTGCCCGGAGTGCCGCGCCGAGGAATTCTTTCTCAGCTCGTGGGCCAACGGCGATCCCGCGCTGATTCTGCGCTGGGATGCCGCGGGCAAGAAGCCCGTCGGCGCGATGTATCCGGACGATCCGTCCAATGTCCACCATTCCTACCTTAACGATCCGGTGCGCTTTCGCAATATCCATGCGGGCCCCAAGGAAACCCACGTGTTTCACCTGCATGCGCACCAGTGGGTGATGGATGCGAGCGCGCCGGGATCGACCTACCTGGATTCGCAGACCATTTCGCCGGGCGCGACCTTCAGCTATGAAATCGAATTCGGCGGCTCGGGCAACCGCAACCTGTCGCCGGGAGATTCCATCTTTCATTGCCATCTGTATCCGCATTTTGCGCAAGGCATGTGGGAGTTGTGGCGGGTGCATGACGTATTCGAGAATGGCGCGTCCGAGCGCAACTTGCCCGATGCCGAAGTGGCAGGCGGGACTGAAAACCCCGCTATCGTGCCCTTGCCCGGCTCGGTGCTGCCGCCCTTACCGGTGGCCGAATTCAAGGGCTACCCATTTTATGTGGCTGGCAAAGCCGGACACCGGCCGCCGCAGCCGCCGCTGGATATGGAGGCGGACGGCGGCTTGCCCCGGCATGTGTTGACCACGCCAGGCGTGAGCGACCCGGCCAAACAAAACACCACCCGCGCGGCAGTCACGGTCGATCCCGTCACGCACAAAAAGCTGGTCAATCAGGACGTGGTGGAAGAAGCCCTGCGCAAGGGCGGGCTGACCGCGCAAATCAACGCCATGCGCGTCTACCAGCAAAACCCAGAAGCGCTGCGGATGCTGGCGGAAAGCTGGGACACCCTTGGCTCGGTGACGCTCCTGAAAAATGACACGGATGCCACGAATGCCACGCAGACCGAACGGCAGGCCATGGCATTTCACAGCGGCACGCTGGCAACACCCGGCCTGACTCTGGCACAAGCCCCTGCCAGTTCGCATCATGCGGACTGGAATCAGGAAGTGCGCGGCTACCTGACCGCGCGCGTCAATCGCGTCAATGGACAAACGGCCGAGCCGGGCAAACCGATTTTCCGGGTGAATGGACGAGCACCTGTTGCGGGCGCGCCATTCGCCGACCCCTGCCCAGCGAGTGCGCCTCAGCGCGAATACCGCGCCAGCGTGATCCAG
>MGZO01000080.1:0-396 GCA_001802655.1 Hydrogenophilales bacterium RIFOXYD1_FULL_62_11
ATCCCGCCTGCGTCACCGACACGGTGCCATCCATCGCAATGGTCAGGCTTTGCGTGTCGGCCGGCAGCGTGATGGCGGGCTGCACCGCATAGCCGCTGGAGGTCACCAGCTGGCCGTTGGCATCGATCTGAAACGAGCCGTCACGCGTGTAGGAGGTGGTGCCGTCGGGCATCAGCACCTGGAAAAAACCCTGTCCCTGGATCGCGACATCCTTGGAATTGCCGGTCAGCTGCAGGTTGCCCTGGGTGAAGATACGCTCGGTCGCGACGGGCTTCACCCCGGTGCCGAGTTGCAGGCCGGACGGCAGCTGGGTCTGCTCGGACGACTGCGCGCCGGGCTGGCGGATGGTCTGATAGAGCAAGTCCTCGAACACCGCGCGGGCGCGCTTGAAGCCCG
>MGZO01000080.1:407-7167 GCA_001802655.1 Hydrogenophilales bacterium RIFOXYD1_FULL_62_11
GACCGGTCTTGGCAATCCATAGCGAGCGAATCATATCGTCTCCTTCAATCAGTCAAAGTGTTCAATTGGCCGCCAGCAGCTGGCTGGCCTTGCTGTCATTGCTTTCGGCACGTTCCAGCAGCTTGATCTGCATGTCGAACTGGCGCGCCAGTGAAATCATGCTGACCATGGCATCGACGACATTGACGTTGCTGGTTTCCAGCGCCCCGCTGATGAGCGACACCGCCGGATCTGCCGCAGCCGGCTCGCCGCTTTTCAGGCGGAACAGGCCATCGTCCCCCCGCACCAGATCGGCTGCGGGCGGATTCACCAATTTGAGTCGCCCGATCGTGGTCAGGCCGGTGGGCTGCGAGCCGTCGGGCAGCTGGGAAATCGTGCCGTCGGCCGCCACGGCCAGATTGCTTCCGGGCGGAATCGACAGCGGGCCGCTATCGCTTTGCACCGCGAACCCGTCACGCGTCAGCAGCAGGCCGTTCTCATCCATCTTCAGGCTACCGTTGCGGGTGTAGGCCTCGCTGCCGTCGGCCGCCTGCACCGCCAGCCAGCCTTCGCCCTGTATCGCCACATCCAGTTCGCGTCCGGTGTGCTGGATCGCCCCCGACGCATGATTGCTGCCGGTGGTGGCGTCCACCACAAAAGTGCGCGTAGGCAGGATCGCCCCCTGCACCGGCACCGCACGAAACTGGTTGATCTGCTCGCGAAAACCGGTGGTGGTCGCGTTCGCCAGGTTGTGCGATGTCGTCGCCTGCTGTTCGAGCGTATGTTTCGCGCCCGTCATCGCGGTGTAGATAAGACGATCCATGCTGCCTCCTCAGTGCCTCAGCGGCTCAGTTCAACCAGGTTTAGAGATTGACCAGGGTCTGCAGCACTTCGTCCTGTGCCTTGATGGTCTGCGCATTGGCCTGATACATGCGCTGGGCAGTAATCATGTTGACCAGCTCGGCTGTGAGGTCGACGTTGGAGTCTTCCACCGCTCGCGATTGCAGTACGCCCAGGCTGCCCGAATCGGGCGCGCCTACCAGCGGCACGCCGGACGTCGAGGTCTCGACCCACTGGTTGTTGCCTATGGGCTGCAGGCCGTTCGGGTTGGCAAAGCCTGCCAGCACCACCTGCCCCAGCACAGCTGTCTGGCCATTGGTGTAGCGTCCCAGAACGATGCCGTCCGCAGCCATGTCAAAGCCCGCCAGCCGGCCCGACGTGTAGCCATCCTGGCTCAGTTTGTTGACGCTGAAGTTGGCGCCAAACTGGGTGGTGCCGGTGAAGTCGATCGCAACCGGGAAGGGCGTGGTCGCCCCCACCGCCGTAGCAGGCACGCTGGCCGTTATCGGCATGCCGGTCGACAACACGCCACTGCTGTTGAAGCTCAATGTCGTGATCGGTGCGCCTGCGTTGATCACGTTGCCATCATTTGCGGCATAGACATTCCAGTTGCTGCCTGGCTGTTTGACGTAAAACATCTGCAGGGTCTGGTCATTACCCAGACTGTCGTAGACCGTTACCGCTGTGGAATTGGTGTACGTGGTCGGGTCGGTCACGCTAAATGCGGGGAGTGCCGGGATATCCGGGCTGCCCGAGTCCAGATTGAGCAGCGCGTTCACTTCACTGGTGATCTGGGGCGACAGATCGGCGGTATTGATGCTCAAAGGCGCTGCCGCCCCGGTCGACAACACGCCACTGGCATTGGCCGTGTAGCCGGTGAGCTTGCCGCCGGTGGGGTTGACGATGAAACCGAGCTTGTCGAGCTGAAACTGGCCGTTACGCTGATAGGTGACTTCGCCACCGTTATCCATGCGGAAAAATCCACCGCCATTGATCGCGATATCGAGCGGATTATTGGTGGTCGAGATGTTGCCCTGGGTGAATTGCTGCGTCACCTGTGCCACCTTCACGCCGATTCCCACCTGCGAACCGCCCGAACCGGACAGAGAGTTGGCATAAAGGTCGGAAAACTGCGCTTGTCCCTGCTTGAAACCGACCGTACTGGCGTTTGCGACGTTGTTACCAATCACGTCCAGATTCTTGGATGCGGCATTGAGGCCGCTCAAACCTTGCTGAAAACTCATGACTTGCTCCTTTTGATTGTGTCGACCGGTTGATTCGCCTTGCTTACCTGCGTGCCCGGAAACCTGTCCGACTTAAAAAATCTGTCGGATATCGGCATAACTCACGCTTTCATTGCCGGCCAGATTCAGTTTCACGCCGTCGCTGCCCTGCGAAACGCTGTTTACCGAACCCAGAAAAAGCGCCGTGTTGCTGACTTTTTCGCCGCCCTGGGTCGCATCGACCACAAAGGTATATTTGCCCGCTGCTGCGGCAGTTCCGTTGCTGGTCAGGCCATCCCACGCCAGCACGTTCACCCCCTCGCTGCGCGAACCCAAATCCAGCTTGCGAACTTCGTTGCCAGCCGCATCGAGAATGCTGACGCTGACCTGCTCGGCGGGACGCGACAGATCAAACCCGAGAACATCCTGTTGCAGCGACGGGTTGAGCGTATTGCCGGGGACCAGCACGCCATGGCCGATCAGGCTGGCTGCCTGAGACATCTGGCTGGCCCCCATACTGGACGAGAGCGCGTTCAGCGTGGCGTTCATGCTTTCGATCCCTTCCACGGTGGAGAGCTGGGCCATCTGGCTGGTCACCTGGGCGTTGTCCATGGGATTCAGCGGGTCCTGGTTTTTCATCTGTGCCACCAGCAGGCTCAGAAAGCGGTCTGTCGTTGCCTCGGAATTGCTCTTGGTCTGGGTGGCTGCGCCCGCCCCAAACAGGCTGCTGACACTGCTTGCATCTTGTACGGTACTCATTGCGGCTCCTTAATTACTGTCCGATGTTCAATGTCTTGAGCAACAGGGATTTGGTGGTACTCATCATGTCCGCGTTGGACTGGTATGAGCGCGAGGCAGAAATCATGTTGACCATCTCTTCCACCACATTGACGTTGGGCATGCTGACGTAGCCCTTGTCGTCGGCGAGCGGGTTTTTCGGGTCGTACAGCAGCTTCATCGGCGAGGGATCTTCGATCACCGCCGCCACATTCACCCCGGTTGCACCGTCGTTCCCCATCGGGGTGGCGGCAAACACCACCTGCTTGGCTTTATAGGGTTCGCCGTTGGCGCTCACTGCGCTATCCGCGTTGGCCAGATTACTGGCGACGACGTTAAGGCGCTGCGACTGCGCATTCATTGCCGAACCGGCGACGTTGAAAATATTGAATAAAGACATGTTTACCTCCGTTTACCCCTGGATAGCAGTCAACATGCCTTTGATCTGCTGATTGATCCGGGTCAGATTGAACTCATACTGCACGGCGTTTTCGGTGAAGGCGGCACGCTCGGCATCCATGTCCACCGTGTTGCCGTCCACGCTGCCCTGTGCCGGTGTGCGGTACAGCAAGCCTGCCTGACCCGACTGGCCGGCCTTACCGGCCAGATGACCCGGCGCAGTGGCGGCCATTGCCACGCCGCCAGGTGCGCCCGATCCACTCATTGCCGCTTGCAGGCTGGCCTTGAAATCGATGTCGCGCGCCTTGTAATGCGGCGTATCGGCGTTGGCGATATTGGACGCCAGCACCTGCTGGCGCTGGTCGCGCACGCGCAACGCCTGCTGGTGAAAGCTCAACATTTCATCTAAACGATTCGACATGGTCTTGACCTCATCACTTTGCCGCTGCAGCCGCAAAGCCTTTTTGCGATGACTGCATCCTAGGCGCGCACTTGTCCATCCAATCGCCGGATAAGCGGCAGAAAGGCCGTGCTATTCGAGTCTTAAGTTGAAGCGCGCCTTCCTACACTGGCACTGTGTAAAAGTCTGACTCCGGGAGCTGAAATGTCACACCCATCCATCCAGGCAATGCGGGCTGCATTCGGGCGAGCGGCGCTGGTGTGTCTGTGCCTTGCTGGCGCGGCGCATGCCGCCGACCAGAACCCGGCCGCCCTGCAGGCACACGCCGAGCGTTTCCTGAAAATGCAGGCCAACGGCTTGCCGGGCAAGCTCAGCGTCAGCGTCAAGCCGCCGCGCAGTGCATTGAATGCCTGCGATGCGCTGGAAGCGTTTCAGCCTCCCGGCAGCCGTACCATCGGAAAAACCACGGTGGGTGTGCGCTGTCTGGCACCGTCGCAGTGGACGGTCTATCTGCCGGCGCAAATCAAGCTGATTGGCCGTTATGTGGCAACCAGCCAGCCGCTGCCTGCCAACCATGTTCTGACCACATCCGACCTCATGCTGCGCGAGGGCGACCTCGGCCTGCTGACGCCCGACGTTGCCAGCGATATCGATGCCATCGTGGGTTACCGCACGGTGTCGGGGCTGGCGGCGAATGCGCCGTTGCGCTCGCGCTTGTTGCGTTCGCCCCTGGTGGTGCAACAGGGGCAACCCACCCGCATCGTGTTGAATGGCCCGGGGTTTACCGTCCAGAGCGAAGGACAGGCGCTGGCCAATGGCAGCGTGGGCGACCGGGTCCGCGTCAAGACCGCTTCCGGGCAAGTGGTCAGCGGCATCGCCCAGGATGGCCAGCAAATCGTTGTCGCCTACTGAATCATGCACGCCGCTCAAGGAAGGTTTGCAAACTGTCGTTACTGATGTAGCTTTAGGAAGAGTTGTCCCTTCCCACCCGCTTCGTCACAGGAAATCGCCATGAAAATCGACCCCAGTCTGAAGATCACCCCGCCCGCGTCGAGCGATGCCCGACCCCCGCAAACCCAGGTCAATCAACGCGCACAGACCGACCAGACCGATGTCCGCTTGAGTGCGCGTGCGTCCGAGCTGGCGCAAATGGAATCGCAGCTGGCGTCCATCCCGATGGTGGATCGCGCGCGGGTGGAAAGCATCAAGGAAACCATCGCCAGCGGGCAATATGCGATCAATAGCGGCAACATCGCCAGCGGCCTGCTCGATTCAGTGAAAGACATGCTCAATGCCGCCAAGTGAGGCCATGCCCGGCTCAAGCCGCCTCGTCCAGCTGGCGACAGAATGCGCAGCCTGGCAGGCCATGCTAAACGTGATGGGCGCGGAAGAACAGGCGTTGATCAACGGGGAAGCCGACCATGTATCGCGCCTGACTGCGTCCAAGCTGGCGCAATTGCAGACCCTGAACAATCTGGCGGACACGCGCCATCAAGCCCTGCTGCAAGCCGGACTCAGCGCCGATCATGTCGGCATGAATGCCTGGCTGACGCAGCATGGCCTGCCTGAACACCGCAGCCAATGGCAGCAACTGTGCCAGATGGAGCAGCAGGCGCAGGAGATGAACCTGCGTATCGGCAAACTGATCGAAATGCGCCTCGCCACCACCCGCCAGGCACTGAATGTCCTGATTCATGCCACCACGACTCAGGGTGGGCTTTACGACCAGGCCGGTCAATCGGTCGCCGCGCACACCGGCAAACCGCTCACCGCCGCCTGATTCAACCTCGGCTGTAACGATCCGGCGCGATCGCCCGCATCAGTTCAGCCTCCAGCGGACACGGCTGGCCCGTGATCTGATCCGCCAGCGCCTCTCCCAGCAAGCCTGCCCATACCATGCCACGCGAGGCATAGCCCGCCGCAACATACAACCCGGCATGGCCGTCGACTGCGCCCACAATCGGCAAGCGGTCCGGCAGGGTGGCGCGCAGCGAGGCCCGTCCACTCAATACGGCTTCCGTGTTGAGTCCATTCAAGGCAAGACACGCATTCGCGCCCGGTAATATCGCTTCCAGCCGTTCCAGATTCAGCAGGTCGCTCGCCCTGCGCGGCGTGTTGTCATCGTCATTGTTTTCATAGGTGGCGCCAATAACCGGCTGCCCCACGCCCGGTGCGACATAGCCTTCGCGCGCAATCACCCGGCGAATCTGCGGCAGGCTGCCCGGCGGCAAGCGCGTGATTTGCCCGCGCACGATTTCCATTGGCCAGGCCGCATTCGCAACCAAATTCAGCGCGTCGAACGCATTCGCCAATACCACTGCATCGGCTTCGAGCACGATTCCGCCATCATCGGCCAGCAGTTGCCAGCCGTTTTCGCTTGCCAGCACGCGCGCGACAGTACAGCCGGTTTTCAGGGTAATGGCGGGTTGATCCAGCCAGACCCGGCACAAGCTGCCCGGCTCCACCCAGCCTGCCGTTGGGTAAAACACGCCAGGCGCATCCACCGGCCAGTTCGCCAGTTCACGCGCCTCATCCTGCTCTACCCAGCGCGCGTATTCGACGGGCGGTTGCGTATCGGCCAGGGCCTGCTGCTGTTTGAGCGCGACCTCCGCATCGCGGGCCAGATGCAACACGCCGCAGGCCGACCATTCGAGCTTCCCGCCAAGCGCAGGCCACGCGCGCATCGCATGCAAAAATGTCGCCCGCGTGAAGCGCGTCGAGCGATTGTCGTCACGCGAAACCACCGGACGGAACACCGCTATCGGATTACCCGAAGCCGCCTGAGCAGGCGCATCGGCGCGCTCCAGAACGGTGACCACGACGCCGCGCTGTGCCAGTGCATGCGCAACGGCGGACCCCGCCACGCCGGCGCCGATGACCGCGACATGTCGCGGAGTGGATAACATCAACTGCTGCGCGCTGCCGGAAAAACGCGCGGCGAGGCTGTAGCGCTTGCTGCCAAAGCCCATGCGCTTGTCGCACACAAAGCCCGCACGCTCCAGCCCCTGGCGCACCGCCACCGCGACCGTATAGGTCGCCACCCGCGCACCTGGTTTAGCCAGCCGAGCCAGGGTGTAAAACAGCTTCGGCTGCCACATGTCGGCATTACTGTCGGGATTGAACCCATCCAGATAAAACGCAT
>MGZO01000080.1:7196-10475 GCA_001802655.1 Hydrogenophilales bacterium RIFOXYD1_FULL_62_11
AGTGCAATGCGATGAAATCCCGGCATCAGCAGCGGCCAGTTTGCGATCAACTCGCCGGACAACGCGGCGAACTCGGGCCACTGCGCATGCAGGATCGCCAGGTCTGCCGCCCGAAACGGATGCTTCTCGATGGACAGAAAATGCAGCCGCGCGGGGCGCGCAGGATCGTTGCGCCACGCCGCCCACGTCGTCAGAAAATTCAGTCCAGTGCCAAAGCCGGTTTCCAGCACGACGAATTGTGCGTGCCCCTGCCACCTTTGGGGCAAACCGCAGCCCTGCAAAAACACATGGCGCGCCTGGCCTGCGCCGCCATCGGCTGAATGATAAACATCGCCGAACGCGACGGAATACGCCACGCCCTCCTTAAATTCGAGCGTGGCGGGAACAATCGTTTTCAGCATGACCGGATGGTACATTTACAAAATGACCACACAACCATGGGCATTCCAAAAGTTCCATGTAGTTACCCTGTCCATTCTGTTGGGACTGTTTTGCTTTCGGGTACTGGCTCAGCTGCTGCAACGTTACCTTGCGCTTCCTTTTCTGCCTCCCTTTGCCGCCTGGCAGAGTGGTGCCGTCCCATACGAGACGTTGCTGGCCACGCAACTGCTGATTGTTTTTATATATGCCTGGATTCTGCTGCGCATCGTGACAAATCGTATGCAACCAAGCCGCAGGCACGCCTGGCTATTCTCCATGGTCGGATACACCTACTTCATTATCATGACCATGCGCTTGGCAATCGGATTTACCGGCCTATCTGAACATTATTGGTTTCAGAGCTATTTGCCGATCCTGTTTCATTTTGTTCTTTCGAGCTACTTAATTGTTGTGGGGCATTTCCACATTCAGGCTACAGCACGACAACGATGAGCAATGCGGAAACCATCGCAGCCGCGAACACTCTGCGGCCATTATGGCAAGAGGCGATCGCCGTGGTCGCCTATCCTGCCTCGTTCCTGTTCGCCATCACGGCATTTCTCTGGTCAAGCACGAACGGCTACCCGAAATGGGTCAGCGCCTATTTGCCGGTGATTGTTTGCGCAGCTCTCGTCTTACCCGTGCTTGAACGCATTTCGCCACATCGCCGCAACTGGCGACCGGGCAGCAGGGAATGGTTCACTGACGCGCTCTACACCTTCGTGATCCAGATCGCGATGCCGCCCTTGTTGACCCTGCTGGTGGTACTAGGGTTAAGCGACCTGACACGGCCTTACCTGCATTCCGCATTGTGGCCACATCACTGGCCCCTGCTCGCTCAGGGCGTATTGATGGTCCTGCTCGTCGATCTGATGCGCTACTGGGTACATCGCTTCGCGCACACGAATCCAATCCTGTGGCGATTGCATGCCGTACACCATTCCCCAGACAAGCTGTACTGGCTCAACACCGCCCGCTTCCATCCGCTGGAAAAAGCCTTGCACTTTTGCTTTGATTCCATTCCGTTCATCTTGCTTGGCGTGAATGAATACGTACTGGCATTCTATTTCGTCTGTTATGCCGTCAATGGTTTTTACCAACACAGCAACGTCCATCTGCGACTCGGACCGCTGAATTACATTTTCAGCACTGCCGAATTGCATCGCTGGCACCACTCTAAAATACTGAGGGAAGCCAATCACAACTACAGCAACACCACCGTCGTCTGGGACCTGGTGTTCGGCACCTATTACCGCCCACGCGACCGACAGATGGAGCGGGCGGGCATCCAGAACGACCGCTATCCGATGCGTTTTGGTCAGCAACTGATCGCGCCATTGGTAAGAAACCTCGAAAGCCAGAACGTATTCGTGCCCTCATTGCGTCAGGGCGCGAAGAATCTTCTGCTCAGGTTAGGCTTCGCACTCATCAACCGTACGGCCTGGCGAACACTGGAAAAGGCCAGCCACGACGTGGCAGAAGCACAGAAACGCGTGCTGCACGGCATCCTGCAACAAAACCAGCACACCACATTCGGCCAGCGCCACCACTTCGCCGATGCAAATTCCATTGCCGATTTTCAGCGTCTGTGCCCGATACAAAACCACGACAGCCTGCGACCCTATATCGACGAGCAGGAAAATACGGGAAAACTTGCCCTCACGACAGAGGCGGCTGTGTTCTATGCCCAGACCAGCGGCACCACGGGTGCGGCGAAACTGCTGCCGGTCACACCCACGATGTTGAAGCAGATCAAACGCCAGCAGGCTCTGGCCGGCTTTCTGCAGTCCCGCGCCTGCCCGCAGGCATTTGCTGGCGCATTGCTGGGCATCACGGGCGCCGCCGAGGAGGATCAAACCGCAACCGGCAAGTCCATCGGTGCAATCTCAGGCGTGATGTATGACATGCTGCCATGGCCGATGAAATGGAAATTCATCCTGCCGCCCGGAGTGTTCTGGATCAAGGATTACCTGACCAAATATCTATTGATCCTGCGCCTGGCGCTGGCCGAAAGAGACATCACCTATATCGCTACCGCCAATCCATCCACCTTCGTGCTGCTACTGGAACTGCTGCATACGCATCGTGAGGAATTATTGACCAGTATCGAGACCGGCCTGTGGCCAGTAGAACGCCCGCTCCCCATCGATGCGGCCAACGCAGTGAAGCGGAAACTTCGGCCAAACCGGGCCAGGGCCGCCGAATTGAGGGCGCTGTTCGCTGCCAAAGACAGGCTCGCGATTTCGGACATTTGGCCGCATATTGCATTGCTTGCAACGTGGACCGGGGGCAATTGCCGCATCCCGTTACAGGCCATCAAGGCACAGTTGCCTGAACAAGCGGTAACGATGGATTTGGGGCTGCTGGCAAGCGAGTGTCGGATCACACTCACGGTCGAGACCGACACCCGCTCTGGCATGCCGGTTTTCACGGATTACTTCTTTGAGTTCACCGAACGCGCCCTGTGGGATAACAAACAGCCCGAATTCCTGACCCTGGACCAACTGGAACAGGGACATGAGTATTACCTGTTTGTTACGACCACGAGCGGACTGTATCGCTATAACATGAACGACATTGTCACGGTGGCCGGGCACCAAAATGGCGTGCCGCTGATCGAGTTTCTGCAGAAAGGCCGGGGCGTGACAAACATCACTGGCGAGAAGCTTTATGAAAAGCAGGTGATCCAGGCGACAGCGGCATTAGCGACCCAATGCTCGCTCGAAATTCAATTCTTTATCGTGCTAGCTGATCGGGTTGCCGGACATTACGATTTTTATTTTGAGTCGGGTGACGCCGTCACACCCGATCTCCAAGAACTGGCGCAACTGCTCGACACCCATTTCTGTCTTCAGAATG
>MGZO01000080.1:10498-17502 GCA_001802655.1 Hydrogenophilales bacterium RIFOXYD1_FULL_62_11
ATGGTGAAGGGTGGCCAAAAAGACGGGCAATTCAAAGCCCAGTGCCTCGTCTACAGGGACGAAGTGGGTTTTGATTTTTCGTCACAATTTGCAACGGAATCACTCGCTTGAAAATTACGCGTCTTGTTCTGGAATCATTGCATATCCCGTTCCGGGTCGCCTTCAAGCACGCTTCGGCCGAGCGCAGTGTGACGCAGAGCATCTGGGTTGCCGCCCGGTCAGAAGATGGCCTGATGGGATACGGCGAAGGCTGCCCACGCGACTATGTGACAGGCGAGACCACTGCCAGTGTGGCTGCCTTTTTCGAAAAATATCGCGACAACATCTTGGCCCGCGTCACCGATTTAGCGAGCTTGCGGGAATGGAGCCAGTCCCACCAACAGGACATCGATCAAAATCCGGCAGCATGGTGCGCAATTGAACTGGCACTGCTGGATCTGCTCGCGCGGCAGCACAACCAGTCCGTGGAAGGGCTGCTGGGTTTACCGCTACTGACAGGGCCGTTTACATACAGCGCCGTGCTGGGAGCCATGGGTACGCAACAATTTGCGGAAACCTTGGTTCGCTACCAAAAGCTCGGGATGCGCAATTACAAGATCAAGCTTACTGGAGAGCTCGGCCGCGATCGTGAAAATCTTGCCATCCTGCAATCTGCCGGCATTGCGCCGGCGCAGGTACGGGCCGATGCAAATAATCTCTGGAGCGATCTGGACGCGGCGCAGACCTATTTCAAGTCGCTTGATTTTTCCTTTTTCGCCATTGAAGAACCCTTGCAGGCAGGCAAGTTCATCGATCTCTCAGCGCTCGCCGGATCGCTTGCGACCCGAATCATTCTGGACGAAAGCATCACACGCACGAGCCAGATTGCGCAGCTACCGGGAGCATCAGAACAGTGGATCGTCAATCTCCGCGTATCGAAAATGGGCGGTTTGTTGCGCTCGCTCACGATGGTGGATTTTTGTCGTGAGCATGGGCTGGCCCTGATTGTCGGTGCCCAAGTGGGTGAAACAAGCCTGCTCACGCGCGCGGCACTCATCGTGGCACAGGCATCGCGCGATATCTTGGTTGCACAGGAAGGCGCATTCGGCACCCTGTTGCTAGAGTCTGACGCTGTTCAGCCAATACTCATGTTCGGCGCCAATGGTGAAATCGACCTCCGACCTTTGCAGCTTGAACATTCGCCAGGTTTTGGCTTAATGCCAAGGGCAGAATTGGCCGAGCTCTATTTCGAACACAGAACAAGGATGAAGGCTAACGCTGGGAGGCTAAATACGGCACGCCTTCCTTAAATTCGAGGCGGGTGGGAACAATGGTTTTCAGCATGGCCCAATGTTACATTGGCCTCGTCCCGTACCGCTTTGCCGCCATGCTCAAATCCAAAACTCTGTTGCGTCTGGCCTTGACCCTGCTGATCGTTGCCGCACTCGGCTACGCAGGCTGGCATTTCACCCGACCGCAGCCACCCGAGGTCGAACTCGCCACCCTCGCGCGCGGCACCGTGGAGTCCACCGTGGTCAACACCCGCGCCGGCACGATCAAGGCCTGCCGCCGTGCCAAACTGGCTCCGGCGTCAGGCGGGCAGATCGTCAAGCTGTGGGCGAAGGAAGGCGAACGCGTGGCGGCCGGGCAGCCGTTGCTCGAATTGTGGAACCGCGATTTGACCGCGCAGCGCGAACTGGCTACCCGCCAATTGAGCACCAGCGAAGCGCGCCACCGCGAAGCCTGCATCCTGGCTGACAATGCCAAACGCGATGCCGATCGCACGCAACAACTCGCCGAACGCGGTTTTGTCAGCCCACAAAACAGCGAGAACGCGCGCGCCGAAGCCCGTTCGCGTCAGGCCAGCTGCGATGCCCTGGCCGCCGACGTCAAGCGTGCACAGGCGCAGATTCGCGTCACCGCAGCAGGGCTCGAACGCACCACGCTGCATGCGCCGTTCGCCGGCATCGTGGCAAAAGTCACCGGCGAAGTCGGCGAATACACCACGCCCTCGCCGCCCGGCATTCCCACCCCGCCCGCGGTCGATCTCATCGACGACAGCTGCCTGTATGTGAGCGCGCCAATGGACGAAGTCGATGCGCCCCGGCTCAAGCCCGGGCAGCCCGCGCGCATCACCCTCGACGCCCTGCCCGGCCAGTCGTTCGGCGGCCGCGTGCGGCGCATTGCACCGTATGTCACCGAAGTGGAGAAACAGGCGCGTACGGTCGATGTCGAGGTCGATTTCGACACGCCGCCCAAGCAGATTTTGCTGGTCGGCTACAGCGCCGACGTCGAAGCCATCATCGAAAGCCGCGCCGACGTGCTGCGCCTGCCTACCCAAGCAATCCGCCAGGACGGCAGCGTGCTGATGCTGGGTGCGGACGAAAAACTGGAGTCGCGCACACTTAAAACCGGGCTCGCCAACTGGGCGTTCACCGAAATTCTCAGCGGCCTGAAAGCAGGCGACCGGGTGCTGCTGTCGTTCGATGACGAAAACGTGAAAGCCGGCGTCAAAGTCAAACCTAAAACTGCGCCATGATCCGTCTCACCTCGATCACCCGCGTGTTCCACATGGGCGACCAGGAAGTGCGCGCGCTCAACGACGTCAGCCTCGACATCGCCTCCGGCGAGTATGTCTCCATCATGGGGCCATCGGGTTCCGGCAAATCCACCCTGCTCAACGTCATCGGCCTGCTCGACCGCCCCGACAGCGGACGCTACGAACTCGACGGCAGCGATGTCACCGCACTCTCGGAAACCGAACAGGCGCGCGTGCGGCGCGAAAAAATCGGCTTCGTGTTCCAGTCGTTTCATCTGGTGCCGCGCCTGACTGCGGCGCAGAACATCGAGCTGCCGCTGATCCTGGAAGGCCTCGCGCCGGCTGAACGCAAGCTACGGGTCGACGCCGTACTGGATGCCTTCGATCTCACCGACCGCGCCACACACCGCCCGGCCGAACTCTCCGGCGGCCAGCGCCAGCGCGTGGCGATCGCCCGCGCCACCATCCTGCGCCCCACCGCGCTGCTGGCCGACGAACCGACCGGCAACCTCGACCACCGCATCGGCGCCGAAGTCATGGCGCTGCTGGAAGCGCTGCACCACAGCGGCACCACGCTGATTGTCGTCACCCATGACCGCGAACTCGGCGCACGTGCGCATCGGCACATTGCGATGCGCGACGGCGAAATCGTCGGCGACGAAAAATGAAGCTGCGCGACACCCTCAGCCTCTCGCTGCACAGTATTGCCAGCACGCGCACGCGCTCGCTGCTGATCGTGCTGGCGATGGCATTGGGGGTGGGCGCGGTGGTGGTGCTGACCGCGCTGGGCGATGGCGCGCGGCGCTACGTGGTCGGCCAGTTCGCCTCGCTCGGTACCAACCTCGTCATCGTGCTGCCGGGGCGTGCCGAAACCAGCGGCGGCTTCGTCGGCGCGGCGCTCGGACAAACGCCGCGCGACCTCACCCTGGACGATGCGCAGGCAGTCGGCCAACTGCCTGGCGTGCGCCGCTATGCGCCGCTCAACGTCGGCACCGCCGAACTCGCGTCCGGTGGTCGCCTGCGCGAAGTCACCATCCTCGGCAGCAACGCCGACCTGCTTCCGATCCGTCACATGGCGCTGTCGCACGGCAGCTTCAGCGGCGGCGCGGCGCAAATAGTCATCGGTAGCGTGATCGCGCGCGACTTCTTTCCCGACGGCGACGCCATCGGCCAGCGCGTGCGCCTCGGCGACCGCCGCTTCCGCATCTCCGGCGTGCTGTCCAAACAGGGCGAATCGATGGGCTTCAACACCGACGAGATCGTCATCGTGCCGGTGGACGACGCGCAAGCGCTGTTCAACACCGAAACCCTGTTCCGCATCCTGGTCGAGGCCAACAGCCGCGCCGCCATCGAGCCGCTCAAGCAGGCGATGAGCCATGTGCTGAAACAGCGCCACGACGGCGAGGAGGACGTCACGGTCATCACCCAGGATGCCGTACTCGCCACCTTCGACCGCATTCTCTCCGCGCTGACGCTGGCAGTCGCGGGCATCGCTGCGATCAGCCTTGCCGTAGCGGGCATTCTGGTGATGAACGTGATGCTGGTGGCAGTGACGCAGCGCACCGCGGAAATCGGTTTATTGAAAGCCATCGGCGCACCCGCGGCCGACATTCGCCACCTGTTCCTGGCCGAAGCACTGTGGCTGTCGCTGGCAGGCGGCGCACTGGGTTTCGCGCTGGGCCATCTCGGCAGCTGGGCGATCCGTCTCGCCTATCCCACCCTGCCCGCCTGGCCACCGACCTGGGCCAGCGTCGCCGGCATTGCTACCGCATTAATTACCGGCATCGTCGCCAGCCTGCTGCCTGCCGCACGCGCGGCCAAACTCGATCCGGTGCGGGCGTTGAGCGGAAAATGACGCTCCTCGACACCCTCCGCTTCGCCCGCACCGCGCTCACTGCGCACCCGCTGCGCACGCTGCTGTCGATGTCGGGCATTGCGATCGGCATCACCGCCGTGATTCTGCTCACCGCCATCGGCGATGGCATTCATCGCTTCGTGCTGGCCGAGTTCACCCAGTTCGGCACCAACATCATCAACATCAGTCCAGGCAAGACCAGCACCCACGGCGGCTCGGTCGGCGCCATCGGCAGTGCGCGGCTGCTCACGGTGGAAGACGCACTGGCGCTGAAAACGTCGCGCTACACGCAGTACACCAACGCCGGGGTGATGGGCAACGCGGAAATCCGCGCCCACGGCCGCAGCCGGCGCGTCACGGTCTACGGCGAAGGGCCGGACTTTTCGCGCGCATTCAACATGCGGGTCGCGGTCGGCCAGTTTCTGCCGGCCGACGATCCGCGCAACCCGCGCGCCTATGCCGTGCTGGGGTCGAAAGTGCGCACGGAACTGTTCGGCAGCGCCAACCCGCTCGGTGCCACCCTGCAAGTTGGCGCATCGCGTTTTCGAGTGATCGGCGTCATGGAACCCAAGGGGCAGGTGCTCGGTTTCGACCTTGACGACACCGTGTACATCCCCACCGCGCGCGCGCTCGAAGTCTTCAACCGCGAAGGCGTAATGGAAATCCACATCGCCTACCATCCCGGCGCGCCGCTCGACGCCGTGATCGCCGACGCCAAACGCATTCTGGTCGCCCGCCACGGCCGCGAGGACTTCACCGTGACCCCGCAGCAGCAAATGCTCGACACCCTCGGCACCGTGCTGGACGTGCTCACCTTCGCCGTCGCCGCGCTCGGCGGCATCTCCTTGCTGGTCGGTGCGGTCGGCATGGTCACGCTGATGCACATCGCGGTGGCTGAGCGCGTCGCCGAAATCGGCCTGCTCACCGCACTCGGCACCACGCGCGCGCAGATTCGCACCCTGTTCCTGATGGAATCCACCCTGCTCTCCACCCTCGGCGGGCTCGGCGGACTGGCGCTCGGCGCCGGGTTGGCCTGGCTGCTGAAAACCGCCGTCAGCGGTCTGCCGGTGAACATTCCCTGGGAATATGCGATCGGTGCGCTGGTGGCGTCGGTGCTGATTGGATTGGCGGCAGGTGTCGTGCCGGCGTTGCGCGCGGCGCGGTTGAATCCGGTGGAGGCGTTGCGGGCGGAGTGACGAGTTGTGTAATAGCTTGAAAGGTCGCTAAGACAGGGACCGAGCTACCCCGTCTAAAGAGCGAATCAGTCGTGCCAGTGCGTGCATGCGCTAAACGATACGATTAACAATAATTGAGTGCCGCGACGGCTTAAGAAGTGCTTGATCAATCCCGAAAGCCTTGAAAATTAGACGATCCGCACACTCAGCAACAAAATGAAAATTATTCGGAAGTGTTGGGTCATCTATGACTGACTTCTGCAGGTAGCTGTGGGTTGATTCGTTTCGATACATAAAAGCGGATGTGATGGCATCGTCTGAATACTGGATGTTATTCAGTAGCAGAGCCCCCAGAAAGGATCTGAGATTTCGGGAGCCATTCAGCGCACCCGCAATCACACATATCCGCTTGTATTCTGTTTCCTGTTGCAGAGACAGTGCAGCCCCTCTCCCTAGGCATTCTACTATTCGCCAGTAACCGTCGAATCGTTCATACGTATAGGGAAGATTGAGCACATCGTTGTATCGGCGTAAAAGCATTACCAAATGCTCGCGTTGTTCTGTTGTGCCAGAAACATAGGCTTCAGTTGCCCATAGCAGAGCAACCTGCAAATTGACTGGTTCAATGGCCACCTGCCCATAACCTACTGAGTCGATGAACTCACCCGCAAACGTTGTTCCCCCGAGCCACACAGCATTTGTCTTTGAGGGAAGAGCCAAGACATCCCCAACTATTACACGGCGACGTTGGCAGAAACCTAAGAATGGAGCAATAAACCTATGCAAAAAATCATCAATGGAATAGTGAACCCTCCACATAAGTTCTTCACCTTCGTAATCGTCGTACGACACCGTCAGACCTGCTGTGCATACAGAGGCGCGAGGGTTGTAATCGAATTTCTGTTTGTTCTCCATTGAATGGTAGGCCGCCAGTTGATTTTCAACCGCGAACTGTTCGGCACTGTTAAATATCCTGAAGATAAATTCTAATGGTGGGAAATCGGATCTACCGAATTTCAACAATGTTGAGGCGATTTCAATCGGGTACTCAAGAATTCCGCCAAGCGAAAGATTCCATACGTTTGTAGGACTAGCGGTCAGTTTTGGCATGTGTAGTAAGTGGCGTTGCGAACCTAACGTAAAGGCCACATTGATTGACGCTTAGACCGTTATTTAGATTCGGTTTATGGGCTCCCAGCCTACTCGGTTTGTGGCATAAATCGTGGGCAGTTCGCGTAGTGCACAAATCGTCATTACGACACATGCAAAACATCAAGTGTTTGCGCCGCAAAAAATCGCGACACCACCTCCAGCTTGCGTGTCCGCGTCATCGCCGGCAGGGCGTTCAGCAACAACTTGCCATACGGCTTATCCGCCAGCCGGGTGTCGCAAATCATCAGCACGCCACGGTCGGTTTCGGTGCGGATCAAACGCCCGGCCCCTTGCTTGAGGCTGA
>MGZO01000081.1:0-1619 GCA_001802655.1 Hydrogenophilales bacterium RIFOXYD1_FULL_62_11
TCGCCATGCGGATGCCGATTTCGCGGGTGCGTTCGGTCACCGACACCAGCATGATGTTCATGATGCCGATGCCGCCGACCACCAGCGAAATGGCTGCAATGGCGCCCAGCAACAGGCTCATGATGCGGGTAGTTGACGCTGCGGTTTCGGCCAGCGCGGTGAGGTTGCGCACGGTGAAGTCATCGTCCTGACCCGCGCTGATGCGATGGCGATTGCGCAGCAGTTCGTTGATGCCGGACTCCGCTGCCTCCATGCGCTTGTCCGACACCGCCTGGGCCATGACCAAACGAGCGCGGTTGCGCATGCTGCTGCTGAAGATTTTCTGCTGCGCGCTGGTGATCGGCACGATCACGGTATCGTCCTGATCGCGCCCGTCCAGGCTCTGGCCCTTGGCGGCCAGCACGCCGATGACTTCGAACGGCGCCTGCCGGATGCGGATGATTTTGCCGATCGGGTCTTCATCGCCGAACAACTCGCGCGCCACCACGGCACCAATCACCACGACCCGCGCACCGCTGCGCACGTCGGCCTCGCTGAAAAAGCCTCCCGATTCCATCGGCCAGTCGCGCACCACGGCGTAATCCGGGGTGGTGCCGTACACCGAGGTATTCCAGTTGAGGCCGCCATAAATCAGCTGGGCCGTGCCGGGCGATACCGGTGCCGCCGCCACGATATCGCCCAACCCGCGTATGGCATCGGCATCGCTAAACGTAAGCGTGGGCGCCATGCCGCCGGCCACGCGCGCGCCGCCCGACGTCGTGGCACCCGACATGATGATGAACAGATTGCTGCCCATCGACTCGATCGAGCTGCGCACCATCGCCTGCGCCCCCTGGCCGATGGCCAGCATGAGGATCACCGCCGCCACCCCGATGACCATGCCCAGCATGGTGAGGAAGCTGCGCATGCGGTGGGTGACGAGCGCATGCCAGGCGGTCTCGAACAGGCTGGTGAAAATCATGCGGTGACCGCTTTCTGCGGGACGTCTTCGACCACGCGGCCATCCTGAAAGCGGATGCGGCGGCGCGCGTAAGCGGCAATGTCAGCTTCGTGGGTCACCAGCACCAGGGTGATGCCTTCATCACGGTTCAGCTGGCTGAAAAGGCCCATCACCTGGTGGCTGGTTTCACTGTCGAGGTTGCCAGTCGGTTCATCGGCAAAAATGATGCGCGGTCGCGTGGCCATGGCGCGCGCAATCGCCACGCGTTGCTGCTGACCTCCCGACAGTTGCAGCGGCGTGTGGTGCGAGCGCTCGCCCAGCCCCACCCGCTCGAGCACCGCCTGCGCCTGCTGCCGTCGCGCCTGGCGCCCCATGCCGGCGTACATTAGCGGCAACGCGACGTTGTCGAGCGAGGTCAGCTTGGGCAGCAGGTTGAAGCCCTGGAACACGAAGCCGATCTCGCGGTTGCGCAGCGCCGCCAGCTGGTCCGACGACATCCGGCTGACATCCATGCCGTCGAGGTGATAGCTGCCACGCGTGGGGCGATCCAGGCAGCCGAGCAGGTTCATGAAGGTGCTTTTTCCCGAGCCCGACGCACCCATGATGGCAACGAATTCGCCCGTGGCAATGCTCAGGCTCACGCCGCGCAGCGCCTGAAACACGCCGGCGCCGCTGGGGT
>MGZO01000081.1:1644-2253 GCA_001802655.1 Hydrogenophilales bacterium RIFOXYD1_FULL_62_11
TGCTTGCCGGACAGATCGGCCACGATGACCTCGTCACCCACTTTCAGCTTGCCGCTGACGATCTCGGTGTAGGCCTTGTCGCTGATCCCGGTTTTGACCGCCACCCGCAGTGGTTTGCCGTCGACCAGCACATGCACCGCCGAGCCACGCGGCTTGCTGCCCCCCTCGGTGCCGTTGTCTGTTTTCGGCCGGTAGCGCAGCGCTGCCGTCGGCACCCGCAGCACATCGGGGCGGGTTTCGACTTCGACACGCAAATTGGCGGTCATCCCCGGCATCAGGGCCAGATCGGGGTTGGCGACATTGACCACCACGTTGTAGGTGACGACATTCTGCTCGGTCGTCGCGTTCAGCCGCACCTGTCTCACCGCGCCGCTGTATTCCGCATCCGGAAAGGCATCGACCAGGAACTTGACCGGCTGCCCCACCTTGACCTGCCCGATATCGGCTTCCGACACGGTGGAATCGATCTGCATCTGCGTCAGATCCTTGCCGATCAGGAACAAGGTCGGCGTCTGAAAGCTCGCCGCGACGGTCTGGCCAACGTCGACCTGGCGGTTGATCACGGTGCCGTCGACCGGTGAACGAATCACCGTAAAGCCGAGATTGGTC
>MGZO01000081.1:2350-10965 GCA_001802655.1 Hydrogenophilales bacterium RIFOXYD1_FULL_62_11
CATGCGCGCCGCATTGGCTTCGGCCAGTCCCAGCTGCGCCTGTGCGTTAGTCAGGTTGGCGGTGCTTTGCGCCAGCGCCGCCTGGAACAGGGCGGGATCGAGCTCGGCCAGAATCTGCCCGGCTTTCACCTGCTGATTGAAGTCCGCCTCAATGCGGCGCACCGTGCCCGACACCTGGGTGCCGACATTGACCAGCGTGACCGGGTTAAGCGTGCCATTGGCCGACACCTGGGCGCTGATTGCGCCGCGCGCCACGGTCTCGGTGCGAAATTGCGGCTCGGCCGGTTTACCCGTGCTGTTCCACCACCACCCTGCCGCCGCCACAACCAGCAGCAAAAATAAAATCCAGCCTGTTTTTTTCATTTCATGCCTTCCCGCTGTGCGGGCTCCATCCAGTCCCAGCTCAATTCGCCCATCGCCTGCGCCAGCTCAGCACGCGCCACGCGCAGCCCCAGCCGCGTCTGCAACTGGGTGTAGCGCGCCTGCGCCAGACTGGCCTGCGCACTCAGCACGTCAAGCAGAATGCCCAGCCCGGCCCGGTAGCGCCCCAGCGCCAGTCTTTCGGCGGCTGTCGCGCTTTCCACCAGGTCGGTGCTGCGGCTGTCCGCCTCGGTCTCGCTCTTCAGTTTGTAATAGGCGCGCCACACGTCCAGCGCCACCTGATTGGCGACGCTGTCGCGATCCACTGCCGCCAGCGCAGCCTGGGTTTGCGCAGCAGCGACCTGATAGGTGTTGCGGTACCCGGTGAACAGCGGAATGGTCAGATTGATTCCAAGGCTGGAACTGTCGGTCGCCAGCGAATCAAAATCCTGCCGCCGGGCATTCACATAGGCCGACAATCGCGGCATGCCATCGGCCCGGGCGCTGGTCACCCCGGCTTCGCGCGCCTGCAAGGTGGCTTCCGCCGCACGCAGCTCCGGCCGGCGAGTGCGCGCAGCCTCGATTAGCGCATCCACCGCACTACTTACATCCGGCGACTGGCTGAACGCCCACTCGTTATCAGCCACGCTGAAGTGGTTCTGGCTGGCATCTCCCATCAAGGCAGCTAGTTCGCCGTGCAGGCGGGCAGCGACCCCTTCGGCACGGATGCGCTCGATCTGACGCTGGGTATGAAGGGTTTTGGCTTGCAGACGGTCGACTGGAATCGCGGTGCCTGCTTCCACGCGGGCGTCGGCGGCCTTGAATGCAGCGAGCGCCGAGGCCTCGACCTCGCGCGCAGCGGTGATCGCGGCCTGCGCCGTCAGCAAATTGAAATAGGCGGTGACCGTTTGCAGATACAGCACGCGCACGGTGGCCTCATGGCTGGCAAGCGATGCCGCCAGCAAAGATTCAGCGGCGTTGCTGCGGGCATCGCGGCCACCGAAGTCATATAACAAGTATTGCGCCTCGATGCCGATTTGCCAGGTGCTGTAATCATTCGGCGGCACGCTGTCACCACTGCGCGCGAGACTGCTGTTGATCGACACCTCAGGCAGATAGGCGCTGTCCGCCTGCCCGAGTTCGGCCGCGCGCAGCCGCGAGGCGAGCCAGGCGCTGCGCGTGGCGGGATTGGCGCACAGCGCGCGGTCCACTGCCTGGGCCAGCGAAATCGCACCTGACAGCACGGCTGGATTGCAAGCCGCAGCCGGGCGCAAGTCGGCGGCAGGCGATGGCGACACGCGCGGAAACACCGCAAAGGGATCGGCAGCCGAAGCCACGCCGCCAAAAACCATCACCAGCAGCAGCAAGCAAAGTCGTGAATTCACAATATCAGGGCAACAGGAAAGCCGGGTTGAAAAGCGTTGCATAGAATCCCAGTGTATTGCTTAGGTTCCCTCCGCGAGCGAAACATTGTGTAAAACTGCCGCAATCTCATCCAACTCCTCTCGCCATGCCCGAATTGCCCGAAGTCGAAACCACCCGTCTGGGTCTCCAGCCGCGCCTGCAGGGACGCATGCTGGCGCGCATCGTGGTGCGCAACCCACGGCTGCGCTGGCCGGTGCCGGACGACCTGGAAATCAGGCTAAAGGGACTCACGCTGCATGCGCTCAGACGGCGTGGCAAATATCTGCTGTTCGACTTTGGCACGGCAACCCAGATCGTGCATCTGGGCATGTCGGGCAGCCTGCGCTTTGCCGAAGCCGATGAACCCGCCGCGCTGCACGACCATGTCGACTGGCTGTTTGACGACGGCACCCTGCTGCGGCTGCGCGACCCGCGCCGCTTTGGCGCCGTGCTGTGGACCGATGCGGTGAGCACTCACCCATTATTGGCGCATCTGGGGCCGGAACCGCTCACGCCGGAATTCGATACCGCCTATCTGTACGCGCAATGCCAGCGTCGTGGCGCCGCCATCAAGCAGGTCATCATGGATGCGCAGACGGTGGTTGGCGTCGGCAACATTTACGCGTCCGAGGCGCTGTTCCATGCCGGCATTCGCCCCGCCACCGCCGCACGGCGTCTGAGCCGCCCCGCCTGCGCGCGCCTCGTGGCGGCCATCAAGCAGGTACTTACGGCGGCCATTGCAGCGGGTGGCAGTTCCTTGCGTGATTACGTCCACAGCAGCGGTGAACTCGGTTATTTTCAGCTGCAAACAAAGGTGTACGATCGCGCGGGACTGCCCTGCAAAACCTGCGCAACGGCAATCCGGCGTATCGTGCAGGGCCAGCGCGCCAGTTTCTATTGTCCGGTGTGCCAACGCTGACACCGCGCCGAACAATCAAGTTTGTCATCTATCTGTCGTTAAATCAGGCGTGCTTTGGCTGAAGAATCACCCCCTATGACCTCCACCTCTCTGGTTGACGAATTCGAGCATTACAGCAGTTGGCGCGACGCCCTGTACGTGCGCGTCGAGGCGCTGCGTGACTGGCTCGACACACAGGAACTGGGCGATGCCGAATCCGAAACCCGGCTGGGCCAGTTGCTCGGCCGCCTGCAGGAAGACACGCTCAACGTTGCCTTTGTTGCGGAGTTTTCGCGCGGCAAATCCGAGCTCATCAACGCCATTTTCTTTTCGGATTACCGCCAGCGCGTGCTGCCGTCATCCGCCGGACGCACCACGATGTGCCCTACCGAGCTTTATTACAGCCCCTTGCGCGGGCCTTCGCTGCGCCTGTTGCCGATCGAAACCAAAACCCAGCCAGGCAGCCTGGCTGATTTCAAGCTGGATGCGGCAGCCTGGACCGAGTTTCCGCTCAATCTCGATTCGGCCGATGACATGAGCGCTACGCTGATGCGGCTGGCCGACACCCAGCGCGTCGACGCCGCCACTGCCGAAGCCTATGGCCTGATCGACCCGGAAGACGAAGAGACCGCCCGCCACCTGGCGCATGACGGCCACATCGAAATTCCACGCTGGCGGCATGCCCTGATCAATTTTCCGCACCCACTGCTCAAGCAGGGGCTGGTCATACTCGATACGCCGGGGCTGAACGCCATCGGCACCGAGCCGGAGCTCACGCTCAGCATGCTGCCCAATGCCCATGCCGTCTTGTTCCTGCTGGCCGCCGACACGGGCGTGACCAAGTCCGACATCGAGATCTGGCACCATCACATTGCGCCGGTAGGCGGCACCAGCCGCGCACGCCTGGCCGTGCTCAACAAGATTGACGGTCTGTGGGATGAGCTCAAAACCCAGGCTGAAATCGATGCCGAGATCGCCCGGCAAGCTGCCAGCAGCGCTGCACTGCTAGACCTGCCGATCAACCAGATCTATCCGGTATCGGCGCAGAAAGCCCTGGTGGCAAAAGTACGCGGCGACGCCGCGCTGCTGGCAAAAAGCCGCCTGCCCGAACTGGAAGCCGCGCTCACGCTGGAACTCATCCCGTGCAAGCAAGCCCTGGTCAGCGAATCATCCCAGCTTGTGATCGAAGACGTGGTGGTCAAAACCACGGAGTTGCTGGAAACCCGGCTGTCTGCGATTCAGGATCAGGTTGACGAACTGGAAGGACTGCGTGGCAAGAACCGCGGCGTGATCCAGGGCATGATGACCAAGGCCAACGAAGACAAGCAACAGTTTGAGCGGGGTTTGCAGCAGTTCAATGCGCTGCGCAATGTATTCGCCTCCCAGGTGGACATTTTGCGGGGCCACCTGGGCATGCCCGCACTAAAAGTTGAAGTGAGCCGGGTGCGCCAAGCGATGGAAAAAAGCTATTTCAGCGCCGGGCTACGCGAGGCCATGGGCTATTTCTTTCGCCAGGTTGACGGCAATCTGAACGCATCGAGCGCAGTCATTAAAGACATACGCGCCATGATGGATGCGATGTACCAAAAGTTCAGCGACGAACACGGCCTGGCCGCAGTCAGCCCGCCGGGCTACAGCCTGAGTAAATATCGCAAGGAAATGGTCCGGCTGGAACGGATTTTCGACGAGCGCTTCAACACCACCTTCAAAATGCTGACGGTTGGCCAGCGGCAGCTGACCACGCGCTTCTTTGAAACCCTGGCCAGCAAGGTGGTGCAGGTGTTCGAGCTGGCCAACAGCGAAACCGAAGCCTGGCTCAAGGCAACCATCTCACCGATGGAAACCCAGATACGCGAACATAAAACCCAACTGAAACGCCGCCTGGAAAGCGTCAGCCGCATTCATGCTGCGACCGAAACGCTGGACGACCGGATTGCCGAACTGGAAGCAACCCTCGGAACCGTGAGCGACCAGCTGGACAACTTGGCGCGGATCAATACGCGCATTACCGATGCGCTGGCAGATGACCGGGATGAGATGCGACGGGTCAAAACAGCCTGAGACGGGCTTGATTCCTTACTTGGCTGCGATCAGCCGCAAAAACTTCGCCTGCAACTGATCCTTGGTTTCGGAATAATCCGGATTCAGCGGAATGCAGTCGACCGGGCACACTTCCACGCACTGCGGCGTATCAAAGTGGCCGACACATTCGGTGCATTTGTTGGGGTCGATGATGTAAATCTCATCGCCCTGGGAAATGGCATCATTGGGGCATTCGGGCAGACAGACGTCGCAATTGATGCATTCGTCCGTGATCATCATCGACATGGGGTTCTCCGGGTCATATCAGTTTTTGCTAATTTTCTCACTTAATCGCCGTGCCACCAATGGGTGGACAAAGGGTGCGACCTCGCCACCCAGCTGGGCGATCTCGCGAATCATGCTGGCGGAGATGAACATATATTGATCCGACGGCGTGAGGAACAGGGTTTCGATGTCGGGCTTGAGGTTGCGGTTCATTCCCGCCAGCTGGAATTCGTACTCGAAGTCGGACGCCGCACGCAAGCCCCGCAGCACGGCAATCGCCCCCTGCTCGGCCACAAAGTCGATCAACAGGCCGGAGAAGCCTTCCACCCGCACCTTCGGCACGTCGGCCAGCACTTCGCGCGTCATCGATACGCGTTCTTCCATATCGAAAAAAGGTCGTTTGTTGCGCGATTCGGCCACCGCAACGATAACGTGATCGAACAGCCGCACCGCACGCCGCACCAGATCCTCGTGGCCGCGGGTGATGGGATCGAACGTACCGGGATACACAGCAGTCAGCATGGTTTACTCCTTGATCAGCAGCGCAAAATGCGAGCGCCCTGCGCGTCCGCTGCGCTGGAGGACAAGTCCAGGCGGCGCAACCACCGGCCTGGCCTGTTCAATGTAGACGCGGCCACCCGGTTTCAGGTGGGCGCCCATTTCGGGCAGCACGGTTGCGGCCAGCCCGCTGTCGAACGGGGGATCAACAAAAATCAGGTCGAAACTCTCGCGATTGTTCGCCAGCCAGGTAAGCGCATCGACCCGCAGGATGTCGAGCTGGTTTACCCCAAGCATGGCGCGGTTGGCTTCCAGCGCACGGATGGCCTTGGCGTCACGCTCGATCATGACGACCCGCGCCGCGCCGCGCGAGGCCGCCTCGAAACCCAGCGCGCCGCTGCCGGTAAACAGATCGAGACAAGCCCAGCCCGGCAGATCCTGACCCAGCCAGTTGAACAGGGTTTCACGCACGCGATCAGGCGTCGGGCGCAACCCGTCCGCATCGGGAAAATCCAGCAAACGGCGACGGTACTGGCCGCCGATGATGCGCACCCGATTAGCAACCCCATGCGCGCGGTTCGGCGAGGCGCGCTTAGCGAGCACCCTCAGCCCCCACCACCACGACCACCAGCTTGTCGGCGTCCAACCGGCGGGAAAACGCCTGTTTCACCGCCGCCACGTCCACCGCATTGACCTTGCTGACCCAGGTATCGAGGTAATCCAGCGGCAAGTTGAAAAAGCCGATCACCGACAGGTAGTCGAGGATTTTCCGGTTGCTGTCGATGCGCAACGGAAAACCGCCGGTCAGGTTGGACTTGGCCTGCGTGAGTTCGGCCTCATTGGGACCCTCGGCAATGAACTGCCGCAGCGTGTCCCTGGCCACCTTGAGCGCGGCGTCCGTCTGCTCGAGTTTTGTCTGCAAGCCCAACTGGAACGGCCCCGCCTCCTGCATCGGGATGAAATAGCTGTAGGCGCTGTAGGCATAGCCGCGTTTGTCGCGCACTTCCTTCATCAGCCGCGAATCGAAGCCGCCACCGCCCAGCACATAGTTGCCGACAAACAGCGGGAAGAAATCGGGATCCCCACGCGCCATGCCCACCGCCCCAACCAGCACATGACTTTGCGTGGACGGATGGGCAATGCGCGCATCGGAGTTTGGCGCCGGGGCGGTTTTCGGCAGCTCAGCCACCCGTGCGGCCTTCGACAAGCCTGCCGCCAGTCGCGCCGCGATCGCCTCGGCTTCGGCGCGGCTGATGTCGCCCATCAGCGCAATCACCGCATTAGGGGCGCTGTAGTGCGCGCGATAAAACGCCTGCAAATCGCCGCGGGTGAGCTTTTCGATCGCAGCAGGGTCGCCCGACGGATCGTGCGCGTACGGATGGGTGCCATACAGCGCGCGATAAAACGCCTTCTCGGCAACCGTTCCGGGATCGGCCTCGGCCTCACGAATGCCCGAAATCAGGCGTTGCTTTTCGCGCTTGATAATGGCCTGCGGAAACTCGGGCTGTTGCAGCACTCGCGCCAGCATGTCCAGTGCAGCGGTTTTTTCGACACTGGACGATAACGTGCGCAGGGTGACGCCGGCTCGGTCATGGTCAAACGTACCGCCCATTTCCGCGCCGACATCGGCCAGACGGTGCGCAATCGCGGAATCTGACAAGCCGCCTGCACCTTGGTCGAGCAAGCCGTGCGTCAAGCGGGCCAGTCCCGGTTTGCGCGCCGGATCGCGCACACTGCCGCCCGGAAAATCAACCGAAATATCCAGCATCGGCAGCTCATGGCTTTCGACGAAGTAGACCCGCGCGCCCTGCGGCGTCTGCCAGTTCTGGATGGTAAGTGCAGCCTGCGCGGACAGCGGCAGGCTCAACAGCAGGACGCTCACAAAGTGTTTAATTGACATGACGCACTCCCGGCACTGCTGTGCGGCGCGCCTGTGGTTTCAAGGGTTGTGGATCGAGTTCGGCTACGCTCAGTTGATCGTCTTTCAGCCATTGCCGCGCGGCCGCCTGCACGTCCTGGGCGGTCACCGCCCGCAATTTATCGACCCGGCGTGCCAGCGCTTCTGGCGGCAATCCGGCGATGGCGTATTCGCCAAGTTGCATCGCCCGATAAAACAGCGAATCGCGCTGGTAGACGTCAGCCGCAATAACTTGCGCCTTGACCCGTGCGAGCTCTGCTGCGCTGATGCCTTCACGCTGGATACGTTCGAGTTCACTCCGAATGGCTTGCTCCAGCATGGCAACCGATTTCCCCGGTGCAGGCGTCGCGTCGATCATGAACATACCCGGACCACGTGAAACCGGGTCGTAACCTGCGCTCGCGTTTACCGCGATCTGCCTGGTTTTGACCAGCGTTTTTTGCAGCCGAGCCGAGTCGTTACCCGACAGTACGCCGGCCAGTATTTGCAGCGCGTACGGCGTGGTGTCCTTCTGCCAGTCCTTCAACACCGGGGCATGCCAGGCCATCAACAGGTAAGGCGTCTGCGCCGGCGCCTTGACCACAATGCGCTTGCCACCGACCTGCATCGGTTCAAGCTGCGGCTTGCGCTCAGGCAACGCACGCGCCGGCAAGCCACCGAAATACTTCTGCGCCAGCGCCACCACTGCGTCGGCCTGCACATCACCCGCCACCACCAGCGTGGCGTTGTTCGGCGCGTACCAGCGCGCATACCAGTCGCGTGCATCCTGCCCCGTCATGTTTTGCAGATCGTCCATCCAGCCGATGATGGGACGGCGATAAGGGTGCGTTTGATACGCGCTCGCTATCAAGCGTTCGTACACCACCGATTGCGGCTGGTCGTCGGTGCGCAGCCGCCGCTCTTCCATCACCACCCGGATTTCCTTGGCGAACAGCTCGTCGCTGATCACCAGATTCGTCATGCGGTCGGCCTCCAGCTGCATCGCCAACTCCAGCCGGTCTTTCTGCATCTGCTGAAAATAGGCCGTGTGGTCACGGCTGGTGAATGCATTCTCGCGTCCGCCCGCCGCCGCGATTTTTTTCGAGAACTCGCCTGGCGGAACGGCTTGGGTGCCCTTGAACATCATGTGCTCGAGCACATGCGCAACGCCGGTGGTGCCGTTGAATTCGTCCATCGAGCCGGCGCGATACCACACCTGCGACACCATCACCGGCGCTCGATGATCTTCCT
>MGZO01000082.1:0-3445 GCA_001802655.1 Hydrogenophilales bacterium RIFOXYD1_FULL_62_11
TCGCGGCGCTTGGCGATCACGCCCTCGAAGCCCTGTGCGAGCGCTGCCGCGTAGAGATCGACGCCGTCGTCGGCTGCGTGCACCGGCTGCACGCGGGGCGAGGGCAACAGGCATTGGGCGAGGTAGCGGCGGCGGTCGCTGTACGGCGCCTGGCGCAAGTCGAGACCGGCGAAGTGCAGCAGGTCGAAGCAGTAAAAAATCGTCGGCGTGTCGCGCTCGGCGGCCGCGATCTCGCGCGGCGTTTTCAGTTGCGCGCGATTCTGCAGCGCATTGAACGACGGCCTGCCGGCGGCGTCGAGCGCCAGAACTTCGCCGTCGAGGATCATGTCGGCGGACTGCTGGGCAAGTTCGGCGGCTATCTGCGGGAACACCGGCGTCAGGTCGAGGCCGCGACGTGAGCGCAGCGTCACCTCACCGCCGTGCACGTAGGCGAGCACCCGATAGCCGTCGAGCTTGGGCTCGAACAGCCAGTCGGGGTGCGTGAAGGGCGCTTCGTCGGTCTCGGCCAGCATGGGCGAGAGCTTCATCGGCATCGCCTCCGCGCGGCCGGTGGGGGCGAGCCGCGCAGCGGGCAGGGGTGCGGGTGCCGGCAGGCGCTTGAGGTCTACGACCGCCAGCCCGGACACGACGGAGTGGTTCTCCTCCGCCAGCTCCCGTTGCGTGGCATAGGCGTCGCGATGCTTGATCAGGAACCAGTTCTTGCGGTCGGAACTGCGAACCAGAGCGAACGAGCCTTTCAGCTTTTCGCCGCGCAGGAACAGGGAGAGCTTGCCTTTTTCCAGCGCGGCGCGGACCTGGCGCTCGGCGTCCGCGCGGTCATCGAATCCCTGCGCATCGCCTTCGTCTGGCGCATAGACCCCGCAATCCCACACGATGACTTCGCCGGCGCCGTATTGCTTCGGCGGAATCACGCCTTCGAACGAGGCGTAGTCGAAGGGGTGGTCCTCGGTCTGCACCGCCAGTCGTTTTATTTCGGGGTCGAGCGAGGGCCCCTTGGGGACGGCCCATGACTTCAGCACGCCATCCAGCTCGAGGCGGAGGTCGTAATGCAGTTGCCGGGCCGCGTGCTGCTGCACCACAAAGAGCAGCGGCCCGGTTCGTGTTTCGAGTGCAGCGGGCGTGGGTTCCGGGGTGGTGGCAAAGACGCGTTTGGCGGCGTACTCGCCAAGCGTGCCCGATGGCGCAGCCGGTTGCTGCGCGGCGCGCCGGGAGCCGGGATTCTCAACGCGTCCTGGCGTGTCGTCACGGGAAGCTCGCACGTCAATGACCTCCGGGAAGCACGGGATTGTGGCTGGAGCCGGCCATCACACCAGATATTTGCTCCAGCCTCCGTAGGGGTTGTCGATCCGGCCGCGCGGCACGCTCAGTGCGACCAGCAGGATCCCCGCCGCCACGCCGGCCAGGTCGGCCATCCCACTGCCGCCGTCGAACATGAAGGGGGCGAACATCAGGGCGACGGCAAGCAGGACGTTGATGAAGCGGGCGGGACGTGCCGCTTCCGCCATCGCGGTGATCGACACGGTGACGATCAGCGCGCCGAGGAGGTGGTCGCTGTCGGCCTGCGCGCCATCGGTGCCGAAGATCAGTCGGCTGCACATCAGCCCGATGCCCAGGGCCGCGCTTGCGGCAAGCGTCCACGGAACGTTGACGCCGCCGCCCAGCATGTCTTTCACGACTGCCATCGCGGGCCGCTCGAAATCGTCCGGCGGCGTGCGCTTGCCGCCTTCCATGGTGTCGCCGCGCAGGAAGGCGAGGAGGACCGACTTGCCGCGGCGGCGCCGGTCGAGCAGGAACTGGCCGCTCGCCACCAGTTCGTCGACGGAATAGGGAATTTGAAGCAGCATCGCCGCCGCGGCGATCAGGCACAGGCTGCACCAGGTGCCGATCACGATGGGCTGGATGATGATGAAGAAGAGGCTCACCGCGCCGAGGGGAATGATCATCACGCCGAACAGCACCACCAGCCAGGGCATGGTGCGCCAGCGCGTGCGGCCGCCGATGATGCCGGTGAGGATTTCCAGCATGTAGGTCAGCGCGCCGAGGCCGGCGTCGGGCACCGGCCACGCCTTCGACACCTCGGAGGTGATGATGCGTTCGGTGCCGTCGCCGAAGAAGGGGTCCCAGGCGGCGTCGGTGTGGCCCAGCTGATAGGCCGCGAGGTAGCGCGAGATGTACAGCCCGACGAACGCCAGCGCGATGATGGGGACACGCTGGGTCCAGCTGGAGGGACTGTAGCGCCACCCTGGCGGAATGTCGGGGCCGGTGGTGCGTGCCGCCACGCCGACGCTCGGCATCGGGCGTACCAGGACGGAAAAGCCGATCACCAGCGCACCGACCAGCGTGCCGTTGAGATAGCCGGCGGCGGTGGGCGCCCAGAACACGAGCGGCGCGCACAGCAGCCACAGGCCGACCGTCGCATTGGCGAAGCGCGCCCACGCCATGTGCCGCGACAGCGACAGCAGGCTGAAGAGCAGGACCAGGACGCCGCTCGCCAGGTCGCTCAGGGTCATTGGCCAATCCGGATAGCCTAGGATGGATGGACTGGCGATCAGCCACAGGCCGAGCCCCAGGTTGAGGAAATGCGCCCACAGGTTCTGGCTGTGCTGCAGGCGCACCGAGCGCTCGTATTTTTCCAGCAGGGCATGCGCCGCGGCCGGATGCTCTGTGATCGTCTCGAGCCATTCGGGCGCGGGAATGCGGTTGGCCCGGTACCAGGCCAGCGGATCCGCCTTCAGCGCCGCGACGATGGCGGGCAGCTCCTCGCGCAGGGCATGGCGCGGCGCCCAGCCCAGCAGTTCCTGCGCGCGCGAGATGTCGAGCTCGTAGTGATCGTCGGCGAGTTCGACCATGAAGGGTTTGACGAAGGGCTTCTCGCCGCGGTCGATGGCATCCGGCACCACCGCTTCCAGTTTGCCCTGCAGCCGCGCGCCCAGTTTGACCAGCGACTTGGGCACGGTCTCGGTCTCCCATTGCTCACCGTGGATGAGGGTGCCGAGCCGGTTCTGCAGCGCCGCGTAGCTCACGGTCGTCGGCTCGCCCAGCAGCAGCTTGAGGTCGGGCGGCAAGCCGTCGCGTCGATCGATCGTGCGCACCACGGCATCCACCAGGTCGTCGATGTGAACGAACGACTGGCCATGCGAGGTTTCGCCGGGGAAGACCCGGCCCTTGAGCTGGCGTTCATAAATCCAGCTGATCTGGTGCGCCAGCGTCGGCGGCTGAACGGCCCCGGTGTACACCCCGGCGATGCGCAGCAGCACATAGGGAATGGCGCCATGCGCATGCGCGATGACGCTTTCCGTCTCCAGCTTGGATTGCGGATAGGCCCAGCGCGGCGCGAGCGGCGAGGTTTCATTGATCGGCATTCCGGGTTCGGTGGCCGCATGGACCAGCATGGTGGACGCGTAGATGAACTGCTCGACCTGGAGCGTCTGCAGCTCGCGCAGCA
>MGZO01000082.1:3463-10465 GCA_001802655.1 Hydrogenophilales bacterium RIFOXYD1_FULL_62_11
TTGGGCTCGCCGCTGAAATCGTAGTAGCCGGCCAGATGCACCACCGAGGCGATGCGTTCGCCGTAGCAGGACTTCACCTCGCGAATCGCGTCGCCAACACTGTCGTCCGACGTGATGTCGCAGCGCACGCATTCCGCGTGCGCCAGCAGGCCCGACTCGCGGTCCAGCCCAACCACCCCATACTTCGCAGCCAGCGCCTTGCTCAACAGCTTGCCCAGGAATCCGCTCGCACCGGTCATCAGCACGACCGGCTTTGCCGGGCCTGGATGTCTTTTGCTGTGGGTTGTGGGATCCTTTTCTTCAGCCATGCGGCCCCCGCTCAGTGATCGCTCATTCGTCCATTGTTCGCGCTCGTGACCTCATCGCGCCCTCCTGCAGGCGCTCGTGTTTGCGCATAGGCTCGCCCCGCGGATCGTCGCCCATGCACGATCGATCTCCGATACCCTCTGCAGTAAAGACGACGCTAAGCGCAAAGAAAAGTTGCGCATGAAGATTTCCGCGGGTTTCGGTTGCCGTCTATAACGGATGGCATGACCTGGATAAATATCTGATGCGAACAACGCCCAGTGTGATGATCACCGGCGCCAACCGCGGCCTCGGGCTGGAGTGGGCGCGGCAGTATGCCGAGGCCGGCTGGCGGGTGATTGCCAACTGCCGCCGCCCCGAGGAAGCCGACGACCTGAAGGCGCTGGCCGACAGGCATCCGCGGGTCAGCGTGCATCGGCTCGACGTGACCGACAGCGAGCAATTGCGCACCCTGCAGCTCGATCTGGAGGGAACCAGAGTCGACGTGCTGCTCAACAACGCGGGCGTGTATCTGGACAAGTTCATGGGGGATTTCGGCGGTATCGACTACGACGTCTGGCTGCGCACCTTCGCCGTCAATACCTTGGGGGCGGTGCGGGTGAGCGAGGCTTTCGTTGGGCAGGTGGCCCGCAGCGAGAAAAAACTGGTGGTGGCGATCAGCAGTCACATGGGCTCCATCGTCGAGATCGCCGCGCCGGGCAATTACGCCTATCGCTCCAGCAAGGCGGCTCTGAATGCCGCCATGAAGGGGCTCTCACATGCGCTCGCCACACAGGGCATTGGCGTCCTGATACTGCATCCTGGATGGGTGAAAACCCGCATGGGGGGCCCGGATTCGACGTTCACCCCCGAACAGAGCGTCCGCGGCATGCGCGCCCTGGTGGAAAACTTCAAGCCGCAGATGAACGGGCGCTTTTTCCGCCATGACGGCAGCGAGATCCCCTGGTGAATGCGAGCGGAGCGATGACCGGCGGCCCCCTCATTGGGTCTTGGGTGCTGCCCACCCCTTCCGCCAATAGGTCCGCTGTTTTTCCTGCTGCTCCTTGGTCAGGATGGCCTCCATGCGTTTCTGGGCTTCCACCGAGCTGTCGTACATTTTTTGCTGGAGCTTGCCGAATTCCTTGTAGGTTGCGTCGATGGCCGCGTTGTCCCGCTTCGGTGCCTGGTACAGGGCACACAGCTTGGCCTGTTGGTTCATCATGTCGCGCATCATGGCCCAGTGTGATTTGCGGGTTTCATCCTGAAATGTCGTGCGTTGTTCATGGCAGTTTCCTTTCGCGGTGGGGGGATGAAACGTTTGGCCGGGAGGCCACCCTTGTTCCGGGGGTTGGCGATCAGATACGTCAGCAAATGGGTTCGGGGAAAAGGTCAGTTCGGTTGGACTGGGTCTGAGACAAGGCTTCAAAAATAGCCTTGCAAGCCAGACTATAGTCAGGCTCGCATGAATTACAAATGGAGCGGCGCAACGACGAGCGGCACGATCATCTCCGCCGCGCTGAGCCCGCCATGCACACCGATGTGGGTGTGGCGTTCCTCACCCTTGAGCCAGTCGCGCAGGATGGCGCGGCCGCGGGGAATGAGGACGTAGTCGCCGATGCGGTCGTGCAGGGCAGGGTGGACTTCGCCCAGCCCCAGCCAGCCCTGCTGCAGGATGGCCTCGCTCTTGAGCACGTGGACCCGGTCTGCCAGCTGCTCACGCATGTATTGCTCGAATTGCGCTTCCCGGCCTGCGCGCACGTAAGCGTAGGACATGCGCGGTTCGCCGCACAGCGGCAGCAGCAGGGTTTCGCGCAGGCCGGGGTGGTCGTCGAGGTCGATGGTCTCCTCCGCCGAGGTGTCGATGAAGCCATGGTCGGCCGTGACGACGATGCGGCTGCCGCTGTCGCGCGCCACATTTACCAACTGGGCGAAGCCGGCGTCGAGCGCGGTAAAAGCCTCCGCCACCTGCGGGCTGTGGATGCCGTATTCGTGCGCCAGGCTGTCGTGCTGCGGCCAGTAGGCATGGATGTAGCTGCGCGGGGCGTCGTGGCGCAACAGTTCGGTGATGAGGGCGAACATCTCGTCCAGGCTTGCGTAGCCGTGCCGCGTTGCCTTGCCCGAAAGCGCGGCGTTGAAATCCGAATGAATGATGTGCTGCGGGCTGACGACGTGGCAGGGCAGGGGCAGGCGGTCGTACAGCGGGGTGAGGTCGAACAAAGTCGCCGGGGTGACGCCGGCATGGTGCAGGCTACGGCGCCCGGCGCGCAGGCGAAAGGGCAGTGGCGCGGCGATGGCGCCGATCTCGCGGAAATACATGTGCCAGCCGGTCAGCCCGTGCTGCTGCGGGGCGAGGCCGGTGAGGAAGGTGGGGATGGCGCTCGCCGTGGTGGAGGGAAAGACCGAGGTGAGCGGACTGTGCAGATGCTGGCGCAAGACGCTGTCGTGGCTGATCAGATAGTCGTGGCCCAGCCCGTCGACGACTAGCAGCACCAGATGCCGCGCGTCGGCCAGCGCTTCGGGCGGCAGCGCCGTCAAGGGTGCATAGGGGCTGCTTCCACCGAGGGCAGCGGTGAGGGAGCTCATGAGATTGACCAGACTGCCGCCGCGATAGTCGGGCAGAGTGAGAGCCGGGTCAAAGCTGGATTTGGGTGTCATGCTGTTTCGCGATTCCGGGCGTTCTCAAGTGCAATGGCCGCATAGGGCAGGCTGCCAGGTGGCGCACCCTGCGGGCGACGTCCACGCTGCATGACGGACAGCGATCAGGGCGGGCCTATTCCCTGAAAGGTGCCTTTTCCGGCTCGATACTTTCGATCTGCGGAATGGCGTTTTGCGGATGCTGCCGGATGGCTCGCTTCAGTTCGTCGTCCATGCGGGCGCCGTGGGCGCTGCTCTGCTGAATGGCGGTATCCGCTGGAAATGCCTGCGAAGCGGACGCGATGCGCTCAATCTCGGCTTCGGCGGCAAGCCAGTCTTCCAGGGCATGCCCATGGGCGTACCCCCGCTTTGCGAAATGGTAGTAGGCCGCGTCGCGAATCATCGCCTCGCGCTGCTCCAGGCTGAAAACGGCCCGCCAGGAAATGTCGGGAGCATTGTGTGGGTCAACAGGTGCGTGGGTCGGGTTGGTCATGTTTTCATCCTCCATCGTCAAAGATCAAGGAGCCCGGCGAGGCGGCCTCGCCCGCAGTCGAAATGTGCCGCGTCTGAATGAGCTGCCTGACTCAATATAGCCGGTTCGCCGGCGGGCAGATTCAAGATGGGTCAGGCCATCAGGCGCCCCAGGTTCGCACGCGCCCCACATCCAGATGCACAAAATCGGAATTCGGGTAGTAGCCGACGCCGCCGCCTTTCAGCATGAGCCCGGTTCGGCGCAGGTCGGCCAGCGCAACGCCGGGCAGGCGGATGTCGATGGCCTTACCCTGCATGTGCAGGCTGCCCTTGGCGACCCCGGAAGAGTGGCCGGCCAGCATCTGGTTGCTGGCCGGTGAACGGTAGCCGGAAATGACCTGAAACGGCTGTGACGTGCCGAGCGTGGTCTGAACGCGATGCAGCAGATCAAGCAGGCCGGTATCGATGGCGGCGATCTGATCGGCGCGGTGGTCACGCAGGACGCGGTTGATCTCGGCAAGGGATTCCGCCACGTAATCGCCTTCGATCCAGTAAGGCAGGTCGAGCTTCTCGCCGGTATGCAGGTTGTTGAAACTCAGCCGGCGCTCGGGCATGAGCCGTCCCCGGTTGGCGAATGCCGGCAACGGCAGGGCAGCGGCAAGCAGGCCCAGTTTGAGAAAGCTGCGGCGATTGAGGGGATGTTTCACGGTGTTCCTTTCACTCCATTGCGTGGCAGGCGGCTCACGTCACGGGCAAGGCCATCCTGCGCTGCGATCACTTCGTTTGCCCGGGGCCAGTCGATGGCCTGGCTCAAGCCATGGGCTTCAGCCATGTCACGAACAATCGACGCCGGATCAACGCTCTTGTTGTAAATATCCGGATGAACTTCGAGCAGGATGCGCCCGTCTTCGGTAACCGCCAGCAAAACCGGCTGGTAAACAAGCTGACCGGTTTGTCCGACCCAGGTTCGCTCGAAAAGTTCGGCGATATCGTCTGGATGCAGGCGGATGCAGCCATGGCTGCGGAACTGGTACACGCTCGATGGCGCGATGGTGCCGTGGATGCCGTAACCCCACACACTCAACCCGAGCCAGTGCGTGCCGAGGGGATTGTCAGGGCCGGGTGGCACCTCCAGCCGCACGACTTTCCCCTCGCGGCGCATTTCCTCCTGGATGGAGGTGGGCACCACCCAGGTCTTGTTCTTTACCCGCGAAACGATCTCGAACTCGCCTCTTGGCGTGTGCGTGGCGGGCTTGCCGAGGCCGACGGGGTAAGCGTCCAGCAGGCGACCCTGACTGAAGTGGAACAGCATGCGTTGCGGAATGTTGATGAGAAGGCCGTCGTCGAGCGTCGCCGGAACGATATGGGGGTTGTGGATGCGAAAACGCTGGCCGGGATAGATGAGCGCTGCGTAAGGAACCGCGTTGTCCTGTGCCAGAAGAGGGGGCGGGAGACCAAAACGGGCACCGATGGCGATCATGAAATCGCCCGGTTGAACAATGTATTCGCTGTCGCCTCCGGTTACCTGGTGCGAAAGCGGCGGCAGATCATTTGCAAGGGCAGCAAGGCTGAAGCCTGCAAGCAGGCAGGCGAGAAGTCGGGAGGCAAGCAGGATCATCTGGGTGGATTTATTATCGGGATGTATTCGGGCCACGCCATGTGCCTGGCGCATGGCGTGATTTTATCCGCCATACCGGCGGTTCGCTGCACCATGGATCCGTGCTGACACGACAGCCGGCGGCCGGTATAAGGACACACCCGCGGTTTGTGCGTGCCGCCGCCGCCGCACAGCGTTTTTTTTGACAACCTGCACGATGCCCATTTCGATATGAACGACTTGCTTCAACCTGGCGTGCGTCGCCGCGAAGTGTGGGCCTGGGCGATGTTCGACTTTGCCAATTCGGGCTACACGACGGTGGTCATCACCGCGGTATTCAGCGCTTATTTCGTGGCGGCCGTGGCAGGCGATGCCCCGTGGGCGACGTTTGCCTGGACGCTGGCCTTGTCGCTGTCCTATGCGCTGGTGATGCTGACCGCACCGCTGATCGGCGCGCATGCCGATGCCCACGCCAGCAAGAAAAAACTGTTGTGGCTGACCACGCTGGGCTGCGTCGGCTTTACCGCGCTGCTGTACTTTGCCGCGCCCGGCGCGCTGGTGCTGGCGATGGCTGCGCTGGTGATCTCCAACTATTTTTTCGGGACGGGCGAAAACCTGATCGCGGCATTTTTGCCCGAGCTTGCACGGCCGCGTGCGCTCGGGCGGGTGTCCGGGTGGGGCTGGTCGCTGGGCTATGTCGGTGGTCTGGCCTCGCTGGGCGTGAGCCTGGCCTACATCACCCATGCACAGGCGCAAGGCCAGGGGGCATCCGATTTCGTTCCCGTCGTCATGCTCATCACGGCGGCGATCTTCATGCTGGCAAGCCTGCCCACCCTGCTGATGCTGCGCGAGCGCGCCACGCCGCAGCCAGATCGACCTGCTCGCAGCGCCTGGATGCAGGTGCGGTATACGCTGGGTCATCTCGAACAGCTTCCCGACCTCAAGCGTTTTCTGCTTTGCACCGTGTTGTATCAGGCGGGGATTCAAGCGGTGATCACGCTGGCGGCAATCTATGCCAGCCAAGTGTTTCATTTCACGACCCAGCAAACCATCCTGCTGGTGCTGCTGGTCAACATCACGGCAGCACTAGGCGCCTTCATTTTTGGCCATGTGCAGGATCGTATCGGTCATGTGCGGGCGATCGCACTGACGCTGGCGGGCTGGATCGTGATGATCCTGCTGGCCTGGGCGGCACCCGACGAACGCATGTTCTGGGTGGCCGCCAATCTGGCCGGATTGTGCATGGGCGCGTCGCAGTCGGCGGGACGTGCGATGGTGGGCTTGCTGGCGCCGCCCGCGCAGCAGGCTGAATTTTTCGGTTTGTGGGGGCTGGCGGTCAAGCTCGCGTCGATACTCGGGCCGCTGACGTACGGCGCGGCCAGCTGGATGACCGCAGGCAACCACCGTCAGGCCTTGCTGATCACCGGCTGCTATTTCGTCGGCGGCCTGTGGGCACTGCGCGGCGTGCAGGCTGCGCGCGGCCATCGTGCCGCGCGGCGGTTTGCGCTCGCCGCGATCTGACCATGGCAGACTTCTTGATTCGCGAAACGGACTGGGCGCACGACGCTGCGCAGCTGAGTGCCATCCGGCGCGCGGTGTTCATCGACGAGCAGGGCGTGCCCGAGGCACTGGAGTGGGATGAACATGACGCCGCTGCCTTGCATCTTCTGGCCACTGAAGCTGACGGCGCGCCCATCGGTTGCGCCCGGCTCTTGCCTGATGGTCATGTCGGCCGCATGGCGGTATTGCCGGCTTGGCGCGAGCACGGGGTGGGGCGCGCCTTGCTGGCGGCGGCGATCCGGACAGCGCAGGCGCATGGGCACACCGCACTCCAGCTCAGCGCGCAAATCCACGCTGCCGGATTCTATGCGGATGCAGGATTTGTCGCCGAGGGTGAGGCATACGAGGAAGCCGGGATTCCACATGTCGCCATGCGGCTCGACCCACTCTGATAAACAGTAGGGGATAAAGGCATCTTCTGACCCTGAATTTGTACGTAATGATTTGCTGATAAA
>MGZO01000083.1 GCA_001802655.1 Hydrogenophilales bacterium RIFOXYD1_FULL_62_11
AGAGCTTGCCCTGATTGGCCGGATGCGCCGGATCGCCACGCACGCCAGTGATTTTTCCGGCTTCGGTTTCGATCAACACCCCGCAACCCGTGCCGCAGTAACAACAAACAGACGAAACGATAGACATGTACATACCTCGCGAGGAGGTTAAGCACGTCGAATGCCAGCTTGCTTAAAGGATGGGGATTCAAAGACTTGGCAAGACCCGCCCCACAATCGAACACGCCACCTGTTCGATAGCTGTGCATGGTGCATGCGGGCGCGCCCCAAATCAGTGCACCAAGCCCCGGTCGTGCTTGATATGCACCGTGGCTTGCCACTTTCCAAGTGAATGTGACTCCACTCAAAAATGTCCGAAAGACCTGGGTCAGTTCAGCCTGGCCAATTTGATTGGCCTGCTCCCTTCACCGCATGTCTTTTCCCGTGTCTATATTGCAAAGCAAAGGGCCATCCGGTTGGCGGGATGGCTGCCACATCCAGGCTTGGCCCTTCACGCTTCACGCCCGACACTGACAATCCATTTTCTCAAGGAGACATCATGTTCAAACGAATTCTGGTGGCAGTGGATGCGAGCGAAACCAGCGAACTCGCGCTGCAGGCCGCGGTTGAACTGGCTTCCGAGCAGCACGCCCAGCTGCGGATCGTGCATGTGATCGATACCGTGAATATCAACATGGGCGCCGAGTTTCTCGACCAGAACGGCATGCTGCAGGGACTCGCCAAAAGTGGCGATTCCATCCTGGACAAAGCCGAATCGATCGCGACGGCTGCCGGGGTGCCGGTCGAAACGAAGCTGCTCAAGATCGAGACCATGAATCAGCGCGTGGCCGAGGCGATTGCCGACGATGCCGGAGCTTGGCCGGCCGATCTCGTCGTCATTGGCACGCATGGCCGACGCGGGCTGAAGCGCCTGTTTCTCGGCAGCGTCGCCGAGGTGTCGCACGCGTTGCCACCAAGCCGGTTTTACTGATCAGAGGGGAATAAGGCCGGTCGCCAGCTTGCTCTCCGACTCCAAGTGAGCCTGCATGACGCATGACCAGATGATCATCGTCGCGGTTCTGGCAGCCACCATCGCCCTGTTCCTGTGGGGACACTGGCGTCATGACATGGTGGCCATGGCGGCCTTGCTGGTATGCGTCCTGGCGGGACTGGTGCCCGGCAGCGCAGCGTTCGCCGGATTTGGCCATCCTGCGGTGATCACGGTGGCGGGGGTGCTGGTTCTGGGTTACGGCCTGCAGGTGACCGGCGTGGTGGATCTGCTGGCGAAGCGGGTGCTCCCGGCCTCGGCCGGGCCGACCGCAGGCATTCTGGCGCTGGTCGGACTGGCTGCGCTGCTGTCGGGCTTCATGAACAATGTGGGCGCCCTGGCCCTGTTGATGCCGGTGGCTATTCAGATGGCGGCCAGACTGAACCTGCCGCCCGGCAAGGTACTGATGCCGGTGGCCTTCGGCTCGATCCTCGGCGGCATGACCACGCTGATCGGGACGCCCTCGAACCTCATCGTCTCCGGATTTCGGGCGACCACAGGCTCGGGTAGCTTTGCCATGTTCGATTTTGCCCCAGTGGGGGTCGCGGTAGCGCTCGCCGGGCTGGTCTTCGTGGGACTGCTCGGCTGGCGTATCGTCCCTGCGCGCAAGCAGCCGGACAGCGGCAGCTTCGAGTCGGGAACCTACCTCAGCGAAGTGCGGATTACCGCAGACAGCAAGGCAGCGAACCAGCGCCTGCGCGAGGTGGAGCAGATGCTGGACGAGGCAGATGCGCAGATCGTCGGCCTCGTCCGCGGCGAAGTTCGCATACCCGCGCCGAATCCGGGGCGCGTGCTGCGGGAGGATGACATCCTGGTCATAGAAGTTGAGCCGGAGTCGCTTTCGTCGGCGCTGAGCAGCCTGGGGCTCAAGCTTGAAGAGGACGTGCCCGCTGCACCGGATGAAAGCGAAGCGGACGAGAGCGGCGGCGCCAGACCGGATGCAGGCGATCCGGAGGAGAGCGACAAACCCCCAGACAAGAAACAGCAGAAAGACGAGAAGGAGAGGCCCAAGGCGGATGATATCCTGATTCAGGAACTGGTCGTGATGCCGAACGCGCCGCTGCTCAATCGTTCAGCCACCGACATTCAGCTGCGCAACCGCTACGGCATCAATCTTCTCGCCATCTCGCGCCAGGGACGGCGCTCGCTCAAACGTCTGAAATCCACCCTCATCCGGCCCGGCGACGTCCTGCTGATGCGCGGCCCCCCCGAGGCGCTGTCCGGCTTTGCCGCGGAATTCGGTTGCCTGCCGCTGGCCGCGCGCGACATCCGGGTGCCCAAGAAAGGCGAGGCATTCACCGCCGCCCTCATCATGGCCATCGCGGTGGGCGGTGCGGCGTTCGGGCTGCTGCCAGCCGCCATCTCGTTTACGGCCGGCGTGCTGGTCTTCGTCGCACTGGGCCTGGTTCCGCTCCGCTCGCTCTACACCGCGGTCGACTGGCCGGTCATCGTGCTGCTGGCAGCCATGCTGCCGGTGGCCGGCGCCGTAGCGACCTCAGGCACCGCCGACTTGATCGCGCGCGCATTGCTCGACCATGTAGCGCATGGGCATGCGATTGCCGGGCTGGTGCTGCTGCTGATCGTCACCATGTTCCTCTCGGACCTGATGAACAATGCCGCCACCGCGGCGGTGATGTGCCCAATTGCCATCAGCAGTGCGCACCAGCTCGGGGTCAATGCCGATGCCTTTTTGATGGCGATTGCGGTGGGCGCCTCTTGCGCCTTCCTGACGCCTATCGGCCACCAGAACAACACGCTGATCCTGGGTCCCGGCGGATTCAAGTTCGGCGACTACTGGCGCCTCGGCCTGCCGCTGGAGATCGTGGTCGTGGCGGTCAGCGTGCCGGTGCTGCTCTGGGTGTAGCCGCTATGAGGCCTGTGCCCGCCTGACCCGCGCCCTGACGTATTCGCACCTTGCTCAACGCGAAAAAGCATCAGGCTTTTTCGCCTGTAGCCAACAGCAAGCCGCCCCACGGCAGCACGCTGGGCACTGCCTGCTCCAGCCCGCGCGCCCAGGCATTGGCGGACGGCAGGAAAATCGCGCTGCGAAGCTTCAGTTTGCGCACCGGCAAGCCGGCGAACAACGCACGCACTTCGTCTGCGCCGTGCCAGCGCGCCCCGCGATAGGCACCGCTGCCGCCGTGCCGGCCTTTTTGCCGATACAGCAGGCTGTCCCGATTGAGCCAGCCGATGGCAAAGCGACGGCGCGCCACCCGCACGCATTCGGTCACAGCTCGCCGCTCGTCGTCGATAAAACACAGTGCGGCGATGGACAGCACGTGATCGAAACTGGCGTCGGCGAACGGCAGATCGCGTGCATCGCCTTCCACCCAGTTCAGCTCCGGCTTGCTGTGGGCACGCGCGTAGTCGAGCCAGGCGGAATTGGGATCGAGCCCGGTAGTGCGAAGGCCTGCGGCCGCCGCGCGGCGCGTGAACCAGCCGGTGCCGCAGCCGACATCAAGCAGGCTGTCGCCCGACTGGGCGGCAAGCAAACGCGCCGCCAGCGCATATTCGGTTTCGCCAATCCAGCACCCGCGCGGGGTGGCGTACCACGCCTCGTAGTCAGCGGGGTTCATGCCGCAGCCACCCGCAGCATGGGCCGCTCGATGAGGATGGGCACTGTCAGCGCAGCGGGCAACGCAGAAATGACAGCGAGGCTCAGCGTGTCCCAGCCGCAACGGTCTTGGATCACAAATGGGCGCATCTTTTATTCAGGCCGGGTTGCCGCCGCCCGGTTTGTCGAGCGCGTCGGCGCCAGGACTCATCCCGGAACGGTTTCCGCCCCGCTTTTTTGCGGCATACATGGCTGCGTCGGCGCTGTGAATCAATTGCCGGTAATCGTCGCCATGTTCCGGATAAAGTGCGATACCGATACTGGGCGAGACGTGAACCAGATGCCCCGCCAGGTCAAAAGGCTCATCGAGCGCTGCACGGATCTTTTCGGCAATCGACACGGCATGTTTTTGCAGCGGGATACCATTGAGCAGCACAAGAAATTCGTCGCCACCAACGCGCCCGACGGTATCCGAGTCACGCACGCACTGCCTGAGGCGGCAGGCCGTCTCCTGCAACAGGAGATCGCCAACGGGATGCCCCAGGGTGTCGTTCACCTCCTTGAACCGGTCCAGATCGAGATACAGCAAAGCCAGCCGGGTTTCGTTCCTGTCAGCCAGCAGCAACGCCGCTTGCAGGCGGTCATGGAACAGCGCGCGATTGGGCAGGTCGGTCAGGGGGTCATGGCGCGCGCTGTGCTGCAGCGACAATTCCATCTGTTTGCGTTCGATTGCGGTAGCAACCTGGGTGGAAACGAACTGCAATAGCTCCACATCCTTTGGGCCATAAGGTTCCGAGGCATGATGACCCTGCACTGCGATAGAACCGATGATGCCGTTTTTTGCGGCGAGCGGAACGCCGAGCCAACTCAAGGGTTTTCCTGCCATATCGGGCGACACAAGCAACACCTGCCCACTGCGGATGACCTCGGCGCTCAGTGCTACCGAAGCCGGCTGTTGTGATGCCGGTACGGGATCCTGTTCGTCGACGGGATAAGGGAAGCTCAGTTCGTCCCTCTCCGCATCGTAAAGCGCAACGAAGAAACTGGCTGCCGGCAACAATCCGGCGATGATCTGATGAATACGTTGAAACAGCGCCAGCAGGTCTTCCGCAGCGTGTGCGGCTTCGGACAAGGCATAGAGTGCTGCCTGCCAGGATTCGGCGCGCTTGAGCTCGCTCACGTCGCGCGCTACGGCCACCCTCACCTGATCCGTTTCCGACCAGCGGGCTGACCACATGAGGTGAACCACCTGACCGTCCTTGCGAACATAACGGTTCTCGAAATGCGGAAAGGGATGCCCGTCCACGATTTCCCCGATCGCCTGCAGCGTCCGTTCCCGATCTTCGTGAAACACAAAATCGATCACCGGTTTGCCGATCATTTCTGCCGGGGGGTAACCAAAAATCTGTTCGCCCGCCGCGCTGACAAAAACAAAACTCCCCAGCATATCCACGACGCAGACTGCATCAAGCAGCAAATCCATGACATTGCTCGGCGGGACGTAGGAGTTGGTTTTCATGTCATTGCATGCAAGACGCTGATGGTGAGCGTCGTTGGGGATAAAGCGTTATCGAATCTCGCATCATGACCCATCGACCTTAAACCCTGCCTCACCCTGAACGCGGCGGCACGACGAATGGATCAAATGAGCCATTCTAGTCGCTTGGGCGCCACGTTTCCCCTTCTCTGGAACAGCTGGCTTGCTGGCGCACCCGTGGGCATCGAAGCCGCCCTTGGCATTCCAGCCTTCGATGCTGCCGAACAGCAGGACGTTGCCACGGGATAAGGGGGTCATTGAATTCACCCGTTTGGCACGCCACCCCGCGCGGAAAATGCGCAGGGGCTTATGCACCTTCCATCATGCGTTGCAGCGGCACTTCCAGCGCTTCGGCCAGCCCGGCCAGCTTCGCTTCATCCTGCCCGGCCGCCACCAACATCGCGCACACATCCACCGGCATCAGAATCACCCCATCCGCTGGCTGGACAGGAACGCCATTCAGCAATAGAGACGGAAAACCCGAACCATGCGCGTCGCGCTCGGTCGTGACCACGACCTCCGTGCGCGTATCCAGATGCGCCGCCAGCACCTCGGCATAAGCGGCATAGAGACTGCATCGCCCGCCCGGGGGATGCTGCGAAACAACACGCACATGCATACTCACACTAATTCTCCCACCACGCTTTTCAACAAAATGTAGGTGGCCACCACCACCAGAAACCAGGCGAAGGCTTTTTTCAGGGTGGCCTGCGAGACGCGACCGGCCAATCGGGTGCCGATGAAACTGCCCACCACGGTGACTGCGGTGAAGGCGCCCATCAGGGCATAGTCGATCGGCACGCCACCCATATAGCCGACAAAGCCGGCGTAGGACTTGGCGGCGACGATGGCGAGCGAGGTGCCCACCGCCTGCTTCATGGGAATGCCGGAGAGCAGCACCAGCGCCGGCACGATCAGGAAGCCGCCGCCCACGCCAACCAGGCCGGTGAGGATGCCGACCCCGATGCCGTGCAGGGCGATGTGGCCCATGCAAGGGGAGAAAAAATCGTGGCAATGGCTCATGGCAGCCGATCCGTCAGCAGCGGCCTCCACGCCATCCGTCGCCGCAGTGACTCCGGTTGGGCTCAGCTTGACGGGTTTCAGCATGCGCCAGGCAGCGGCATACATCACCAGCGCAAACAGGCCGAGTTGAATGATCACGGGCGTCAGCAAGCCCAGCCGCGCCCCGGCGAAGGTGCCCATCATGCCGAACAGACTGAACACCAGCGCCACCCGGATGACCACGTTGCCGCGTCGCCAGTTGTCGATGGCCGCAATGGTGGCGGTGACGCCCACCACGCCCAGACTCATAGCAATGGCCGACTTCGGCGCCACGTCGAGCAGATACAGCAGCGCCGGCAGCGCGATGATGGAGCCGCCGCTACCGAACAGGCCCAACACCATGCCGGTCACCATGCCGGCGAGGATCGCAAGGATGTCCATTTCCGCCCCTTATTAAACAATTCAAAAGAATGCTTGAATAGTGGGCGCGACAGGGCTTCATGTCAATTAATTATTTGGCGGGGCTGAAATGATTACTTCTGCGAATCCGGCGTTCCACTGTCGACGGGGCGGCTATCGGCCTTCCACTCGGGAAAGCCGTCTTCCAGGCGGCGCGCCTGATAGCCCGCTTCACGCAACGTCGCCACAGCCTCAAAGGCCAGCATGCAGTAGGGACCGCGGCAGTAAGCGACGATTTCCTGTCCATGCGGAAGAGCTTCCAGATGTTGCGGCAGTTCATCCACCGGGATATTGATCGCGCCGGGGATGTGGCCTGCCTGATATTCCACAGCAGGCCGCACGTCGATGACCATGGTTCCCCCCTCCTTGACTCGGGCCATCAACTCATTGCGCCCCACGGGCGTCAGTGAGTCACGCGGATCAAAATGCTCACGAACAATGCGTTCCACCTCGGCCAGGTGTTTCTCCGCGATGCGGCTAATGCAGCCCATCAAGGTCGGAATCTGGTCATCCGAAAGGCGGTAGATCACCTGCAATCCCTCCTTGCGTGATTCGGCCAGGCCTGAATCACGCAGTATCTGGAGGTGATGCGAGGTGTTGGCTACCGACATGCCTGTAGCCTGGGCCAGGGCATCCACACTCTTCTCGCCCTGTGCCAGCGTCTCCAGCAACTCCAGTCGATTGGGGCTGGCAAGCGATTTGGCGACACGGGCGAATTGCTCGAACAGTTTTTTCTTGGGACTCATGGGTTCATTATCCCGTAAGTCAGTTCTGTCCGTGCCGTATCGCCAATGAATCGGCGCGGTGCACTAATCAGCTTTGTGACTCAAGTTTGTGGCCGGATTTAAGGCCCGGCCGGGCGGCTGAAAATGCTGTATCCCTGCGCGCCAGCCACGATGCTGAGCGGAATGCCGTCGGTCTCGGCGTAGGGTGTGGTGAAGAAGTTGAGCGGGCCGCCCTTCGCCGGTGGGTCGAGTTGGAGATCGCGGGCGTGGTTGTAGGCAATCCAGTTGGCCTCGGCGCTGCCGAGGAGAAACGCGCTGACT
>MGZO01000084.1:0-3002 GCA_001802655.1 Hydrogenophilales bacterium RIFOXYD1_FULL_62_11
GTGGCCGGCGTTGACCACGAATGGTTTGGGTTGGCCTGACGCGAGCGGACCGCCGTCCAGGGAGATGTTGAGGATCGAGAACGCACTTCGCTGCTGGAAGTAGTCGAGGATCGGATCCTGGGCTTGGCAGTACGGGCACGTGCTCGAGTAGAAGTACCAGAGGCCGACGCGCTGGCTCAGCCCTTCCATCACCTGCTTCTTCGCGGCGGTGATGGCTTTCTCGGCCGTAGCGCGTTGGGCGGACGTGATCGGCGACCTGGCGTACTCATCCAGGCCGGGATTACGGATGGCGACCTGCGCCATCGCCTGCGAGTACCGCTCGGACTTGTCCAGGGACAGTCGGTTGAGGTACGCCACCAGCTCGACGTTCTCGGGCGTCGGATTGTCGATCGCGCGGCGCGTGTAGATGGGGATGTTCTTGGCAAGCCATTCAACCGACAGCGGGGCCGGCTCTGGCTCGATCGGAGCGGGAGCGATAAAGGGCGCTATCGGTTCCGGTGGCTTGATCTTCTTCGGCTTGGGCGGCTCGACTTCGTAGAAGTGCCAACCGTCCGAGCGCCCGCCCCAGTAGCGCTCTCCGCCACTGGACTCCTGCGCATGCGCAGTAAGCGCCGCACCCATAGAGAGTGCAGCAGCAAGGCTAAGGGGGGCAAAGCGGAGTGCTGTTCGCATACAGCCATGATCGGCTAATGCGAGCGCGGATTGGCGCGCTAACCGGCCTCGATTCGAGGCGGGTTAGAAGTGATCAGCCGATGATGTCGCGGAAGATCTCGCGCTGCGTCTTCGGGTCGGTGACGCGAACTCTTCCCCGATCGGCCGACAGCAGGGCCAGCTCATAGCACAGGGGGCACCGACCGGTCGTCGTGTTGTAGCGGTTCGACAGAGGGGTGCTGGAGATCATGTATTGCGCCGGGCACACCTTGCAGCGCGTGAGGAGCACTTCGCCGGTGTGATGGAGGCTGGCGATCAGGTACGCCTGGTCCGGGTCTATTGCACCACTGGGGTCGGCCGCCTGGTAGCTCATCAGGGCGCGCACAAAGGCATCTGTGTGGACCATGGCCCGCTCGACGCCGTATAGCGCCAAGATCGAGGCATAGATCTTATAGAAGAGAGACGACGCGGCGTGCTTGGGATGGTTCTCAAGCAACGGGAGGAGAGAGCGCGCCTTGCGACCGCCCTTGTCGGCCCCCTCTTCGCCGTGGAAACGGCGATGCAAGACCTTGACCTCGGGCATGCTGGCCGCGGTGAGCTTGACCACCAGCTGGGGCCTGCAGCCCATCTCGATCAGGGCTTGTGTGTTGCGGTAGCTGCCCAGCTTGTCGCTGGCGACGGTGGTATGGCCCAAGGGGGCCCTCAGGGCGGTGACGCTCATCCCGCAGCGGCGACTGGGTTGGCCAGGTTGTCGGCCAGGAGGGTCACGGTACGGACGGAACGGATCTGGGTATCCGTCGAATCGGGCGCGATGACCGTGCTGAGCAGGACTTCCAACGCCAGCCCTTGGCGCGGCGAGAACATCAGCTCCGAACTGGCCGCCATCACTTCCAGGTCCTGGATCGTGCAGCGAGTGATGCGGTCAACGAAGAGCGCTGACACACCGAATTTGTATGCAGCAGTGACCTTGTCCTGTCGGGCGATCTCGCGGATCAGCCGCAAGAAGGACAGGTTGATGGTTGTGATGTCCCGGGTAAGTTCGGGAAGATCTGGCAGTCCGCATTGCACGTTGAAGCCCCCAAAGCGCTGCGCCCAGTCCCCGACGCAGTGAACGAATCGTGAAGTTGAATTATCCACTGTAACAATTTGTCAAACCGCGACGCACGTCTAAGAAAAAAAAATCCTAGCGTTGTTACGGGTCGTGACGCGATGGGTCACATCGCGCCACCTATAGGCAGGCCGCGAAGCCTCAGAAGTTCATCGCGTTCTGCAGTAATGCATCAGCAGCACGTTGCGCTTCGGCATACATCTCGGCGCTCATCTCCTGATCTGATGCATCGAGCGATTGCTCATCAGCGCCTGCAATCTCTTGGCGCTTCAGGCTTTCACTCACCTGCTTTGGTGCTGCGTCTGCAACGTGTGCGACTTCCGTGCGCTCAGCTGGCAACGCTGGTCCCTGCAATGGTTGCGCCACCGAATTGGAACGATCGGGAGTCGAGGTTTTGACTTTGCGCGACTTGGCGGGACGCTTCGTCGCCTTACCGTGGGCGACATGCATCGCGCCCGCGGGATCGCCGTGCTTGGCCAGCAGCATGCGCTGGCCATCGTCGAACACCTCGAAGTCGGACAGATACGCGAGCGCGCCCAGGAGTGCCAGCTCGTTGAACGACACTTCTGGATCACGCTGCTCCACCAAGGACAGGGCACGCTCCAACCTGGAGCCCGTGCCCTCGTAGAAGCTCGCAACCTTCCTGATGCGCTTAGGGGACGTCATGTCGCCTCCTTGTCGTCAGATCAGGCCTCGGCCGTCGCACGCTTCTCGGGGGCAGCTTTCTTCTGCATGGCCGATGCCGCGTAGTGATAGAACCCACGGGCGTTGGACGTGATGGATTCGCGCAGGCACACCACCTGGCTCTCCGGAAACGCTTCGGTAAGCGCCCCCTGGAACAGACGCGCACCGCCGCCGCCGACGATGACCAGGTCAACGCCACGGATGTCAGCCACGCTACGCACCGACCCCTTCAGAGCCTTGAGGTTGTCTCGCACGATCTCGCCGGCGACGTCGTGCAGTGCTGGCCAGAACTCGATCTCCCTGCCGCCCACGACCAAGGGCCGGGCGCCGATGAGGACTGCCTCCTGGAGGCGCGCCTGCCGCACTCGGATCCCCAGCTGCTGGCTGAGCTTGTCAGCGGCGCGCCGCACCACGACCTCGCCTGCCGACGACGTCGACCCCGAGGACTCGAGCTTCAGGGCGCCCTCGAAGATGCACCAGTCGAGCGAGTAATGACCGGAGTCCACCACCAGGACGGACATGCCCGGCTCCACCTTGACCTTCTCCTTCCCGAAGGCCG
>MGZO01000084.1:3011-3298 GCA_001802655.1 Hydrogenophilales bacterium RIFOXYD1_FULL_62_11
CGTAGGCGCCGTACGCCCCGGCGGGCTGCGGGACGACACGCACATCCTTGACCTCAACCGTCAGGTCCTCACGGATGTAGTGCCGGCCCAGCATCAGCTTCTCCAACTTTTCCCGGACGCCCAGTTCCATGAAGTGGCTGACCGGCAGGCCGGTTACCAGGGAGTCGACCGTCGTGGCGCCCAGCTCGCACAGCGCGGCATAGAAGAGCGCCCTGTACTCGTCGGTCTGGGGATAGGACTCGTCCATGGAGGAGACAAACCCCTGCAGCCGGCTCGGGTCGAGCCCT
>MGZO01000084.1:3316-13797 GCA_001802655.1 Hydrogenophilales bacterium RIFOXYD1_FULL_62_11
CGCTCATGGACAGGCCGCACTTTTCGATGGGGCCGGCGCCAACGGGCAGGCGCACCACCTCCGGCTCCCCTCCGCTCCCGAAAGCGAGCTTCACCGACGAATACCCGATGTCCAGACCTACGTGCATGTTCTGCTTCTGCATGCTGACCACTCCAACTGATGAGAGCGGTCAGTTTGAGCGGTCGCCCTGGGGAAAACGCCGTCCAACCGGCCTCGAGTTGAGGCGGGTTAGACGTTTGGGCACCACGGAAATTCGAGGCAGAAATCGCGGATAGGCAGGCCTGGCACAGGATTTAGCGCTATTTCGGGGCGCTTGACGGGCCGAGATTTGGTGCCCAAGACGAAAACGCCGCATCGGGCGTTTGGGCACCACGTAAATTCGCCAAGTGTCTGAGCACAAAGGAAAGCGTCATTTCCCGTGGTGCCCAAAACCCGGGATTTGGGCACCACCGGGCGGCGCTGCTTTGGTGCCCAAACGCGCACTTGCGACGCCGCTTGCGACGCCACGGATGGCAGGCATTCGTTAGAGGGCGGAAGTTCTTAATTTATGGCAAAGCGATCGCGATCGATCCATGCCTTGAGAGCGTTTGCCATAAAAATAGGCCATACGGCACCTTGCTCAACTACAGCTCTCCAGCAGCCTGCCTGCTTCACCGAGCGTCGGCAGGCGCTGCTCCCCGTCGAGGGCGCGCTGCTAACTTTCGTGCAGATCGATTTGCCCTAAGCTATGTGAAAGCAGATCGACAGGCCAAGGACGGGCGTGCTAACTTTGATTTAGGACGGTTTGCCTATAAGTAAGGGCTTCACCCACCGCATGACCGGATAGGGCATTTCGGTCGTTCGCCATAAAAATAGAGTAGCGCGAGAGACCCCTTTGAACGCACACGACCAAGAGAACGAATCAGGCAGCCCCACCGCCTACGGGAAGGACGCCGATGCCATCAAGTCCCGATGCCAGCAGATGCGGGCGCGCATCCTCGTAGAGGCACTGGCTCTGTCGGACGAATTCGTCCAGCGACGCACCCAGGCAGCAGGCGGGCTCTTTGACCCCTTGAACCTGTCTGTGAGGGCTCGGGGCAACAGCATCCAGATCTACTGGGTCCTCATGCACTTCAGGGAAGGGCGCCACAAGGGCACGACCAACGTGCCCAAGAACCGAGGGGCAACGGACTACGACCTCGCCAAGCTCAAGGCGAGATGCGCGGACTGGCTTCAGGAGATCGCCGTCGACATCGAGATGCGTGCCCGCCCCATGCGCGAGTCGCTGAAGCTGCTCGGCGAGATCGAGCGGGCCGCTGACGTCGTAGCCCGGCGCATGTCCGGCGGCACGAAGGCCACCCCGGACACCGAGGCGCACGCCGCCACCGCACACAACAGCGAGACCACCTGATGACCAGCCCCACCAACCCGACCCGGTCCAACCCGGACGCTCCCGCCACTCCGGCGTCCGGGCTGCCGCCGCGGTCCCATCAGGACGTCACGATCCGCGACACCTATGAGCTGATGTGCGAGGTGTCGGGCCACTTCATCAAGCGCGATCTCGACGAGCGCCGCTGGAAGATCGTCAAGCGCCTGGCCATCTCCTTCATCGTCCTACTCGGGCTGGTGATGTGGGTTTCCCTGTACGCCCCGATGCTGGGGTGGACCGCGGAGCCGACCGGCAAGGCGCTGGGGGTGGTTCCGATCCAGGGTCAGATCGGCGGGCGCGGTACGGCCAACGCCGAGCAGGTGGTCCCGGCCATCGAGCGGGCGTGCAAGTCTCGGGCGACGCAGGCGGTGGTCCTTCGCATTTCCTCTCCCGGCGGGTCCCCGACGGACGCCGAGCGGATCGTTGGTGCCCTCGAAGCCTGCCGACCGTCCGGCCCGGACGCCAAGGCCAAGCCGGTGATCGCGGTGATCGAGGGGGTGGGCGCCTCCGCCGGCTACCTCATTGCCGTGCATGCCGACGAGACCATCGCCAGCCCGTTCGCCCTTGTCGGATCCATCGGCGCGGTGATGCGGTCGGTCGATGCGGAGGAGGCGGCCGAGAAGTTCGGGGTGCGCGAGCGGGTGTTCGCCTCTGGCCCACTGAAGGCCGGCAACAGCCCCTTGTCCTCGAACACCCCCGCGCAGGATGCGATGGCCCAGTCCTTGGTGGACCGCATGGCCGAACTCTTCATCGCCCAGGTGAAGGAGCGGCGCGGCGACAAGCTGAAGCCGGATCCGGAGATGTTCACCGGCCGGGTGTGGCTGGGGCAGGATGCGCTGGGGTTGGGGCTGATCGATGGGTTGTCCACCTTCGAGGCCCTGAAGCAGGATCGGTTCGAGGATCTGCCGGTGCACGAGTTCCGGCCGACCGAGACGCTGCAGGAGCGGCTGGGGTTGTCCAGCCTGGTCCATGAGTTGGGCGCCGGGATTGCCTCCGGTCTGACCCGGACGGAGGTCCAGTGACTGGCCGCCCGCACTTGGAGGTGATCGACATGAGCAAGGAAAAGGACCCGGGCAGCACCCCTCCCCCCACGGGCGAATCGCTCCGCGCTATGCCCCCGTCCGCACAGGACCAGCTGGTGGTCGCACTCGTGAAGCAGGCGGACATGGCCGGCGCCCTGGAGATGGAGGTGATCGACCTGCGCGATCGCCTGGACCAGGAGACCGACAACCGGACGTTCCTGGAGAGCCGGATCGAGGAGATGAACGAACACCGGGTCCACCTGGTCACGGAGATCGAGCAGCTGAAGGCCCGCAACCGGCAGGCCTACGGCGACATGGCCAGCCTGGTGGAGTCCCGCGACTACGCCATGCACGGCCTGCGGTTGGCCCTGACCCTGCTGAAGATGGAGGTCGACCGTTCCGACCCTCGGATCCAGGAGGTCCAGGACATGGCCGACATGCTGGGCATCGGCAACACCCGGCGCCTTCTGCCGGCCAAGCTGGACCCGGTGACGATCTCGCCTGGTCCGGCAGCGACCACTCCGGCTGCCGAGCCCCCTGCCCCGTCCTCACCGGACAAGGCGAAGGGGGATGTGGTGGTGGCCTTCCCCACCCGGCGCCAGGCGGAGTCCCCGCCCGCGGCGGCCGACCCTCCGAAGGCCGATGACGGTCCGGGGCGGACTGAGCAGGACTGATTGAGGAGAGCGAGAGATGACGCGACGCAAGCAGACGTGGGCGGACATGCCCAGCTCGAGCGACCTGGGCCGGCTGATGCTGTGCGAGCGGGAGTTCGTGCACGAGCGGTCGACTGGACAGACCAGTCAGGACGCCGGCACCCGGGCGGCTTCGGTTCGAGGTGAGCGCGAGCACCTGCGGGCACAGCTCTCGATGGAGGCCCACCACAACCGCCCCCGGCAGCGCTCCCGGTCCGGGCCGGACTCCGGGCACGCGCCCCAGTCCGGCCGGGACAGCCGGTGTTTCGTTGCATCCCAGGTGTACGGCGAGGACGCCCCGCAGACCGAGGAGCTTCGATCCTTCCGGGACCGCTTCCTTATGCGCTCCTCTCCTGGGCGGCAGCTGGTGAACGCCTACTACCGGGTGTCCCCGCCGGTGGCTCGGATGTTGGCCAGGGCGCCGGCGGCCGCTTCTGCCACCCGGGCCGGCCTGGACATGGTGCGGTGGATGGTGCGCTCCCGGGCGGGGTCCACCTCGGAGGGCTCCGGCGCTGAAGGTCTGGGCTGAGCCGGAGGGGTGGTACGTCCCCTGACTGGCGCGAGATGGATCCTTGGACGTGGGAGGGGTGATGGCGCGCACGGCGACTGAAGAAGTGGGAAGCGGCGGGGAGTCCTGCGGTGCGCCGGCGCGACTCCGCCCTTGGGAGCGCTTAAAGCACTCCCCGCTTTTCTGCGCCCTGGCGATCCCAGCGATCATGCTCGGACTCACGTGGCTGAGCGGATGGGCGTGGGAGCAGGCGGGCATGAGGGTGTTGGCCTTCCTCAACGCCGAAGCCTGGGCTCCCCTCTTCGAGTGGTGGTTCGGCCGCAACCAGGGACACAGCGGATGATGTCCTCGCTGGACCGCCACCGCCGGATCAAGCCCATGACCGCCCGGCGGTACCGGGCACTGCTGGGCGGCATGAGCGCGGTGATGGTGGTGGTGATGCTGGACACCCTGGCGTCAGCCCCGGACCTGGTTCGAGACGGATTCCCGGCCGGACTCCTGGCGGCGCTGCTGCTGATCGGAGCCGGCTTGGTCGGCTTCATGCTCTGGGCGATGTGCCAGCTCGGCGAGGTCGACGCGGCCCACTACATGCGGATCGATCGGCAACTCGCGGCTGATCCTGGGGTTCGGGCGCGTGTCGCGGGATGGGTGGCGGAGGGCTCGTTCCAGATCAGGGACCTGAAGGCGGTGGGAAGGGCCCTTGTAGCCTTACCGCCACCTGCGTCCGGTGTGGACGCTGATTGAGCGGCGGCAATGACCCTGGCGACATGCCAGGCAACCAAGAAGGGGGGAGTTGATGGAGGAAGTAGGGTCGAAACTTGCGGCGCAGTTGGAGCACCACCAGCACTTGGAGGCCGGGGAAGCTCGCCATGCCGAGCGCCGAATGCAGATGCGCGCAGTGTTGGCCGGCGTAGCGTGCATTGTTCTTTTTGTCGCCTTTGACCAGTCTCAGGTGCTTGGTTTCCCGCTCTACGTCTACTACTTCAACCAGCTCATCAATGTCCTGACCATAGTCGGCTTCTTAGGCGTGCTGTTGGTGCTGGTTTTCTTGCTGTACGTAGGGTTGAGTCTTCGATATCGCTCCGCCACACCCGGAGAGCTGGCTAGGACTGAGAAACTCCTGCTCTCCGAGCCGGCGCTGAAAGCCGTGGTCGCTCGCTGGCTCGAGAAGGGGCCCTTGCTGAAGCGGGACGTGGACGCGATTGAGGGCCTGATTCCCTTGCAGCGCGACTTGCGGGCCCAAGAAAAGTTCGCATCGTCCTTGCGGGAGGGCGCTACACCCGTATCGGCGCCCCAGTCGGGTGAAGGCCCTTGATGGGGCGCCGCCAGGAGACGGTGGAGAGGGCTGTGGCCAGTCTTCGCGGCCACCAGTGGCAGTCCCCTGTCGCGGTCAAGATCCATGCGGTCGCCGTGATCGCAGTGACGCTCCTCACCTGGTGGGTCGTGCACTGGTTCACTGCCGGCGCCGGCGCGGGGCAACTTGGCTTTGGCTATACGGCGGTGATCGCGTTGGGCCTCGCCCCGGTGATCGCGCCGGTGCTGGCTCTGGTCGTTATTTGCGACGGTCTGCCTGCCTCGGCCGCCGCCCTGGCATCGATCGAGCCCCTTCGTGCCGCCGATTCCGAGCTGGACCGTGCGGTTTCGAGCTGGCAGGCGGCCGGGCGGGTCAGCAACCGGGATATCCGCGCAATCAGCCGACTGGCTCAAGGGAGGAGCTGCAGGTGCTGGCCAAACTGTCCGAACACCAGTTCCTGACCGCGGCTCAGACGCGACGGGCCCGCCGGCAATACCGGGTGGCGGGACTGGCCTGCGCTTGGGGTGCCGGTACCTTTGCGTTGGTGGGACTCACTGGACGCGGGGTTTTCCTGGCTCCGGCCGCCGGGTGCGCACTGCTGGGCCTGGTCTACTGGTGTCTGTTACGGCGAATGGATCCAGCCTCCCCCGTCCGGTACCGCGAGCTCTCCCCGTTGCTCGATGCCCACCCAGATCTCCGGGCGGTGGTTCAGGCCCGGCATGCCGAGCGGCCGCTGCAGAACCGTGACATTGCTGCGCTCCGGCGGCTGCACCCCTCCTTCTTCAGGTGCAGGCCGTAAGGCTGGTTGATTGCTGTTGCCTTCGCTCTGCTGTGCCTGGCGATGGCCGGCGATCTGGCCCACGGCGCGTCCCGGCTCAGATCCAGCTGCTACGAGCCGTGCTGGCCTATGCGGACACCCCGGTGCCGGTAATTCACAAATGGGGCTATTTGGGTAATATGGGCCTCACCACCCCCATCCGGGGAATATGGACCCTCCATGCAGACTCCCTCCCCCGCTCCTGCTTCTGACCTCGACCAGTACCCCCACGTGGGCGTGTCGGAGATCAAGAAGCTTGGCTGGCGCGCGATCGCCAAGCTCGCCCAGTCCGCGCCGGTGGTCCTGACGGGTCATGGCAAGCCGGAGCACGTCGTCATGCCCCTGGCGCTCTTCCAGAGCCTCCAGGCGGCCGCCAGCAGCGAGGACCCGCTCCAGGCGCTGCGCCGGCGCTTCGATGAGCGCCTGTCCTCGGTGGAGGGCCAGAAGGGCGCTGAGGCGCTGCTCAAGGCGATGCGATCAGCCTCGCCGGCGGACATGGCCCAGACAGCCGACTCGCCCCTGGTGGCCGGCTGAGGTGCCCTCTCCCTTGCTGCTGATCGCCGGCGGCCCGGGTGCGGGCAAGACCGCCCTGGGCGCGGCCCACCTGCGGGCCCGGGGCCTGGACGTGTTCGACCCGGTCGACTTCGCCCGCGACGTCGTCTACTTCACCGGCAGCGACGCCGATGCCGCGGTCCATGAAGGACTGGAGGAAGGCATCAGGCGGCTGGTCCAGGCAGTCGAGGCCGACACGCCCCTGGCGATCGAGACCACCCTCGCCGATCCCCGCGTCGTGGCCCAGGTGCTGCGCGCCGCCGGTGCCGGCCGCCCCGTCGGGATCTGGTTCTTCGGCCTGGCCGACGCTGGCCAGCATGTCGCCCGTGCCCGCCGGCGCGCCGCGGTGACCGGCCTGCCCCTGGATGAGGGCCGCATCAGGCAGGAGGTGCAGGTGGGCCTCGAACATCTGTGCCTGGTCGCGCCCCACGTCCAGGACCTGCGGCTGCTGGACAACTCCGGCGAGCGCGAGCCAGGTGAGCAGTTCCCGCCTCCCCCTTCCCTGGTGCTGGACGTCCCCTCCCCTGCCACCGGCGAGCCGGTACGCTTCGACCTGCCATCCACCCCGGACTGGGCCAAGCCCGTGTTCGAGGCGCTTCAGGTCCACTGGCTGTACGAGCTGGGCTCGTGCGAGCTGCCGGGCGATCTCTCCTGCCCCGATGTCTGTCGGTCCTCCGCTCCTGACACCTTCGAGCGCACACGATGAACGCAATGCCCACACCTATCAGGGTTCATTCGAGGGTGATCTTCCAGGCATGGGAGGACGCCGCCGATTGGATCGATGACGTGTCAGAAGTCAATGGCAATGACGATCTGATGCCCTTTGCTCGAAACGTCCGGGTCCGACTGGGCCTGCGCCCTGGCATCGAGCCGCCGTTGTCGCGATATGCCATCGACGATTTCGATCCCGAGCACTGGCAGGTGTGGATCGAGGCGGATGCCGCTGGCTTCCGAGGGGACGGGGAGCTGGTGAGCGTGCACCTTGGCGACCTTTCGATGGAGGACGGTCCTACTTTCTCGTGCCGCGCATGCAATCCCAACGCGCCCTGTAGCCACGTCCTCGGCATGGTTACCGCTGCTGGTGGTCTGCTTGAGGATCGGGAGATCCCTGTTTCGTTGGACGGGTCCCTGCTCATTGAGGCGATCGACGAGCTTCACGATTTCGAGGTGGACGGCCTTTGGTGGCTCCGTGATGACTCCATCGCAGGAACGCCTCCTGCGGGGTTGACGGTCGAGCGGGTGCTGGCCAGCGTGGCGCCCTTGGACGCCCCCAGCTCGTTTCAGCGCCGGGCGGCATTGGTCATCGAGCGCAATCCGGACTGGACGGTGACCCGGCGCATGCTGGAGCGCACCAGCAATGGCGGATGGAGAATTTGGCCGCAGTGGCCATCGTTCGGCACGGAGGGAGGCACGGAGGAGCTCGACTGGATTAACCGGATGAGCGCCATCCTCGAGCCCCGGATGTCGATCCAAAGGATGAGCGGGGTTCAGTGGTCACTGGTGCTGGCCGCGGGAGCCGATGGTCGTGTCGTGGATGCCAGCTGCCGTCCAATGCACGTGGGCGAAGCGCCCCTGCCGATCGGTCGATGGGAGATGTTGCAGACCGGGGCAATGGAGTTCTTGGCATTGCCCGAGCATGCGCAGTGGCTGACGCGAGATCAGAGCGCCTGGTGGGAGCCTGCTGGCGAGGATCGCGACGGGGAGGCGATCCATGTCGTTCCCACGGCCGCGCGCCGCCTCTTGCGGGAGGCGATCCACTGGCCCCCCGTGAACCAGGAGCAGCTCTTCGATGTCGCCGTGCTCTGGACCCGCAAGCCCGCGCTGGCTGCGCTCGCCGCCCCGGCGATGCCGGAGCTCGAAGATGTACAGCTGAAGGTCGAGCCGAAGGTGTCCATCTCCTACCCGCGATATCCGGACCCTGAGGGGATGCTCGTCCAGCTCGAACTGCTGGCGGGCGATTTGAGCTTCTCCCCGTCAGGGGAAACCCAGGCACGGGTCCCCATGGGCACGAAGCGCTACTGCTTCGATCGGCCGACCAATGTGCTGCCCGCACTGGACGGTCTGATGGGCTCGATGGGTTTTCGGGCCTACGGCGACGGCCGGTGGTTCGCTGAGACCTGGAGCGATGCTCCCCCCTGGGTGGCCTATCGAATCAGGCAGGCCGTGGGCGCTCTGGTGACATTCGAAGCTCCTGGGCAACTGCCGCTGACCACCAACCCGGACGACATCGCCGACATCCAGATCGACATCGAGGCGCTGCCGGCCAAAGGAGGCATGCACACCCGGTTCGTTCTTCAGTCCACCTGCAACGGCTTCGAACTCGAACTGGCCTCCCTGATCAAGTCGCCGGTGGTGCCGGCCTACCTCACGCCGGAGTCCATCCGGGGGGCCTACGTGCCGTTTGAAGATGTCCCGGGCAGAACGGTCTCGCTCCTCACCGACCTGGTGCGCAGCGACGCCAAGCGCAAGGTCCGCTTCGCGACACGGGTACCCGAACAGCTGCCTCCCTGGCTGCCCAAGCTGGCGGTGCTGATCAAGCAACAGGCCGAAGATGGCGCGCTCTCGGGCGCACACCTGGTCAACCTGCGTAACGCCCCCTTTCTGTCGCCGCGCGGCAAGGCCCTGGTGGAGGAGCGGCTGAAGGAGATCGAGGCCATCGCGGCGGCCAAGCTGGACAAAGAGGCCGTTGCCGAGGACTTGCTCCCTGGCACCACCCTGCCTGAGTTCCAGCGCCAGGGCGTCAACTGGCTGCTGACGTGCCGCCGGATGGGCTATGGCGCGGTTCTGGCCGATGACCGCGGCATGGGCAAGACGGTCCAAGCCATCGGCGCGCTGGTGGCCGCCACGCGCGGCCGTGGCCGCAAACACCGCCCCAGCCTGATCGTGGTCGACCCCAAGGAGCTGGGGCATTGGTCCAGGCACCTGGCTGAGTTCTGCCCCCGCCTGAAGACCTGTGTCCACTACGGAAAAAGCCGGGAGCGCGATCCGGCGGCGCTGGCCAAGTACGACGTCATACTGACCACCTACATGCTGTTCATGCAGGCGCACGAGCTGCACATGCAGCTCCAGCCGCAGTGGGTGTTCCTGGACGAAGCCCGCTCGGTCAAGAACCCCACCTCCGTCCGATGGCAGAAGGCGCACGCCCACACCCGCCACGGGGTCGTGGTGCCCATCACGGGCACTCCAATGGACCGGTCCTTCATGGACCTGTGGGCGCTGGTCGAACTGGCCGCGCCAGGGTTGGCAGGCGATCGCAAGGAGTTCAAGCGGATCTGCGAGGAGGCCGCCGCCACCGGGGATCCTGATCTAGTGGAAGCACGCGATGAGCTGATGGAACGGATCAAGCCCTTCGTGCTGATGAGGAACAAGAAGCAGGTGGGCGGTTTCACCCAGAAGGAAACCCTCGATCAGCTGATCACGATGGAGGGGCCGAGCCAGGCCAAGTACGAGGCTGTCCGCGCCCGCGTCGCCGACCAGGTGATCGATGCCTTTGCCAGGCTGCCGCGGCACCAGGCGCGCATCGCGGCGCGTAACTACGCCCAGACGCTGCGTCGCTACTGCGGCGACCCTGGCACGCACGCCGCCGGCACCACCAAGGGCGACTACCTGGTGGAAATGGTCAAGGAGCTGCGCGAAAGCGACCACACCGTGCTGGTGTTTACCCACGACAACTCGGCCGTGACGCGCATGCAGGACCGGTTCAACCGGGTCGGCATCGCCAACTGCGCGTTCTATGGCGGCTTGACCATCCCCAAGCGCGAGAAGGAGAAGGCGCTGTTCGTGGATGGCCACGTGCACGTGATGATCCTGAGCACCCTGGGCGCCTCCGGCCTGGACCTGCCCCAGGCCGACACGGTGATCATCACCGACCCTTGGATCAACCTCGCCGAGGAGGACCAGATGGGGGACCGGGCCCACCGCTACGTGTCCACCAAGGACGTCACGGTTTTCAACCTGATCCTCGAAGGCACGATCGAGGAAGTGGGAAAGAAGATCCTGGAGCGGTCCCAGCAGGCCAGCGGCGACATCTTCGAGGGCACGGCCACGCCGGCCGCGCAGCTCAAGCTCACCGACGCCGATTACGAGGACATGCTCGGACTGGAGGCCGGGACGCTGAGTTAGCCCCCGCGGCATGACCGCGCCCATAGCCGCCGACTTGGTCGCCCCCCCCCCTCCGACTGGGCTCGG
>MGZO01000084.1:13807-18405 GCA_001802655.1 Hydrogenophilales bacterium RIFOXYD1_FULL_62_11
AGGCGATGCTCCCGGTGCGGGCGGCCTGATCTCTCTCGCCCGGCCAATAGGTCGCCGGTCAAACTCACGGATTCAAGGTACTCAATGAGCTTTTCCACCTCACACGCGCTCCACGCACCTGTCCTTGCTGACCTCTGGTCGAATGCGTCGAGGCGAATCGAAAAATTCGCCGCGAACTATGGCGACGCCAGTGCACAGAGCACCGTCAAGAGTGTCGAAGTTGAGATCCTGATGGCAGACAGGACTCTCTACGGGCGACGCCAAACCAGGGGCTACTTCCCTGAGCAGTGGTTGATGCGCTGCGTAGGTGCCGTGGAAGGCGGAGGTTATGAAAAGCTGGTCGTGTTGAACGTCAAGTGCCTGTCTACAGGCCGCGGCACGTCCTACCACTGCGAGGCGTGCACTGATGGATCCATGTGCACGCACGTTACAGGAATGCTGTATCAGGCCCATGAGCAGCAGGTAAGCGGAAAGTTGAAGGTGTCGGTGGACTCCAGGCTGCAATTGGTCGGCCTGGATGAATTGCCGTCTTCCGTAAGAGACGATCTGTGGTGGCTCTTTGGCACACCCGTGCAGATCGATGTGCCCAGACTGACGGGTAAGCAGCTACTTGAGAGCCTGCCATCCAGGCCCAAGGTGGCCACAGTGGAGCGGCGCGTGGTTCTTGCGCTCCTGCCAGTGCCGAAGTGGCATCTTGCCTTTCAGGTGCAGGAGCGCTCGGGGAAAGGCCCCTGGCAGAGGTCCGGAGCGGACGCGGGAAGTCTGGGCTCAGTTGAGGAGGAGGGGTGGCTTGCGCTCCTTGAATCCACATTCCCCGAACCGGACAACAGCTTTGGAGCAAAGCAGGTGGCGTTGATGCTGGCTGCTGCGTCAGACGGCCGACTGCTCAACGAGAACAACCAGCCAGTGACCGTAGAGGAAGCGGCATTGCCTCTGGGTCGCTGGGAGTCGACCGAAAGCGGGATCCAGTTCCATGCACTGCCCGAGCGTGCCCAATGGCTAGGGCCCGAAGGCAGCATTTGGGTGGGTCGGCGCCAAAAGTCGAGCACCGCGATCGCGCTCAATATCGTGCCAAGGAAGGTTCGCGAGTTGGTGCTGGAGGCAGCCAACTGGCCGCCCGTAGTCTTGGAGTCGGTCCCCGCTATCGCCTCGCTCTGGAAGAAGAAGCCGGCCCTCAAGGCGCTGGTCGAGCCCGTCATGCCCGACCTGTATGAAGAGCGGCTCGAGGTAGTGCCCCGAGTGCTGATCTCGCACACCAGCACCACAACCAACGTAACCCTGTCGCTTGTGCACGGCGAGGAGACATTCACGCCTGGCGGTCCGGTTGACGCTGTTGTCCGACAAGGGGCCAAGATCTATCGCTTCGCTCGTCAGCCTGAGCTGCTGTCCAGGCTGGACGAATTGCTGACGTCGATGGGGTTCGTCCAATTTAGCGACGGCCAGTGGCGCAACACGGTATGGGGCGATGCCCAGGCGTGGGTGGCTTACCGTATGCGCCAGGTGTTGGGCCCGGATGTAATGGTGCAAGCGCCGGGAGCCCCCCCTTTGACGCGCTGCGCCGACGACGTCGCATCGCTCAAGATCGACGTGGAAGCGCTGCCAGCCAAGCATGCGAACAGGCGTCGCTACGCCCTCACTGCGACGTGCGATGGACACCAGGTAACGCTGGAGTCACTGATGGAGTCGCCCGTGGAGCCAGTGTTTGCCGACGCGCCATCCATGGTGCACGAGGGGCGTCCTTACGAGCTCCATGACCGGCCAGGCCTGTCGATGACCCTGCTGACCGGGCTTGAGCGGATCGACAGGGGTAGACGTACGGCCTTCTCCGCTCGGATCAGTGATCAGGCGGCCAAAGAGATTCGCAGGCTGACGGAGCTGTTCAAGCTCCAGGGGGCGGAAGGTGGATTCGCCGCCGGGTTCCTTTCGCGCATCAGCGACACCTCCATCCTGACGCCTCGGGGCTTGTCACTTTTTGAGGCTTGGCAGCGTGACATCGAAGGCGTCGCCGCGGCCAAGGATGATAGCCAGGCCGTTCCTGAGGACGTGCTGGACACCATCACCCTGCCCGCCTTCCAGCGCCAGGGTGTCAACTGGCTATTGGCATGCGCCCAGGCGGGCTATGGCGGCATCCTCGCCGACGACCGTGGACTGGGCAAGACGGTCGAGTCCATTGCAGTGCTGGTGTCGGATGCCCGATCCAGGCAGGGCCCACATTCCGTGAGCGTGGTGGTGGTGGAACCCAGGGACCTGAGCCACTGGAACAAGCATTTGGCTGCTTACGGCGGAGACCTGAAATACGCCATCCACTACGGACCGGAGCGCACGCGCGACGCTGCAGAGCTGGCCCAGTTGGACATCGTCGTGACGTCCTACGGAATATTTACCCAGGAAGGGAGCGCCTTCCGTGCACTACGGCCGCGCTGGTTGTTCCTGGACGAAGCGCGCGGGGTGAAGAGTCCGGATTCAGTCCGCTGGGTCTTGGCCCGCACCCTGGCCGACACCTCGCTCGTGGTGCCGATCAATGGCACCCCGGTCGACCGCTCTGCAACCGACCTGTGGGCCCTCATTGAGCTGGTGGCCCCGGGCATGGCGGGGGACCGCCGGACATTCAAGCGCATCTTCGAGGCACGCAAAGGCGATGCGTTCTATGACCCCAAGGAGCGCACGCGTCTGCTGGCGATGATCAAGCCGTTCGTGCTGCGCCGGCAGAAGCACGAAATCCCGGAGATGCGCTCCAAGAAGGTCGTCATCGACCAGTTCGTAACGATGGATGACGCCAATGCCAAGCGGTATGAGGCCATACGGGCACGGCTGGCCAAGGATCTGATCGAGCTATACAAGCGTCTGCCACGCCCGCAGGCACGGATTGGAGCGCGCACCATCGTCCATAACTTGCGCCGCCATTGCAGTGACCCGGGTGTGCGCCGCGGCAGTTCCACCAAGGGTGACTACCTGATCGAAATGACTAAGGAGCTGCTTGAGGCCGACCACAGCCTGCTGATCTTCACCCACCACAACGCGTCCGTAACTCGGATCCAGGACCGCCTTCAGCGCGTGGGCATCGACAGCAGCGCCTTCTACAGCGGCATCAAAGTCGCCAAGCGCGAGACGGAGAAGGCGCGTTTCGTGGATGGGGAGGTGAAGGTGATGGTGCTCAGCACACTGGGCGCATCCGGCCTGGATCTACCGCAGGCCGACATGGTCATCATCAGCGACCCGTGGATCAAGCTGACTGAAGAGGACCAAATGGGCGATCGCGCCCATAGGCTTGTGTCCACCTCGGACGTCACCGTCTTTAACCTCATTCTTGAGGGCACGATCGAGGAGGTTGGTAAGAAGATCCTGGAGCGCGCTCAGCAGGCAAGCAGCGACATCTTCGAGGGCACGGGCGCTAATTCGGAACTGATGCAGCTCACCGAGGAAGACTACGAGGAGATGTTAGGTCTGGCGCCTGGCACGCTCGCATAGCGACAGGTGTGCAGGACCGCGTTCGCTCGTCTATTTGGAGCAAACTAAGGGGAATATAATTGCCCCCATCTCTAGATCATGAGGCACGAACGAATGCCTGACAGCAAAGATGACTCGCGGACAATTGGAGGGCGTCTCAGGTCCGAGCGAAAGCGCCTGAAATTGACTCAAAGGGCGATAGCAATGAAGGCAGGGGGAGCGATGCAAAGTCAGGTGCTCTACGAGGGCAACAAGCGGTTGCCGAGCGTGGATTACCTCCTTCGCTTGCTTCCGTTGGGGGCAGACATTTGCTTCGTTCTTACAGGGAAGCGAGGTTTAGGTGCCACTTCGGACGATGAAGCGATTCTCCTTGATCGCTTCCGAGCCGCGAGCGAGCCCCTACGAAGGGCCGCGTTGGTAGTGCTGCAGGTTCAGCCGTGAAAGATCGCAACGCACGGCAGTTGCCAGAGCGGCTCAAGCAAGAGCGTCTGCGACAAGGTATGACGCAGGCCGATCTGGCTGCCGCAGTTGGCATTGCCAAGAAGTCCCAAACCAATTACGAACTGGGGCACACCGTCCCCGGTATCGACTATGTGATGCACTTGCACGCCCTGGGCTTCGACGTCGAATTCCTTTTGACGGGAGAAGTCGGGTGGAGTCGCGGATCAGAAGAGGCGCGCCTCCTAAAAGCGTTTCAGTGCGCAGGGCCTGAGCTACGTTCGGCACTACTTGCCATCGCCGACGCAAGCCTTGCTGTGAACGAAAGCTCAGGCGGCCCTCAGCGTCAGCGAGCTCGATCGCGAGCGCCGCGCCAATGACGATGGCCCAAAGCCGCGGTGGCTGCGCCTACTGGACCGCTCCGTCGTGCCGATGGACTGGTGCCCAATCCTGTCCTGGTATTGAAGGAAGAGCGCGGGAGCGTGACCTACCCGGTCCACTACGACGACTTGGCCCGCACGCCGGAGTGGGCGATGCCCATAGTTGAGGCAGCGTTATCACTCGCCGGCCGTTAGTCCCGGCCTGACCACCGTCGCCCGCTGATGTTTCAGCCCAGCGCCGCCACCTTCCGCAGCAGCTGCTCTCGCGCCTCATCCATCGCCGCGGCGTTGGTCTTGCTCGACAGCTTCTCGCGCGCCTTTCGCCGCAGGAAG
>MGZO01000084.1:18430-33495 GCA_001802655.1 Hydrogenophilales bacterium RIFOXYD1_FULL_62_11
CCGACGGGTGCGGCAGTCCCTCCAGGACGCGATCGCCATCGAGCACGCCAGTGCTGGCCAGGTGGCGCAGCGCCGCGGCCGGCTCGCGGCCCAGCGGGATCCACACCGCATCCGGCAGCGCCCTCGCCTCCTCGGCCAGCCACTGGTCGACCATCCCCAGCAGGTAGGGCGTTTGCGTGATCGCCGGCGCGCCGGAGTAGTTCGACTCACCCGACAGGACCGGGTAGCGCAGGGCGGAGGTGTAGTGCACCAGCCCGCTCGAGGCGCCGAACAGCTCCTTGCAGGTGTCCAGCCCCAGGGCGCGCTGCAGGCCCACCGAATCGAGCATGTCGACCAGGGACGTGCGCATGGCGCCGGAGAAGCTGGCCGTCTCCTTTGCCGCCCTCAGGCTGTCCTCATCGGACGCACCGCGTGCCAGGTGGGCGCCCAGAACCTGCAGTGCCACCACGGCCTGGCTCTGCCCAGGGGTGATGCCCACCAGCACCACCCGCGCCTGGCGGTTGATGTGCTCGAAGGGGGCGTAGTAGGTCGATAGCCGGCCGTGGCTGGAGATCCGGAAATCGGGCATCAGGATGCCGGAGAACCGGTGTTCGAGGACGGCGTCGCGGAACTGGTCGAGCATGCAGGGATCTCGAAAGGGGTCGGCGGCCAGGCTCAGCGGTCCAGCGCTTCCAGGCGCTTGGCGATCTCGCGCTTGCCCAAGCCCCGCAGCTCGATCATGGCCGCGACGCTGGCCTTGGACGGGGTGACCCCCTTGTTCTCCCAGTTGTAGACCGACTGGCCGGTCGCGCCTACCAGCGTGCCGAAGTCCTCAGCGGACAGGCCGGTGCGCTTGCGCAGGGTGCGGATCCCCGCCTGGGTGATGCGGCCGCGCGGGCCGGCATCGGCCTCATCGCCGGCGGCGGGCTTGGCCGGACGCGCGGTTGCACGCGCCTGCTGGCGCACCTGCTGCTCCAGCTCACGCAGGGAGCGCTTCAGCGCGGCCGCGTCGCTGCGCAGCTTGGTATTGGCCTTCTTGAGCGGCTCGATCTGCGCCTTGATCTCCTTGCGGGCCAAACGGGCGATCTCGCTCTTGAGGACTGCGCCGATATTGCTCATGCGTGCACCTGGTCATAACTCCGGAATTGGAGGGTTGGGGGAACGCTATCACGCGGCTATGGACGAAAACGCGCATGCCGCCGTCCAGCATGGGCATTGCGGCGTGTATTCCGGAGGCGTGGTGATGCAACTTTCGAGGCGTGGTGGATGCGTTGAAATGGACCCGACCACTCACTCTGCTGCAGATCCTATGGCTTCCGAGACCCTGTTCGTCACCTGGTTCGAGCACGCCACCCAACAGCACAAGCCTGACGTCCGCATCGAGCGGGAAAAGGGTTCGCGCAAGCTCAAGGTGACCTGCAGTGGCGTGCCTTCAGCCCTGGATGTCACGTCCGGTGGGTTGGCCGTGGGCGAGGAATGTGACAACGCCATGGCCCTGGCCATGCTCTTCTCCAAGGTGTGCGGGCACATGCAGGGTGCAGGGTGCCGGCAGACCATCCGGCGTGGCGACTTCAACTGGGCCGACCAGCTCAAGCCCGTAGCTCCTCCGCCGCTAGTCACGGGCTCCAGCGCTACTGCTGCGGCCGTGTTCTGACGTTGAAAGGTGTTAGCCGCCAACTTTCGCAGCGCCCGCACTGGGCTTAAATGGGGCATCGCAAATGCAGGCCTAAAACCATGCCCTCTGTCGAGATCTTCAGCGCGATGTTCAAGAACGCCGCGCAGCCATTCCCCATCTGTATCGAAGTCGAACGCAGCTCTGTAAAGGGCATGCTGCTGGTCACGACCGACGCGCTGGAACTCGACCTCCCGGCCCACGAGTTGCAGCTGGGCGAGCCGAGCAATGACCCCGCAGAGCTCGAAGCCCTGTTCGGAAAACTCACGGCCGAGATCACAGGAAGGGGCTACACCCTGGCCAGCACTCGCGGCAACGCCAACTGGTCCGCCACGCTCAACAAAGCGCCACCGCCATTGGTGTCCTTGCCGGACACCCTGATGCCAGCCGTGTTCTGACGCCGTCAACTTTCGCAGTGGCGCCACTGGGCTTGAATAGGCCATCGCTCCCATCGACATCCGCCATGGACTCAGACGAAATCTTCAGCGCCGTTTTCCTGCACGAGTCGAAACCATCTCCGGCGATCGTGCACATCGAACGGGGCGGCAGGCTGGGGACGCTGATGATCACCGGCACATCGAGGACGCTGGAGCTCGAACTCACCGACGCCGATTTGGAGCTTGGCCAGCCGAGCGACAACCCCAGTCAGCTCGCAGCGTTGTTCGACCTGATTGAGGACAAGCTTCAGGCCGACGGATACACCCGGTCCGGCGCTCGCGGAGACAGCAACTGGCGCGCCCTGCTCGGCCTGACCCCACCACCGCCATTGGTGGCGACGGGTGCCTCCTACGCCGCCGTGTTCTGACCGCGCACGACCTACCGCTAACTTTCCGGGCGACTGCTCCGTGGTGATATGGAGTCCAGTCCCACGAGATCCCGCTCATGCGTTTGCAGACCTCCACATTCTCGAGCCTCGGCCAGCCCGACATCGGGCTTTCGGTGGTCGAGTACGCACAAGGTGAAATGACCGCGGTGAAGCACTCCTTTCCGGCCGAGCGCATGGCTGAAGCTGCCCAGGTGTTGGGCAAGAAGGTAGAGGAGAGCACGCCCATCGGCGGCGGCGTAAGCACCTGCAAGGCCACGACGGCCCAGCTTTTCGACCGCGCTGAGCAGCTGATCCGATCCTGGGGGTACGAGCGATCCGACGGGTTCTTCCAGCCCGACTGGGTGCAGCGCCACCTGCCGGTCCCTCCCCCGTCGCTGGCACCCATGGCCGGCGGCATGCAGGCGGTGTTCTGATGTCCTCCTCGAACTGGATCTTCAACAACGGTACGGGCCACATCGTGTTATCGGTGTCCGAGCAGGACATTGACGGCGAGTCCTTCTGCACCCCCGAGCTGTCGGTCGAGGGTGATGAGGCGCTCTTCATCGAGCTGCAGATGAAGCACAAAGGCTTTGGCGCCATGTGGAGCGGACCGGGCCGCCGGCGCAACGTGGCCAAGCACCTGTGCGCCGTGCACCAGGATCTGGTCACGGGCGGGTTCGAGCTGGTCCAGTTCGCCGGGTGGCCAGCGTGGCAAGAGTTCATCGAGCGCGCGATCGCCGACGGCCTGCCGCTACCGAAGGTCGAAAGCAGCGGGCTCCAGCAGGTGGCCAGTGGTGCCTCCGCCGCGGTGTTCTGAACTCGCCACTCCGGCGCAGTATTCGGCCAACCGTGGGTGATTTGACGCCGGTTGGACGGACACCTGACCGGCCTGGTCTGCTGCAATAGCCACCTTGAAGCGCATAGCGCCTCGCTTACCCAGAAACTGCACATGATCGAAGTCCCGTTCGTCCCGACTAAGTACGAGCTGGGCATCCACGATGCGCGCAAGGGCATTGCCCCGTACGGGCCCGACCTGGCCACCACGGACGACTCCTACCGTGCAGGCGTCCTGGCGGGCACCCGAAACGGCCGGCGCGCGGCCCAGGATGGACTGCATTGGGAGCCCCAGGCGCTGGGCCGGCACCTGGCTGGTGTCGTGGTGGATCTGCAGACCGACCTCGATGTCTCGATCCGCTCGCTGCACATCGTGGCCGAACAGGTCCTGACGCCGGCCGATGTCGGCCGAGCCATCAGCATTGCCACTCAGCACCTGCAGGCGAAGACCGCTTGATCCGCGACCGTTCCCCTGAAGCGCTCCGCCGCGCATCACGCGGCAGGCAGGCCGGAGTGGAACGCGTGCGTCCGCTCCATGTCCCAGTCCGGCATGGACAGACTGACGTGAGCTCGAGGGAGCTGTCCGCCTTTGAATCGGCGCTCTGCGGGATTGTCCTGGCCCTTGCCTGTATCGCATTCCCCGCGGCGCTGGCTGTGCTCGCCCTGCTGGTGGGTGCAATCGACGCTGGCACGTTCAGCGAGCTCTTCCGCTGATGGCAGAGGCCAACCCGCCCCGAAATAGGGCCGGTTAACCGGACACCTGGTCGCGTGGGTCTGCTGCAATGGCGCCTTGGAAGCGCCCGCGCTCCGTCGCTGCTGCAGAAGCCCTATGTTCGAGATCGCTCCATCCGTTGCCAGCCAAGCCTGGTCGCACACGCAATCGATGTTGACGCCCTTCCGAGCCCTGGGGCTTCCTCCGTCCGCCCTGCATTTGTTCCCTCTCCAGTTCGGGCTGGCCTCATGGACCGGGCGGACATTCGTCGATGGCAAGTGCCACGTCGCCGACTTCACGCCCAGTGACTGGCGTACGACCGTCTCGGGCCGGTTGACCGAAGATGGCGAGCAGCGATTCGTTCGCCTGACGTTGTCCGGTCAGCACGATGGGTACCTGATCGACGAAGAATGTGAGGTCTGCGGCCCCGTGCAGGCCTGCGAGCATGTGCGCCAGTTGTACAAGGCGTGTGTCGATGCGCTCGATAACAAGTCCATCATCGTCCACCGCAGCGGGGGGTGGTCGCTGGCCGACGAAAACTTGACCAGGGCTCAAGACCACACGTTGTGGTGGTACCCATCCAGCATCACGGGGGATGCGCGCGTCATCGTGCCCGAGCTGAGTCAGGACATGATCCGCAGTACGGCCAGCCAGGTTCATGCCCATGAACACCAGCCGGGCAAGGTCGTGCTGCAGATCCGATCCATGCACGCCGATGATGACCAGGGCCCCTTCGCCGAGTACTACCTGCAGTCACGGTGGGTCGAGGGCGCTTGGCCCTCCAAAACTGCAGTTGGGAATGAGCTTGAGCGGTTGCTGCCCCTGGCCGAACGTCCATGGTTCAGATCGTTCGATGCGATCGACTTGCCACTGGGTCGCCTAAGGCACACGCGCTTGGCCCAGTCTCTGGACCTGCAGAGCGTCCACGTACTTGAGCGTGCCGCCCAGGCTGGACGACTGATAGGTCGCGATATGAAGCCCGTAGAGTGGTGCGAGCTGGACGGGCCACTTGGCAGCTGGCACCAACTGGAGGATGGTCGAATCAAGCTCCAGGTCCCCGGTCGCGGGCGACATTGGATCCATCAGGAGGCCAATCTCGTGATGGATGTGCCATCCGGCCGGGTGATGAAATTGCACGAAGACCAGGTCGCGATGGCGCATGAGGCATCGCGCTGGCCGGCGATGACGCCGGAGCAGGCATGGGACATGGACCGCCTCTGGGACAGCGAACCCGCTTTGGCGCTTATCCCCCGCCCGACATCCCTTCCTACCCTGACCCGCAGCGCAGAATCCGCCTACAAGGTCCAGTTTGGCTGGCGCAACGGCAGGCGAATCAAGGGCGGGAGAATCAAAGGAAGGGGGCAGGTTCTTCAGCTTGCGCTTCGAGTTGAGGGCGAATTGCAGCCGCTGAATGGACCTGCTCAAGGCCTGATCAAAGCCAAGGTGGGTCGTATTGCCTTCGAGCGCGACCTGGATCTCGAAGATGATCTTGACCGCTTCCTGCACTCCCAAGGCTTCACTGATGAGCACCCGGGACAGTGGTTCCGTCCGTTCAAGCAAGTGCCCAGCCTGAAATCCACGGACCTGTTCATTCACAGGCTTCTTCAAAGGTTCCAGCATCGCTTTGAACTTGATCCGGACGCCGCTCCGCCCCTGCTTCCTGTTGATGCGGACATGCAGCCCATCGTCTGGGGCCTGGCCAATGATCGCGGCGCCGAGAATGGCTCTTACCAGCTGACAGCGCAGGTCGGCGGTCGTGAATTCCTGCTCAGCGAGTGCTATTCGCTTCGGCCAAGGCTGGTCTGGGTGGGAGGAGAGGAGGCCGTAGACGATCCGGAATCCGCGCAGGCTGGGCTTTGCCGTCCAGCCCATTGTGATGAGGAGGCCCCAGCGGAGGTGCTCGAAGCGTATGCCCAGGCGCAGGCCTCGCGCTTATCCGAAAGCGTATTCGACGTCGAGGATGCCTACGCCGAGGTTTGCAGGGATCGGCGGGAGGATGGCGTTGTCATCATCGAACCAGATGCGCTCGTTTTTGACGTGGAGCACGACGTCGTTAAGCAGCCGGCACCCCTGACCGAACAGGAGTGCCGGGAGATCGACGCCGCCCTTTTTAGTGCTGAAGGCATCGTGGATCCTCCCTGCCTGCTCAATGGCGGTGGCGCCGATGATCAGCCTGCTGTCCCAGCTGGACTTGAAAAGGCCATGTCCTCGCTCAACCCTGACACGCAAGAGGCGTGGATGATCGAAGTGATCCCTTTGCCACTCGATGGAAAGTACAGGGGCCACACTGTCCTCGTGCCGGGCTCAAGCAAGCGCGACCTGGATGCCCTCAAGCGGCGCGTCAAGATCCATGCGCGGGTGACGCTGGACCAGCTGCGAGACCTCGCTGACCGCGTGAACTGGGATCCTGCTGCGCTCCAGCTGCTGCGCTCCTAGAGGTGCCGCTGTAGCGCGCATACGGTCAAGACCGTCCTCATGTCCCGCTCAACAGAGGAATCCTTGGCTGCTGCGGGCTGATCCCGCTGGACACGACGACAGAGCAGGGGTAGCTTTGCACCAGGCGCATGCAGGCGCCTGGCACCCGTCTCGACGAAGCTGGCAACGGCACTGCGGCTGATCTGATGCACCCATGGCCTTCTTCCTCTGGCCTTGGATGTAGCGACTACGGGTGGCGCTGCAACGGGGCCGGGAGAAAGAACCGCCATGCAAAGCGCACCCTCGCTGCCGTCCACGCTGGACGGCCTGAAGCGACAAGCCAAGACCCTCCGCCGCTCGAACGCCGACCTCACCCACGCTGAGGCGCTTGATCGCGTCGCGCGGATGATGGGCTTCAACAATTACCCCGATGCCCAGCGGCGCCTATCGTTGGTGGCGCCGCGGCCCACCCCTGTTTACGAGGCTTTCCTGTCGGCCTACTGGCGGGAGCGCACCACAGCTCGACCGCGCCCAATGGGCCTGGAGACGCTCCGGGTGCAGCTTTCAAAGCCCCTCGCATCGCTCCTCAGCCGCCACGAAGTCGATAGCGCACGTAATCTGGAGCACTTCCGGCTCGTGGAGGAAGATCATCTCGAGCGCCGCGGCGACCTCATGCTCGATCAGATCGATGTGAGGCACAGCCTTGGACGCTCGGCTCGAACTCTGCTCTTCCTCCAAGCTACAGGGCTACGGCCGGCTACGACACGAGCACAACGCAAGGCGTGGGGTGCTGACCCGCTGCCTGAGCGGGACCACTACTCGTTCTGGATCGATCCTTCGACAAACGGGGTCGTGATGCTCGACGAGCCCTACCCCCACGTCGACGTGCAAGCGCGGGCCAAGTGGGCCGCTGCACGCGGCATGCAGATACTCGCGCCTGACTGGGATGGTCTTTATAGCCCCGGGAACTCCAAGCCCTACCTGGTGGGGAAGGACGGCGAGCTCCTGAAGCGGCTGGCTGCGGCGCTGGAGGTCCCGGATCTATTCTCAAAGACGTCCTGGATGGGTACCTCATTGCCATACCGAGACCGCTTCGTGAGTCCAGCGCGCCGAGCGAAGGGCAAACCAGCCAGTGCTCGGACAATGCCGGCCTATCGAGGCTCTGTGCGCGCTGGTGCGATCGCGTACGGAGGTGAGCCAGGCTACAAGGGGAAGTGGCGGCCCGAGGTGCCCATGCCCTTCGAGCTGCACGAGCAGGCCAGCAAAATTCTCCAGGGCACGAGTTTCAACGATGTACCGATCCGTGGGGCCAATCTGATCGACCAGGTGCGATCCGACCTGGAGGACTGGGTGCTGGCAGAGCATCCGCTCCTCATGGATCAGCGGCACGACATCTACTACGGCGGCCGAGCCGAGACATTGTCTACGGATGCACGCGGCGCGCTGGTGCGGCTGAAGATGATCCTCGAAGAAGGCTATGCCGACTGCCCGCCGCGTCGCCAGATGCTCCAGAAGATCGAGAAGGTGCTGTCCATGATGGATCGCTGACGATTGGGTGTAACCGGCCGCAACGTAGGGCTGGTTGCAACTTCTGACGGCGGTGGGGGTGTGGTGCAATGCCACTCCCCTCTCATTCCACACGGACGACCTATGTCCACAACCTTCCGCCGTCTCGCCGCCGCACTGTGCTTTGGCTTCGTCATCACGGTCGTGTCCATCGTGGCCATGTCCATGGTCCAGTCCCGTCTTGTACCCGCTCAGCACGTAGGGCGATTGCGGTCCACTCAGTCCTCTGCATCGGTCGCGCCGACAAATGTGCGCAGCCGTCGGCGCGTGAGATCAGGACTCGCCGGCGTCTATCAAAGACGCCGGCATGAAGCTCAAGCTGGTCAGTTGCAGTAGGTCGTGCTTCCGATCGTCTGGCAGGTGGTGCCATCGGAGCCGTAGGTCGTATTGCCGATGCGCTGGACGCTCGTCCCGTCAGAGTTGTAGAGCGTGTTCCCGATCTGCTGGGACGAGCTGCCATCGGAGTTGTACGTCGTGTTGCCAATCCGCTGGGCGGAGTTGCCATCCGACCCATAGGTCGTATTGCCGATTTCCTGCTGGCTGGATCCGTCAGAGCCGTACAGGGTGTTGCCGATGCTCTGGTAGGACGTGCCGGACTGACCGTGGATGGTCTGGGCCATGGCGGCGGGCGATGCAACCAGGGCGATGAGCAGTGCAGCGGTGGACTTGTTCATTCGAACTCCTTCTCTTGGGAATGGTTTAGCGCAGATATTAACGGCCTGAACTAGGAATACTGGAGGGGCCTCAAGCAGCGGGTTGTTCGTTGCGCCGTCGGCAGGACCTCGGTGCCGGCGGCCGCATGAGCATCAGCCTCAGTCAGGCCCGTTCGCCAGGTGCTCGTCGATTCGCGGCAGCAGCCGGTCCGGCATGTCGTCGTCGTGCGTATAGACCTGGCGCACTTCCTCAAGCAATGCGTTGGACGCCTTCAGCTGCTCGGCAAGCCGATCGTGCGCGCTCTGCCACTGCGTCGCCCGTACCTTCTCAAGCGCGAGACGGTCCTTGGTGGACAGCTCAGTCATGCCCTTCTCCTGTATTCGAGCCCCTGACAATGGTCCAGCCTGCCACGGCCTCGCGCACCTCGTGCAGCTTCAGCACCCGCGGCTGGTGGTAGGGATCTGCCGACAGGCCTTTAGCCGCTCCGATCTCCTCGTCGAACCATGCAAGGACCTGGGCCTGGCTCATCACCGCGCGTGAGACGCCCAAGCAGACCCGGGCACCTGCCCTTGCCTTCTCCTGATGCTTCCTGTGACAGGCGATCAGGTGGGTGTTGGACAGGTAGAGATCGCTCTCCTCGTCGAACTGCGGATTTCTGCTCCTCCGCATGAAGTTGGTCAGCTTGTACCGCTCACCGCAATACGGGCAGGGGCCCACCATCCTGTCCCCGCTGGACCTGCCCATCAGCCAGCCCCTCGGCCAGGCACAAGCTTCGCCAGCGCGGCCAGTGCGCGCTCGCGCGCAACGCCAATGTTGGCGCAGTTGGTGCACGGCTGGATCTCGCAGACATCGCAGGTGTCCGGCGGCCGCGCACGGGCCGCAGCTTCCAGCGCGGACAGCACCGTCGGATCCACTCCGGCGGCCGGCGGCGCCTGCTCGGCCAAGGCCCGACCGGACGCGGCGCGGCATGCCTCGCAGTTCGGGTCGATGCTGAAAGAATACAGCTGCCGGGGCCTGAGGGTCGTGCGGCTCACCTCGCACATCCGCACCTCAATCGGCGAATCTGCCGGCGGCTGTCGGCGCGGGATGTCGGCCATGTCCGGCGCGGCACCGCCCAGGGCTACCAGCCGCGCGGTCGCCTCGTTGCGGGCTACATCTGTATGCGTCGGCGCGCTCACTGCAGCACGTCCTCTTCCGTGGTGAGGGCATAGCGCGCCGGGCGGCCGCGGCCGTCGGCATCGATCACGCGCCCAAGAACCTTCGCCGGGAAGTGGGCCATGAAGTCGGTGTAGCCACAGCCGTGCCAGGTGTCCTCGGCCTTGGTGATCGAAGGGGTGACGTGCTGGGAATACACGGCGGCCTTGAAGACGTCCCGGGTCACCTCGAGCATGCCTTCCAGCGCCATGGCCTCTGCCTGCTCGCGATTCGGGCGCGACAGGGTCGCGGGTGCGGCCGGCGGCGCCGGCGGCGGCGGGCCGTAGTCGTCGTCGAGCCAATCGGTAGCGTGCGTGTACATCGGGGATCCTTCGTCTGGTTGGGTACGACCAGCACGCTACCCATCCGGACGCGCTGCAAAAGTTATCCGCGCCCCACTCAAGCACGCCTGAGGATTCGTCGCGCGCAATCCATACTCGGACTCTCCAACTTTCAGCTGCGTTCTCATCTGTCAGCGTGGGTAGGCGCCGGGGCACCGTCCCTGCGGCACCTATACTCACCACAGCATGCATTGGCACCGCCGCCAGGCGCGCCGATCAAAGGGGCCAATATGGGCATGGACAAGTTGACCTTGAGCGGGGTCGCGCTGCGCGTCTCGCAATACTTCCGCGACTTCCTCGAGACCGACTTCAAGCGCAGCCGCGCACCGCGGCGCCAGGTGGTGACTACCACCGACAGCGGCTTCCGCGCCGGCATGCGTGCGTCGCACTTCCCCGCCCTGGAACGTGACCTCTGGGCGCAGCTCGGCCGCAAGACCGAGACGGGGATGACCCTGCAGATCCGGCCCGGACGCTACACCCGCCCCATCAGTCCGGCGCTGGCCAGCATCATCCGCGAGCAGGTCAATGCCGTTCCCGACAGCGCGATCCTGACCATCCGCGAGCAGGTGGTGCGCAAGGCCGAGTTGAGCATGGCGCTGGGCACCGACGATCCGGAGGCCTGGATCGGCAAGCAGCTCGATGACCTGGAAGCCGCCGCCGGCGAGCACATCGTCGATCCGCTCATCGCCCACCTGGATGGTCCGCTGCGCAACCAGGCGTACTGGGTGATGGACACCCTGCATTCCGTGCGCGCCGAACTGCTGGCGCTGGTAGTGAGCCCGCTGGCCACGGTTCTGCCCGATGCGCTGGCCAAGGCCCTGGCGACACGCTCCATCGAACCGGTGCAGGAGGCCGTCGACGGGTTCCTGATGCCTGATGCCGTCCGGGACGGACTGCGCACGTTCTTCGAGGGCTTCGTCGCCGCCGACGGCTACACCGACTTCCGCGACCTTGAGACCTACGTCAGCACGGGCGACGGCCTTCAGCTCTACCTCTACGTCGGCACGCTCCGCCACCGCGACAACACCTACCCGCTGTTCTTCCTGCCGGTGAACGTCTCGCGCAGCGGCGACGGCGGCACCTACGAGCTGGAGATCGTCCCCCACCTGTACGCTCACCGCGCCGCGATCGACTACGTGGCCCAAGAGCTTGCCGCCGCGATGGGCCGGCCCTTCGACAGCCCGATCAAGGACCGGCTGACCTACGTCGCGCCGGAGCTGACCGTGTTCGAGACCGCGCGGCCGCTGTTCAACCGAATCGCGCACGCCCTGGACCTGGGTGGCCAAGTGGAGCTGGGACACGCCGGCGGCCAGGCCAAGACCGCCTCGGTCACCCTATCCAGTGCCCTGTACCTGGCCGCGTTCGATCGCGCCGATGAGGCGCTGCTCAACGACTACGAAGAGATCATCGACCAGTTCAAGCGCGGCGGCTCCCAGGTGGTGAACCTGTTCGAGGGGCTCGTCGAGGGGGTTCTGACGGGCAATACGCCGTCCATCCGCGCCGACATCGAGCGCGACTGGGATGCCCTGCCCCTGGTGGACCGCGTCGTCTTTGATTCGCCCATTCCGATGAATGAGGAGCAGCGCAAGGTCCTGATGGCGGTGCGCAACCCCAACGGCAAGATCGTGGTTGTGGAGGGTCCGCCCGGGACCGGCAAGTCGCACACCATCACCGCCATCGCCGCCGACTGCGCTTTCAACCAGCGCACGTGCCTGGTGCTCTCGGACAAAAGCGAGGCGCTGGACGTCGTCGTCGACAAGCTCACCGAAGCCATGAGCCGGGTGCGCCACGACCCCCACTTCCCCAACCCGATCCTGCGCCTGGGCCGCGAATCAGCGAACTTCCGCAAGCTCACCGCCAATGCGGCCGTCACCCAGGTGGCCCAATACGCCGCCGCCACCCGCGCCAACCGCTCCCGGATCGAGGCCGAGCGCGAGGGGATGAGCGTGGAGCTCAAGCAGGCCATCGACCAGACGGTGGAGTTGTACGGCAAGGTCGAGCTGACCGAGCTCAAGCACATGCACGAGTGCGAGGCGCAGCTGCTCGAGCGCGCCCCGGAGGTGCTGGCCCAACTGCAAGCGGTCGAGGATGAGGCGCTGATCGCCGAGCTGGCCCCGATCGAGCCGGTGCTGGGCGACATCCAGTCCTATCTGGCCGGGATCTTCGCCGCCGGCGTCGCCGATGCGGCCGCACTGCGATCGCGCGTGCGCCTGGACATGGTCCTGCACCGGTTCGCCGCCGAGCGCCGGCCGCGCGGCTGGGACCTGTTCGAGTCCCTCACCCCCGCCCAGGTCCGCCAGCTGCAGGGCTGGCTGGTGGAATTCCGGCAGCTGCGCATGCCTGTGCTCGGCTACCTGTTGCGTGGCGGCCAGGTCCGGGCCCTGGAGGCCCAGCTCAACAGCATGGCGCCGACCCGGCCCCTGCTGCTGCGCGAGCGTGCCGACGATCTCGAAGCGCTGGTGGCCTCGGCCAACGCCCTGCGCATCAAGCTCGAACACGAGCAGCTGGGCGGAGCGTTCGAGGATGCCTCCCGACGGCTGGCGCGCGGCGCGGCGACGCCCGAGACCGCGCCGCTGGCCAGCACCCTGATTGCCCTGTTCGACCGGATCGCCCCGTCCATCGTGGACGCCCTGATGGCGCCGCCGGCGGCGGCCGAGCTGTGGCCGATGGCCGCGCGGTTCCTTCGCAGCTGGCTGCACACGCGCTCGGCGTTCGTGAAGGCCCCCCAGTTCGACTACGTGGGCACCAAGACGCGGCTGGAGCAGCTCAACACCTCAGTGATGAATGCCCATATCGACAACCGCCTCGTGGAGTTCATGGACAACCACCGCGCCGATGCGCGGGCCCTTGCCAAGGTGATCACCGCGCGCCAGAAGTTCCCGGAGGACAAGTTCGCCGCGGTGCGCGACTCCTTCCCGGTGATAGTCGCCGGCATCCGCGAGTTCGGCGAATACATGCCCCTGCTGCCGGACCTGTTCGACGTGGTGGTGATCGATGAGGCGTCCCAGGTGAGCGTGGCTCAGGCGCTGCCGGCGCTGCTGCGCGCACGCAAGGTCGTGGTGCTGGGAGACGCAAAGCAGTTCTCGAACGTAAAGTCGTCCAACGCCAGCATCGCCATCAATGAGCGCTACCGCGCCGACCTAGTGAACTACTTCCGGCGCGAGGTGAGCGACCAGGCCGATGCCCTCGCTCGCCTGTCGATGTTCGACGTCAAGCGCTCGGTGCTGGAGTTCTGCAACCTGGGCGCGTCCTACTCGATCATGCTGCGCAAGCACTTCCGCTCGTTCGCCGAGCTCATCGGGTATTCCTCGCGCACCTTCTACGACGGCCAGCTGCAGGCCATCAAGATCCGCGGCGTACCGCTGGATCAGGTCGTGCGCTTCGAGCAGGTGGACGTGGGCGATGCCAAGGTCACCCGCGGGGTGAACCACGCCGAAGTCGAGCACATCCTCCAGCACCTGCTCGAACTGTTGGACCAGGAGTCCCCACCCACGGTGGGCATCATCACGCCCTTCCGTGAGCAGCAGACCCTGCTGACCAAGCGCCTGTTCGGCCATGCCCGCGGCCGGGACTTCGAGGACCGGCTCAAGCTGAAGGTGATGACCTTCGACTCCTGCCAGGGCGAGGAGCGGTTGCTGATCATCTATTCGATGGTGGCCACGCCGGGCAACAATGCCCTGAACTACGTGTTCCCGGTTGCGCTGGACAACGCATCGGAGTCCGTGGAGGACAAGCTGAAGGTGCAGCGCCTCAACGTGGGCTTCAGCCGCGCCCAGGAGCGGGTGCTGTTCGTCCACTCCATGCCGATCGAGGAGATTCCGGGAGCCATCGGCCAGGCACTGGCCTACTACGCCGGCGTGCTGGAGCGCGAGGAGGTCGACGAAGACCAGGTCGATTCCAACAGCCCGATGGAGACCAAGGTGCTGGGCTGGCTGATGCAGGCCCCGTTCTACCAGTCCAATCAGGACAGGATCGAGGTCATCCCGCAGTTCCCAGTCGGCGACTACCTGCGCCAGCTCGACCCGACCTACCAACACCCGGCTTGGCGCGTGGACTTCCTGGTACGCGCGGCCACCGACCGCGGCCCGGTGAACATCGTCCTGGAATACGACGGCTTCGAGTATCACTTCCAGCGCGGCCGCGAGGTGCACGTGGGCAACTACACCCGCTACATGCTGCCCCAGGACATGGAGCGCCAGCTGACCCTGGAGAGCTACGGCTACCGCTTCATCCGCATCAACCGCTTCAACCTCGGCGCCGACCCCGTGCAGACGCTTTCGGCGCGCTTGGAGCAGATGATGAAGCAGCTGGGCATGTCGCCGGTGCCCGCCACCGTCGCCGAGCTACAGAACCAGGCCGCGGCACTGGCCAACCGGGATGCCAAGACCTGCATGACCTGCCGGAGGATCAAGCCGCACGCGGAGTTCTTCCGGCAGTCGCTCGGCGGCGGCGCCGGCGGGTATGGCCGCAAGTGCAATAGCTGCGATGCCAAACGGGCCTGATCCGCCCCGGAGATGCTAATTAGCTGGAATAGCTGGAGATTGCTAGAATTAGCTGAAGCTGACTATAATTAGCAAAACCCGCTTATGAATAGCTATATGAGCAACCTCACCGATAGCCTTCCGTACTACCCCAGGCCCGAGCTGCTGGGCACTGTGCTGCGGCTGATGCTGGCCGGCGCCCACGTCACCTTGTTCGCCCCCAGGCGACAGGGCAAGACCCAGTTCGTCAAGAAGGAACTCCTGCCGGCCGGCCTTGAACAGGGCTGGTTTGTCGGCTTGGTGGACTTGTGGCGCGACCGTGAGAACGCGGCTGAAGCCCTTGTGGTGGGCCTGGAAGCACTGGCTGCATCGAAGCGCCAAGGTGGCAAGCTCACGGCGCCACTGACACTGG
>MGZO01000085.1:0-10497 GCA_001802655.1 Hydrogenophilales bacterium RIFOXYD1_FULL_62_11
ATCACCGCGGCCTCGGAAGAGCAGGCGAGCGGCGTGGGCCAGGTGAACGCCGCGATGAACCAGTTGAACCAGGCCACGCAGCAGAATGCCAGCGCCTCGGAAGAACTCGCTGCCACCGCGGAAGAGATGAGCGGCCAGGCCGAACAGCTGCAGCAGCTGATGGGATTCTTCAGCCTGCAGGTTCACGAAGAGCAGAAAACGGCGCCCCGGGAAATGGCTGTCCCAGGCAAGCTGGCATGGGCCTGAGCGGAGCAATTCAAAACGCATTGGCATGCGCTTCCCCGGCTTTGCCGGGGAGCGTCGAAATATCGGTAAGGAGTCGTCCTGTGGGGCACAAAAATAATGGAACGGCCCTTCGCTCTGCGGACCTTCACGCCATCGTTCGCATTGGCGAAGGCATCCGTGGCGTGGTGGACACCGCACGCGAAGTGAATCTGGCCGCGTTGAACGCCATGTTGTCCTCCCGCCGTGGCGGCGACAACGCGGTGGGGTTTCGGGTGGCCTCGGCGGAGTTGCGGGGAATTTCCACCCGTCTCATGGAAGCCATGCAGGGCCTGACCTTGCTGGTGTCCAGCATGGTCAACGAGGTCGCCCAGCGCCAGCGCAAGCAGCGCAACCAGGACTATTTCCGGCGGGTCCAGGGCAGCCAGGATCGCGTTGGCGGCCTATTGTCCGAAATCTTCGGCACACAGGAAGAAGAGGTGGATCGGTTGAGCATGCTGCTGGGACAAAGCCGGCGCGACCTGCACATGAAGGCAAGCCGCGCGTTGCGCCTGTGTGACCAGGGACTGATCCTGTCCCGCAGCGCACTGATCGAGGCCGCCTACGGCGGTGAATCGGCACCTGCCCTGAAGCAGGTGGCAGAACAACTGGCCCAGTCCATCCATTCCGTGGCGGAAACGCTGGGTGGTGTGCGGGCCGAACTTGAGGAAGCAAGAACATGAAAAAGCTGGAAACCCTGTTTTCGGAAGGGACGCATCAATGGCAGGTGATCGCGCGTGACCCGGAGCGCGCCAGCGCGCTGATCGACACCAATGAATACCTGATCGCCCACGGCAACGAAGCCATGCTCACCGACCCCGGCGGCCTGGAGATCTTTCCGGTGGTGTTCTCCGCTCTGGCGGCCGGATTCGACCCGCGTCGGGTGAAATGGATCTTCGCGTCGCACCAGGATCCGGACGTGATCAGCAGCCTGAGCCTGTGGCTGGAGTTCAATCCGGCGCTGCGCTGCTATGCCAGCCGCATCTGGGGCAGCTTCCTGCCTCATTACGGCGGCGACGAAACCACCTTCATCGGCCTGCCCGATGAAGGTGGAAAACTTCCGCTGGGAGGCATCGAACTGGATGTGGTGCCGGCCCATTACCTGCACTCGTCCGGCAATTTCCACCTCTACGATGCCAAGGCCCGGATCCTGTTCAGCGGCGACGTGGGCGCGGCCTTGCCGCCCCCGGAGGAAGACGAGCTGTTCGTGACGGATTTCGATCGCCACATCCGCCATGCGGAGGGATTTCACCGCCGCTTCATGGGCTCTAAAGAAGCCGTGCTGGACTGGTGCGAACGGGCCGCCGTCATGGACATCGACATGCTCTGTCCGCAGCACGGCTCGATTTATCAGGGGGCCGACGTGATGCGCTTCATCAACTGGTTTGCGGAACTCGAAGTGGGGTCCGGCCTGCTGGCCACCCGGCCCGAGATGAAAAAGGCTGCGTGAGGTCACCATGCTCAATGTCAGCCTCAAGGACAGCGAATTCTCCAGCTTCCAGCAAATGATTTTCAGGATCGCCGGCATCAGCATGACCCCGGCCAAGAAAGCATTGGTGGCGGGTCGCCTGGCCAAGCGCCTGAAGCATCATGGCCTGGACAGCTATGAGGATTATTTTCAACTGCTCTCCCGGCAGCAGGACGAGATGCAGGTGGCGGTGGATCTGCTCACCACCAACGAGACCTATTTCTTTCGCGAGCCGAAGCATTTCGATTTCCTGCGCGACCGGGTCCTGCCCGGGCATCCGGCCGGGCGGCCGTTCCGGGTCTGGAGCGCGGCCTGTTCCAGCGGCGAGGAACCCTACACCCTGGCCATGCTGCTGGCGGACCGACTGGGCGACGCACCCTGGGAAGTGTTCGGTTCCGACATCAGCACCCAGGTGCTGGACAAGGCGAGAAGAGGGCTTTATCCGATGGAGCGCGCGCGCGGCATTCCGCCGGCGTTGCTGCGCACCCATTGCCTGAAAGGCATGGGCAGCCAGGACGGCCAGTTGCTGATCGACCCGGCCCTGCGCCGGCGCGTGCAACTGGCCCAGATCAATCTCAACGAACCCTTGCCGGAGGTGGGCGAGTTCGATGTGATCTTCCTGCGCAACGTGATGATCTATTTCCAGTCCGAAACCAAGCGTCAGGTGGTGGCGCGCCTGCTGGCCAAACTCAGGCCGGGGGGGATTTTCATCGTGGGGCATTCGGAAAGCCTGAACGGGCTGGCGCAAGGGCTGGAAACCCTTGCGCCTTCGATCTACCGCAAGCCGTGAAAAAACCGCAGAGCGTCATCGAGATTTTCCTGCAGCCCGGAGAGCTGTGGTTCGGGGATGAGCAGACGCGCATCCGCACCATCCTGGGCTCCTGCGTGGCGGTCACGCTCTGGCATCCCGGGCGCCGGATCGGCGGCATGTGCCATTACATGTTGCCGAGCCGTGGCGGGCCGCGCGGTGCGAAGCCGCTCGATGGACGCTATGGCGACGAGGCGCTGGAGATGCTGTTGAAGGAAATGCGTGCCAAGCAGGGACAGCCGGTCGAGTTCGAGGCCAAGCTGTTCGGCGGCGGCTACATGTTCAACCGTCATGGCTGCCACGGAAAGGATTGCGCCGGCCAGATTCAGGACCGCAATATTTCCGCCAGCCTCGAACTGATGACGCGCCATGGCTTCAAGGTCAAGGCCCAGCATCTCGGCGGGCACGGCCACCGTCAGGTCATTTTCGACATCTGGAGCGGGCATGTGTGGATGAAGCACACGCCCCTGCCGGCTGCCGAAAGCGTCCAGGCAGGGAACGACAGGCGCACCCACTCCTCGATCGGACTTTCAAAATGAAGCCCATACGCGTCATGCTCGTGGACGATTCCGCCACCGTGCGCCAGGTACTCACTGGCATCCTTTCCGCCGCACCCGACATCCAGGTGATAGGGGCTGCCGCGGATCCCCTGTTTGCACTCGACAAGATGAATCGGGATTGGCCCGACGTGGTGGTGCTGGATGTGGAGATGCCGCGCATGGACGGCATCACCTTCCTGAAGAAGATCATGGCCGAGCGTCCCACGCCGGTGATCATCTGCTCGACCCTGACCGAGAAAGGCACGACCACCGCCATGCAGGCCCTGTCCTCCGGCGCGGTGAGCATCGTCACCAAGCCGCGCATCGGGCTGAAGCAGTTCCTGACGGAATCGGGCCATGAAATCGTCTCGGCGGTGCGGGCAGCCGCCCAGGCCAAGGTTCGACATCTGGTGCCGGTGGCCATCCCGCCGCCCCGGTACGGACTGGATGCGATTCCGGCCAGCCCGGCCCTGGCCATGGCCGAAACGACCGACAAGGTGGTGGCGATCGGTGCTTCCACCGGCGGCACCCAGGCCCTGGAAATCGTTCTGACGGCACTGCCGCGTGTTTGTCCCGGCATTGTCATCGTCCAGCATATGCCGGAGAAATTCACCGCCGCCTTCGCCGCGCGTCTCGACAGCATTTGCGCCATCGAAGTGCGCGAGGCGAAGCACGGCGACCGGGTACGGCCTGGCCTGGCACTGATCGCGCCGGGCGGACGCCATATGCAGCTCAGGCGTAGCGGCGCGCAGTATCACGTGGACGTGATCGACGGCCCGCCGGTAAACCGGCACCGCCCCTCTGTCGACGTGCTGTTCCGATCCACCGCCCGTTGCGCAGGCGGCAACGCGCTGGGGATCATCATGACCGGCATGGGGGACGACGGCGCTCGCGGCCTGAAGGAGATGCGGGACACCGGCGCGGTCACCCTCGCTCAGGACGAGGCGAGCTGCGTGGTTTACGGCATGCCGAAGGAGGCGGTCAGACTGGGCGGCGTGGGGCGCAGTCTGCCCCTCGCCTCCCTCCCCTGGGAAATTGCCAGGTACGGCGGCGGCGAATGAGGGAAACGGGGAATCGCTCGGCGTGCTGCGCTTAGCTACCTTTATCGAAAGGGGTGGCTGACGCCGTTCTAGGTGGCGATGGAAAACGGCGTGGTCCTTGCTGCACCTGATGACCCTGGGTCTGCTCTACTGGCGCCGGGCGGAATGCTGCGCTGCCTGAATGCGTTTTTCTTCGCCGTGTGGGGTTACACAGCTAGATGCCCACTGCCTGGAAAGGCATTCATCTGAATCCAGCCAAGCCGCCCCCACGCTGCCCAACGCTTGATCCTGTCGCCGGTTCGGACTTCTACAACCCCGCCAGCGTCTTGATGTGCGCCGCCACGCTGCGCCCGAGCGAACTGAGGTCGTAGCCGCCTTCGAGCACCGAAACGATGCGGCCTTCGGCGTGGTGTGCGGCGATATCCATGACTTGTTCGGTGATCCAGACGTAATCCGCTTCGACCAGGCCGAACTGCGCCATGTCGTCTTCGCGGTGGCCGTCGAAGCCGGCGGAGCAGAACAGCATCTGCGGGCGAAAGGTTTCGAGGCGCGGCAGGATGTGCGCGCTGAAGGCTTCGCGGTAGGGCTTGCCGGTGGTGCCTGCGGGCAGCGGCACGTTGACGATGTGCGGGTTGGCGCTGTCCGCACCGCTGTAGGGGTAGAAGGGATGCTGGAAGGTGGAGCACAGCATGACGCGCGGATCGTCCCTGAAGATGGCTTCGGTGCCGTTGCCGTGGTGGACGTCGAAGTCGACGATGGCGACGCGTTCGAGGCCGTGCTGGTCGAGCGCATGCGCAGCGGCGACGGCGACGTTGTTGAAGATGCAGAAACCCATGGCCTGGCTGCGGGTGGCGTGGTGGCCGGGCGGGCGGCAGGCGACGAAGGCGTTGGCCACTTCGCGGCGCATGGCCATGTCCACCGCCATGACTGCGCCGCCGGCGGCATGCCTGGCAGCCTCCAGGGTGTGCGGGTTCATGCTGGTGTCGGGGTCGAGCGCGTGGCGCCCTTCGCTGGGCGAGGCGGCCTCGACAGAGTCGATGTAGGCGGCGTCATGCACGCGCAGCAGCTGGCTGCGCGTAACCGGAAGCGCTTCTTGATGCGCCAGGTAATCGTAGAGTCGGGCAGCGTGCAGCTGGTCATCAATGGCGTTCAGGCGCGCAGGACTTTCCGGATGCCAGCCGCCCATGTCGTGCAGGCGGTAGCTGGGGTGGGTGATGTAGGCGGTTTGCATGACGCGGCGTGGTTGTGAATGGATGAACTATAGCTCGGCAGGATGGCGCTGTAACAGGGGATGGCCTAGCATAGGCTGTCCCCGGTCCGATCGGATCGCCGCTGCAACCTGCCATCAAACGAAGCCATGCCTCAACACTATCTGCATTCCCTGTTCAACGCCCGCTCGGTGGCGGTTTTTGGCGCCAGCGAACGCGAGGGTTCGGTCGCCGGCATCCTGTTCCGCAACCTGCGCCATGCCGGCTACAAGGGCGAGGTCTATCCGGTCAACCCAAAGCACGAGACGGTGTTCGGCGTGCGCTGTTATGCCTCGGCCAGCGAACTGCCGGCGATCCCTGAACTGGCCTTGATCGCCACGCCGGCGCCAACCGTGGCGCAGATCATGGAGGCATGCGGCGAGCGCGGCATCCGTCATGCCATCGTGCTGTCTGCCGGATTTCGCGAGGTGGGCGCGGTGGGCGCGGCGCTGGAAGCAACCGTGAGTGCGGTGGCCAAAAAACACGGCATCCGCTTCATCGGCCCCAATTGCCTGGGGATCCAGCGGCCATCCATCGGGCTCAATGCCACCTTCAGCCAGGGCGCTACGCTGTCCGGCGACCTCGCGCTGGTGTCGCAGTCCGGCGCGATCTGTACCGCGATGCTGGACTGGGCGGAAACCAACGGCATCGGCTTTTCCAGCGTGATTTCAACCGGCGCGTCGGCCGATCTGGATTTTGGCGAGATCCTCGATTACCTCGCTTCCGACATGCAAACCAAGGGCATCCTGCTCTACATCGAGGGCATACGCGACGCACGCCGTTTCATGAGCGCCTTGCGCGCGACGTCGCGCTTCAAGCCCATCGTCATGGTCAAGGTGGGACGCCACGCGACCGGCGCCAAGGCGGTGCAGTCGCACACCGGCGCGCTGGTGGGTTCCGATGCCGTGTTCGACGCGCTGGTGCGGCGCGCCGGCGTGGTGCGGGTCAATACCATCCTGCAGCTGTTCGCGTCGGCGCGCGCGCTGTCGACCCACATCAAGCCCGGCGGCAACCGCCTTGCCATCGTCACCAACGGCGGCGGTCCAGGCGTGATGGCGACCGACCTCGCGGTGGATCTCGGCGTGCGCATGGCCGAGCTGTCGCCGGCGACGATCGAATTGCTCAACGGCGTGTTGCCGGCCAACTGGTCGCAGGCCAATCCGCTCGACATCATCGGCGACGCCACGGCCGAACGGTATCGCGTTGCAGTGGATGCCTGCCTGCAGGACGACAACGTCGACGGCGTGCTGGCGATGCTGACGCCGCAGGCGATGACGCGGCCGACCGAAGTGGCCGAGGCCGTGATTGAGGTGGCGAAAACCTCCAGCAAGCCGGTGCTGACCTGCTGGATGGGCGAGGCGCAGGTGCACGCGGGTCGCCGTCTGTTCAAGCAGGCCGGGATTCCCTACTTCACCACGCCGGAACCGGCGGTCGAGGTGTTTTCCTTTTTGTCGGCGTTCTACGAGAACCAGCGTCAGCTGATGCAGACACCGGGACCGTTGTCGCAGCAGGTCGCGCCGGATGTGGAAGGCGCGCGCCTGATCATCGAGAGCGCGCTGGCGCATGGCCGCCATTTGCTGAACGAGGTGGAGTCGAAGGCGCTGCTGGCGGCGTTCCACATTCCGATCGCGCAGACGTTTATCGCGCGCGATCCGATGGAAGCGATGCTGCTGGCGCAGCAGATGGGTTTTCCGGTGGCGATGAAAATCAACTCGCCGGACATCACCCACAAAACCGACGTCAACGGGGTGCGCCTCGGTTTGTCGAGCGGGCAGGCAGTGCGTGCCGCCTTTGGCGAAATGCTGGCCGACGTCAAGCGGCTGCGTCCCGACGCCACGCTCGACGGCATCGTTCTCGAACCGATGGTGGCGCGGCCGCATGCGCGTGAAGTGCTGCTGGGCATGATTTCGGATCCGGTGCTGGGGCCGGTGATCGTGTTCGGCGCCGGTGGCGTTGATGTCGAGGCCTTGCAGGATCGTGCGGTGACCCTGCCGCCGCTGAATCAGTTTCTGGCGCGCGACCTGATTCAGCGCACCCGCGTTGCCACCTTGCTGGGGCCGTTCCGCAACCGTCCGCCGGTCAATATGGACGCGTTGGAGAGCGTGCTGCTGCGCCTGTCGGAAATGGTCTGCGAGCTGCCCTGGCTGGCCGAACTCGACATCAACCCGCTGCTGGTGGACGAACACGGTGCGCTGGCGCTGGACGCGCGTATCGTCATCGCGCCGCGTGTGCCGACCGCAGACCGCTATGGTCACATGGCGATTCATCCCTATCCGGCGCATCTGGTGACGCGCTGGCAATTGCCCGACGGCAACGATGTCATCATCCGGCCGATCCGTCCGGAAGATGCCGAGCTGACCCAGGGTTTCGTCAAGAGCCTGTCGGCGGAAAGCCGCTATTTCCGCTTCATGGATGCGGTGAGTGAGCTTTCACCGGTCGCGCTGGCGCGCCTGACCCAGATCGACTACACGCGCGAAATGGCGCTGCTGGCGCTGACCGAAATCGATGGCAAGGAAGTCGAGCTCGGCGTGGCGCGTTATGCCATCAATCCGGATGGCGAATCCTGCGAATTCGCCCTGGTGGTCAACGACCAGTGGCAGAAGCAGGGGATCGGCCACAAACTGATGGGCGTATTGATGGGTGTGGCACGCAGCAAGGGTATGCGGACGATGGAGGGCGAAGTGCTGAAAACCAATCAGCCGATGTTGAAGCTGGTGCAGGGGCTTGGCTTCCGCAGCGAAGCGCACCCGGAAGACGACGGCGTGCGCAGGGTTGCCCGCGAGTTGTAACGTCGTCCGGCGCCGGCTTTCATCCCGATGTGTCCGGCGGGTTGGGCGTCGGGTCAGCGCAGCAAATTGGACAGGGGCTCGTTTGCCGCGCTCTGATCCAGCAGATTCATCTGTTTGATCAGGCTGGCCAGATCTTCGTCCAGCCGGGTCAGCGCATCCACCGGCATTTTTTCCAGCGCATCGACCACCAGGCCCGTCAGCGGTAGCGGGGCGCGCGCAACGATATCCCGACCCTGATCTGTCAGGCGCAGGCGTACCACGCGCCGGTCTTCCTCTCCCCGCAAACGCTCCACCAAACCCGCCCTGGCAAGCTTGTCCAGCAGATTGCTCGCCGTCGAAACATGGATTGACAGCGCCTGCCCCAATTGCGTCACGGTGATGTCCGGCGTGGCGGCGATGGTCGCCAGCATCCAGACCTGCGCCCCGCCGATTCCACAGGCGGCTTCGAGTGCGCGCGAGTGTTGCCGCACGGCGCCGATGATGAGGCGGAATTTCTGCAAGGTGTCGAGAACAAGCGGTGAAGTCATGAAATAAGCGGTAGCGGGTGGGTGAAAAGAGGGCGTGGCAGAGGCCGGCCACATCGTAACGGGTGGCACCGGATACGGCTTAATGTTATTCTGCAAAAATGTTTTATCAAATACTATTTTTCAGAACGGGCATTTCACGTCCGTCCCGGCACCTCATCTGTCGTGGAGAAAAGCCATGCGATACAGGCAATACAGCGGATTTCCCGATTTGCTGATGCGGCTCGGTGACGGTCTCGACAGGGCAGCAAGCTGCGCTGGAAAGTGGCTTGCGGGAAGGGACAGGCATGGCTGAACACCATTTTCACCCCCATCCGCACCCCCTTTCGGAAACCCGGCCCACCACCCAGATCCTGCTGTTCGGGGAAGTGCTGATGGACTGCTTTCCGGATCGGGCGGTACAAGGCGGCGCGCCGCTTAACGTTGCGCATCATCTGCACGCACTGGGGGGGGGCGTGGGGCTGGTTCCCGTGCTGGTCACCCGCATCGGCAAGGATGAATATGGCCACCGCCTGATGGCATCCATGCAGGCGGCCGGTTTGCCGATCGACGGCGTACAGCTGGATTGCCTGCATCCCACTGGCGAAGTGCGCATCGAACTGGCGACAGACGGGTCGGGTCATCGGTTCGAGATCCCGCCCGACCAGGCCTGGGATTTCATTCATGCCGACATGGCCCGCCTGGTGGGGCTGTCAAGCCGGCCGGAATGGCTATATTTCGGTACGCTGGCGCAACGTGCCGTGCCGCGCCCGGTTGCCCGGCCGGCCGCGCATCCGGCCTTGCGATCGTTGCTGCAAACCACCCAGGCGAAGGGATTTCTCGACATCAACCTGCGTGATCCCTGGGTGCGCAAGGACGTGCTGCGCTGGTCGCTGGGCAAGGCGGAAGTCGTCAAGATGAACGAGGAGGAGCTGCTTCGCGTCACCCATATGATGGGGCTGGGTGGCGCTTCGCAAGTGGTGGTCGGCAAGCGTCTGCTGCATGCCTTCGGCATCGGGAAATTGCTGGTCACCGAAGGCGGCAACGGCGCCTGGCTGCTGCAGAGCGATGGCACCTATCATCACACCGCAGCGACGGCGCCGCTCGTCGATGGGGTCGACAGCGTGGGTGCCGGTGATGGCTTTGCCGCGGTTTTCCTGCTCGGATTGACCCAGGGCTGGCCAGTCGAACAGGCGCTTGAGCGCGCGCATGGCTTCGCCGGAGAAATCTGCCGCCTGCGCGGGGCGATTCCGGACAGTGACGATTTTTACCAGCCGTTCATCACGGCCTGGCAGCTTGAAAGTGGGGGTGCCGCATGAAACCGTTTTATATCGTGTTGGTGAGTGTGCATGGCCTGATTCGCGGCCGCGACCTGGAACTCGGGCGCGATGCCGATACCGGCGGCCAGACCCTGTATGTGGTGGAACTGGCGCGCGCGCTGGCGGAGTTGCCCGAGGTGGCGCGGGTGGATTTGATGACCCGGCGCGTGGTGGATCCGCAGCTTGATTCCGCTTACGCCGATCCCGTCGAAGTGCTGAGCCCCAAGGCGCGCATCGTGCGCATCGATGCGGGACCCGAGGGCTACCTGCGCAAGGAGGAGTTGTGGGACCACCTGGATTCTTTCGCCGACAATGCGCTGGATTTTCTGCGCACCGAAGGCCTTAGTCCGGACATCGTCCACAGCCACTATGCCGATGCCGGCTATGTCGGCACCCGCCTGGCCAACCTGCTGGGGGTGCCGCAGGTGCATACCGGTCATTCGCTGGGCCGGGTCAAACGTCGCCGCCTGATCGCCTCGGGCGTCAAACGCGACGTGATCGAGACCCGCTATCACATGGCGCG
>MGZO01000085.1:10527-14145 GCA_001802655.1 Hydrogenophilales bacterium RIFOXYD1_FULL_62_11
GAGGAACAGTACGGCCTGTACGACCACTATCAGCCGGAGCAGATGCAGGTGATTCCGCCAGGCACCGACCTCAAGCGCTTCATGCCGCCGGACGGCAGCGAACAGCACGCACCCATCGCCGGCGAGGTGGCGCGTTTCCTCAACGATCCAGCCAAGCCGATGATCCTGGCGGTGTCGCGTCCGGATGAGCGCAAGAACATCGCCACCCTGGTGCGTGCCTACGGTGAATCGGCGGAGCTGCAGGCACGCGCCAACCTGGTGGTGGTGGCCGGCAACCGCGACGACATTCGCGACCTCGACAGCGGCGCGCAGACTGTGCTGGCCGATCTGTTGCTGGATATCGACCGCTACGACCTGTACGGCAAAGTGGCCTATCCCAAGCATCACCGGCGCGACGAAGTGCCGGTGCTGTACCGGCTGGCGGCGGCATCGGGCGGCGTGTTCGTCAACCCGGCGCTGACCGAACCTTTCGGCCTGACCCTGATCGAGGCGGCGGCGAGCGGACTGCCCATTGTCGCCACCTCGGACGGCGGCCCGCAGGACATCATCGGCAACTGCCACAACGGCTACCTGATCGATCCGCTTAACGAGGAAGAGATGGCCGCTTCCCTGCTGGCCGTGCTGAAAGACAAGGCCAACTGGGCGCAGCTGGCGGAGGCGGGCTTGCGCGGCGTGCTGCAACATTACGCCTGGCCGGCGCATGCCAAAAGCTACCTCGAAGCCGTGAAGCCGCTGCTGGGAGGCCGCCATCCTGCGCGCCAGCCGACCTCGCGCCGGCCTAAGCTTTATCACGACCGCGCACTGTTCACCGACCTCGATCAAAACCTGCTGGGGGATCCGGAATCGCTGGCCGAATTCGTCAAGGTGGTGCGGGAACACCGCAAGTGCGCCAGTTTCGGCGTCGCCACCGGACGTTCGCTGGAGTCCGCACTCAAGGTCATGCGCCGCTACGCCATCCCAATGCCGGATGTGTTGATCACCAGCCTCGGCGCCGAGATCCACTTCGCGCCGGAATACGCGATGGACCTGGCCTGGACCCGCCACATCGACCACCTCTGGACGCCGTCATCGGTGCGCGCCATTCTCGACGAGTTGCCTGGCTTGAAGCGTCAGCCCAAGTCCGAGCAGAACCGCTTCAAAATCAGCTACTACATCGACCCCCAGATCGCGCCGTCGCTGGAGGAAATCAACCGCCTGCTGCATCAGGGCGATCAGACCGTCAACGTCACGCTGTCCTTCGGCCAGTTTCTCGATGTGCTGCCCCTCCGTGCTTCCAAGGGCTTCGCGGTGCGCTGGTTTGCCGACCAGTGGGGGGTGCCGCTGGAGCAGGTTCTGGTTGCGGGCGGCTCCGGCTCCGACGAGGACATGATGCGCGGCAATACCCTGGCGGTGGTGGTGGCCAATCGCCACAACGACGAACTGCGCGCGCTGGCCGAGGTCGAGCGGATCTACTTCGCGCAGGCCGGTTATGCGCGGGGCATACTGGAGGCCATCGAGTTTTACGATTTCTATGGCAGCTGCCGGGTGCCGGAGAAGGACGCAGCCTGAATGGACGCGCCCATCCTGCTCGCCACCGATCTGGATCGCACCCTGCTGCCCAATGGCGCGCAACCGGAGTCGCCGTTGGCGCGGCAGCGCTTTCGCCGGCTGGCCGCGCGGCCGGAGGTCCGGCTCGTCTATGTCACCGGCCGCCATCGGGAATTGGTTGAGGCCGCCATTGCAGAGTACGAACTGCCCCGGCCCGATTTTGTCATCGCTGACGTGGGCACCAGCCTGTATCAGCTCGACGCCGGCGACTGGCGGCAGGTGCGGGACTGGGAGCAGACCATCGCACTCGACTGGGGTGGGCGCAGCCATGCCGAACTGGCTGCGATGATGGGTGAGATTCCGGGCCTGCGCTTGCAGGAGCGCGCCAAACAGGGGGCCTGCAAGCTGAGTTATTACGCCGCGCCACTGGCTGACCCGTCTGAACTGTTGCGTCGCGTCCGGCAACGCCTCGAAGCCGGCGGCGCCCGCATCAATCTGGTGTGGAGTGTCGACGAGACCACGGATACGGGCTTGCTCGACGTGTTGCCCGCTTCCGCCAGCAAGCACCACGCCTTAGAGTTCCTGCGCGCCCGGTTGGACATTCCGCTGGATCGCACCGTGTTTGCCGGCGACAGCGGCAACGACATGGAGGTTCTGGTCAGCGATATCCCTTCGGTGCTGGTTGCCAACGCCCAGCAATCGGTCAAAGCCGAAGCGGCCGCGCAGGCGGATGCCGCGCGACTTTATCTGGCACGCGGCGGGCTATTCGGCATGAACGGAAATTACAGCGGCGGCATCCTCGAGGGAGTGGTTCATTTCATTCCCGCCAGCCGCGACTGGCTGAGGCTGGCACACGAAACGGCGGATGCTGCGCCCCCTGATTTGCCCGATCAAAACTGATCGGCGAGCGAGAACCGTCATGTACGAACAAGCTTCCCACGCCCTGTTGAACGAAATCCTGATCAAGCTGAAGCCCGAGATCGGGAACCATCGTCTGCGCCATTTCTATACCCGGCTCGGGGCCAATTTCTACGCGATCCATTCCCTGTTCCACTTGCTCTATGGCACGCGGGCGGATTTCAAGGAGCAGATGGTGAGCCTGGTCGAGACGCTCGCTTTCCGCTACATCGAACGCGCCCCGGGGTTGCGGAAATCGGACCTGGCGCGGGAGCGTGACTACAACTGGTTTCTCAGCCAGAAGTGGGTCGGCATGGCGCTGTACTGCGACCGCTTTGCCGACGATCTGAAAGGCCTGCACGACAATCTGCCCTATCTGCAGGAACTGGGCATCAACCTGCTGCACGTCATGCCCATGCTCGACTGCCCGCCGGACCATCGCGACGGCGGTTACGCCGTGCGCGACTTCTACCGCATCGATCCGCGTTTCGGCACCACTGAGGATGTCGAGGCGCTGGCCACCACGCTCAAGCGGCGCGACATGCTGCTGGTGCTCGACGTGGTGGTCAACCACACCTCCAATGAACACGATTGGGCAAAGCGGGCGCGTCAGGGCGACACGCACTACCAGGACTACTACTACGTCTTCGACGACCGCGAGATTCCCGACATTTACGAAGAAACCCTGCCGGAAATCTTTCCAGTCACCGCCCCCGGCAATTTCACCTGGGACGCGGAAATGGGCAAGTGGGTGATGACCGTGTTCAACACCTACCAGTGGGACCTGAACTACCGCAACCCGGCGGTGCTGATCGAGATGATCGACATCATCCTGTTCTGGGCGAACCGCGGCGCGGACATCCTGCGCCTCGACGCGGTGGCATTTCTGTGGAAAAAGATGGGCAGCGTCTGCCAGAACGAGCGCGAGGCACATCTGCTACTGCAGTTGATGAAGGATTGCTGCCAGGTCACCGCCCCGGGCGTGCTGTTCATCGCCGAAGCCATCGTCGCGCCGAGTGAAATCTCCAAGTATTTCGGCGAGGACGCGATCAACGCCAAGGAGTGCGAGATTGCCTACAATGCCACGCTGATGGCGCTGCTATGGGATGCGGTGGCGACCAAGAACGCAGCCTTGCTCAACCAGGGCATCAAGAATCTTCCGGCCAAACTGGAACGGGCGACCTGGCTCAACTA
>MGZO01000086.1:0-669 GCA_001802655.1 Hydrogenophilales bacterium RIFOXYD1_FULL_62_11
AGCACATGGCCGAACAGTTCGTGGGCGTAATCGCTGGCGAGCGCAAAAGCCGTCGCGGCCAGCCCGACCACGACCGCGCCGCCCCAGAACAGCATGTGGCGCAGCCACAAGCGGGCCGAGAGCAGGCCGACGCGGTGGCGTTTCTGAACGTAGGGGAGTCGGGGGCGCGGCCAATCCATGGTGTCCCAATCGTACCTGCTGGGGCACGTGATTGTCACAGCATCGTTGCTGGGGTGATTGAACCGGCGCCCTGATTTCGCGCGCACTGCCTGTGCAAGGCGATACGCGCGCCGGATCAATAATCAGGCAGCGCAGGATACGGAGGTGGTGAGACGCTTCAGCACCGACTAGGATGTGGCTTGATGGCCTGTTTTCCACCCCCTATCGCCCGGACTCCTATGGACACTGCATTGCTGATTCTCAACGCGGGGTCTTCGAGCCTCAAGTTCGCGCTCTATCGGGCGGACGCAGCGCCGGCCCGCGACGCACAGTATCGTGGCAGCATCGACGCGATCGGTCAGCGTGGCCGCTTCCAGGTGAGCGATGGCGCTGCGGGCTCGAGCGAACAGGCGGTGTCAGCAGCCAATCATGAACAGGCGCTGACGTTTCTGCTCGACTGGCTGGAGACGCGGCATCCCGGCCTGATCCTGGGTGCGGCGGGCCATCGCG
>MGZO01000086.1:731-3019 GCA_001802655.1 Hydrogenophilales bacterium RIFOXYD1_FULL_62_11
GGGCATCCGCGCGCTGGCGCGGCTGCGTCCGGAGCTGCCGCAGGTTGCCTGCTTCGACACTGCGTTTCATCACACCCTACCGCCACTGGCGCGAAATTTTGCCCTGCCGCGCGAGATGAGCGCACGCGGCATCCGCCGCTACGGCTTTCACGGCCTGTCCTACGAGTACATCGCCCATGTGTTGCCAGAGCATCTGGGTGCCGCAGCCGAGGGCAGCGTCGTGGTCGCGCACCTGGGCTATGGCGCGAGCCTGTGCGCGATGAAGCAACGGCGCAGCGTGGAAACTTCGATGGGCTTCACGCCGCTCGACGGCATTCCGATGGGCAGCCGCGCGGGCGCGCTCGACCCCGGCGTGCTGCTTTATCTGTTGCGCGAGGAGGGCATGAGCGTGGAGCAGCTGGATGAACTGCTGCACCAGCGCTGCGGCCTGCTCGGTGTGTCCGGCATCAGCGGCGACGTGCAGACCTTGCTGGCAAGCGATCATCCGCACGCGGCCGAAGCGCTGGACCTGTTCGCCTACCGCATCAGCCAGGCGATTGCCAGCCACGCGGTTGCGCTGGGGGGGCTTGATGCGCTGGTGTTCACCGCCGGTATCGGCGAGCACGTCGCGCCGGTGCGCGCCGCCATCTGCCAGCACCTGAGCTGGCTCGGGCTGCGTCTGGATGCAGCCGCCAACACCCGCCACGGCCCGCGCATCAGCCAGGCGGACAGTCCAATCACCACCTGGGTGATTCCGACCAACGAGGAATACGTCATCGCCCGTCATACCTGGGCGCTGACTGCAACACTCGCTCTGTAATCTTGCTGGCAAACCATGCGGGTGAAAACGCCCGACACGAATGAAAGGAAATCCCATGAACGCGCTTACCCCTGCCACCCCGCCCGAACTCGGCACCGACGCACTGCAGCGCATCAACGCCTACTGGCGCGCCTGCAATTATCTGGCGGCGGGAATGCTTTTCCTGCGCGACAACCCCCTGCTGCGCGAGCCTTTAAAGCCCGAACACATCAAGCAGCGCCTGCTCGGCCACTGGGGCGCCAGTCCGGGCCTGAGCTTTGCCTGGGTTCATCTCAACCGCCTGATCAGGCAATACGATCTCAATGCGATCTTTTTGGCCGGGCCCGGCCACGGTGCGCCCGGCATCCTCGCGCCGGCGTATCTGGAAGGCGTTTACAGCGAGGTCTATCCCAACAAGGGCGAAGACGAGGAGGGCATGCGCCAGTTCTTCAAGGAGTTTTCCTTCCCCGGCGGCATTGGCAGCCACTGCACGCCGGAAACCCCCGGCTCGATCCACGAAGGCGGCGAGCTCGGCTACAGCATTTCGCATGCCTTTGGCGCGGCTTACGACAACCCCGATCTGCTGGTGACGGTGATGGTGGGCGACGGCGAAGCGGAAACCGGGCCGCTGGCCACCTCGTGGCATTCCAACAAGTTTCTCAACCCGATCCGCGACGGTGCGGTGCTGCCCATCCTTCATCTCAACGGTTACAAGATCAACAACCCCACGATCCTGGCGCGCATTTCGCACGAAGAGCTGGAAAACCTGTTCAAGGGCTATGGCTGGACCCCGTATTTCGTTGAGGGCTCCGACCCAATGACCATGCATGCCGCGATGGCCGGCGTGCTGGAGCGGTGCGTGCTGGAGATCCGACGGATTCAGGATGAAGCCCGCGCCAGCGGCATTCCTGGCCGTCCGCGCTGGCCGATGATTGTGCTGCGATCGCCCAAGGGCTGGACCGGTCCCGCCGAGGTCGATGGCAAGAAAGTCGAGGGATTCTGGCGTGCGCACCAGGTGCCGATTGCCGACGTGCGCAACAATCCGGCGCATCTGCAGCAACTGGAAGCCTGGCTGCACAGTTACAGGCCGGATGAACTGTTCGACGTGGCGGGTCGCCTGCGTCCCGAACTGAAGGCGCTGGCACCCGCGGGCAGCCGTCGCATGAGCGCCAACCCGCATGCCAACGGCGGCCTGCTGCGGCGCGCGCTGCGCATGCCGGATTTCCGCGACTACGCAGCCGAGCTGCCCGGCCCGGGCAAGATCACGGCAGAAAACACCCGCCCGCTGGGCAAGCTGCTGCGCGACGTGATGGCCGAGAACATGCACAATTTCCGCGTGTTCGGCCCGGACGAAAACGCGTCCAACAAGCTCGACAACCTGTACGAAATCACCAAAAAAACCTGGCTCGCCGATATCTACCCGGAAGACGCGGGCGGCAGCGAACTGTCGCCGGACGGCCGGGTGATGGAAATACTGTCCGAACACACGCTGGAGGGCTGGCTGGAAGGC
>MGZO01000086.1:3038-10169 GCA_001802655.1 Hydrogenophilales bacterium RIFOXYD1_FULL_62_11
CGACCGTCTGGCGCCAGGACCACAACGGCTTCACCCATCAGGACCCGGGCTTTCTCGACGTGGTGGTGAACAAGAGTCCCGCCGTCACCCGCATCTACCTGCCGCCGGATGTGAACACGCTGCTGGTGACCTCCGCTCAGTGTCTGGAGAGCACCGACCTCATCAACGTCATCGTCTGCGACAAGCAGAAGCACCTGCAGTATCTGGATATGGATGCGGCGATCAAGCACTGCACCAAGGGCATCGGCATCTGGGAATGGGCCAGCAACGACGATGGGGCGGAACCCGACGTGGTGATGGCCAGCGCCGGCGACATTCCCACCAAGGAAGCGCTGGCGGCGACGGTGCTGCTGCGCGAGCACTTCCCCGATCTCAAGGTGCGCTTTATCAACGTGGTCGATCTGTACAAGCTGACTCCGGCCAGCGAACACCCGCACGGGCTCAGCGACAAGGATTTCGACAGCCTGTTCACGCTCGACAAGCCGGTGATCTTCAACTTCCACGGCTATCCCTGGCTGATTCATCGCCTGGCCTATCGCCGCCACAACCATGACAACCTGCACGTGCGCGGTTACAAGGAAAAGGGCAGCATCAACACGCCACTGGAACTGGCGATTCAGAACGAGATCGACCGCTTCAGCCTCGCCATCGACGTGATCGACCGCATCCCCGCCCTGCGCGTGGCGGGCGCCCACGTCAAGGAAAAGCTGCGCGACCGGCAGATCGAGTGCCGCAATTACGCGTATGAACACGGTGTCGACCTGCCCGAGGCGGATGCCTGGGTGTGGCCTTACTGACGCATTGCGCACAGGAAAGGCGACCATGTCCGAATATGCCGAACGTTCCCTGCATACCCGTACCGCGCGCTCGGTCGATGCCTTGCGCCGTTCGTTTACCGACAACCTTTACTACCTCACCGGGCGTTCGTTCGAGAAGGCGGCCCCCCACGACCTTTACACGGCGCTGGCCTATACCGTGCGTGATCGCATGCTGGAGCGCTACATCCTCACCAGCGAGCGCTACCGGCAGAACAGCAACCGCATGGTTTGCTATTTTTCGGCAGAGTTTTTGCTGGGGCCGCATCTGGGCAACAACATTCTCAATCTGGGCCTGCGTGACAACCTTGACGAAGCCTTGCGCGAACTGGGGCTGGATCTGGAAACCCTGCTGCAGCAGGAGCAGGAGCCGGGGCTGGGCAATGGCGGTCTGGGTCGCCTCGCCGCCTGTTATCTGGATTCGCTGGCCACGCTTGAAATCCCGGCGGTGGGTTACGGCATCCGCTACGAATTCGGCCTGTTCGACCAGCACATCAAGGATGGCTGGCAGGTGGAAGTGACCGATGCCTGGCTGCGCGACGGCAACCCCTGGGAGTTGCAGAACCGTCACCAGCGCTATCCGGTCAAGCTGGGCGGCCATACCGAAACCTACCGCGACAGGCATGACCGCTTGCGGGTCAGGTGGACGTCCGACTGCACGGTCTACGGCGTGGCCTACGACACGCCCATCCTTGGCTACGGCGTCAACAACGTCAACCTGCTGCGGCTGTGGAAATCGGAGGCGCACGATTCCTTCGATTTCCAGGCGTTCAATATCGGCAATTATTACGGCGCCGTCGAAGCCGTGGTGGTGGCCGAAAACCTGACCAAGGTGCTGTATCCCAACGACGACCCCGAGGTGGGCAAGGAGCTGCGCCTCAAGCAGCAGTATTTCTTTGTGTCGTGTTCGCTGCAGGACATGGTGCGGATCACCCTGCGCGAGCTGGGCGACCTTGCGCGCTTTGCCGACAAATACGTCGCGCAGCTCAACGACACCCATCCGGCCATTGCCGTGCCGGAACTGATGCGCCTGCTGGTGGACGAGCACGGTTTCCCCTGGGAACAGGCGTGGGACATCACCCGCACGAGTTTCGCCTATACCAACCACACGCTGTTGCCGGAGGCACTGGAGACCTGGCCGGTGGAGATGTTTCGGCGCATCCTGCCACGCCATCTCGAGATCATTTACGAGATCAACCGCCGTTTTCTCGACGAAGTGCGCATGCGCTTTCTTGACGACGAGGCGCGCATCGGGCGCATGTCGCTGATTGCCGAGGGGCCCGTTCATCGGGTACGCATGGCGCACCTTGCCGCCGTCGGCAGCTTTTCCATCAATGGCGTGGCAGCCTTGCACACAGAACTGCTGAAGACCACGATCCTGCGTGACTTTCACGAGCTCTGGCCGGAAAAATTCAACAACAAGACCAACGGCGTCACGCCGCGCCGCTTCATGGCGTTGGCCAATCCGCCGCTGACCCGGCTGATCGAGGACACCCTCGACAGCGACTGGCTGCGCAAGCTGGAGTTGCTGCAGCGTCTGGAACCCTGGGCCGACGATGCAGCTTTCCGGACGCGCTGGGGGGAGGTCAAACTGACGGCCAAGCAGCAATTGGCCCGCTTCATCAGGGAAATTGTCGGGATTACGGTTGATCCTGCGTCGCTGTTCGATATCCAGGCCAAGCGCATTCATGAATACAAACGCCAGCATCTCAACCTGCTGCACATCATCAGCCGCTATAGCCTCCTGAAGAGCAGCCCGAATGCGGATGCCACGCCGCGCACTTTCATTTTTAGCGGCAAGGCTGCGCCCAGTTACCGCATGGCCAAGCTGATCATCAAGCTGATCCATGCCGTGGCCGACGTGGTGAACCGCGACCCGCAGGTCAACCCGCTGATGAAAGTGGTGTTCATCCCCGATTTCAATGTCAAGAATGCCCAGCGCATCTATCCGGCTGCCGACCTGTCCGAGCAGATTTCCACCGCCGGCAAGGAAGCCTCGGGTACCGGCAATATGAAATTTTCGATGAACGGCGCACTCACCATCGGCACGCTGGATGGCGCCAACGTCGAGATCCGCGACGCGGTGGGGGAAGATAATTTTTTCCTGTTCGGCCTGACAGCCGGGCAGGTGCAGGCACGGCTGAACCAGGGCTATGTGCCCGGTCAGTTGATCGAGGCCGATCCCGAACTGCGGCATGCGCTTGACCTGATCGACTCCGGCCTGTTTTCGCATGGCGACCGGCAGCTGTTTGCGCCGCTCACGCGCAAACTGCGCGAGCAGGATCCGTATCTGGTCTGCGCCGATTACCGCGCGTATGTGGATTGCCAGGACACGGTCGACCGCCTGTATCGCGACACCGAACAGTGGACCCGCACCTCCATCCTCAACGTGGCGCGCATCGGCCGCTTTTCATCCGACCGCGCCATTCATGAATATGCCGAGGACATCTGGCGCGTTCGGGCGGTGCCCGTCAAAGGCTGAAGCCCTGGCGCTACAAGCGGTTTGTCGATGGCGTTGCGGGTTGCCGGCTGGACAGCAGGCTGTCGGTGAGCGTCTGCATGAATGCGGCGTGTTGCGCTTCGGCCTGCTGAAACTCGACGATCAACTGTTCCGCTGCTGCGGTCAGACGGCTGCCCGCCGGATCACTTTGCACCAGCGGGGTTTGCCACGCGCTGTTCATGGCATCCACCGCATCCCACGCCGCCTTGTAGCTCATCTTCATCGCCTTGGCAGCTTTGGAAATGGAGCCGGTTTCGCGGATGCGCTGCAACAGCTCGATCCGGCCGCGGCCGAGAAAGTTTTTGCCGTCGAGCGTGAGCCAGAAACGGCCATCGACTTTGAGTTGGGGATGCATCGCCCGAGTGTAGCAAACGAGGCTTGCGTGTCTGCGCGTATATGGCCGAAAATCAAGCCTCCTGTCCACGAGAAACCGCCATGAAAAGAACCCTCGCTGCGTGCGTCCTGTTTGGCCTGTCGATGCCTGCGCTGGCAACGGATGCTTACTCCGTCCTGTTTAAAACCCAGGGGGATTTCTCGTTTGTGCGCGATTCGCTGCAGGTAGCGATCGAAGGCAAAGGGCTGGTGATCAATCACACCAACCAGATTGCCGGGATGCTGGAGCGTACCGGCAAGGATCTGGGCGCGACCCGACAGGTTTTCACCGATGGCGAACAGTTCGAGTTTTGCAGTGCGACGAGTTCGCGCGCGATGATGGAAGCCGACCCGCATGCCATCACCCTGTGCCCATACATTATTTCGGTCTATACGATTCCCGGCGACGCCAATGTGTACCTCGCTTACCGCAAACCCGGCCCCACCCAGAACCCTGCGCTGCAAAAGGTGCTGGATCAGATTGAAACGCTGTTGACCGAGATCATTGAAGAGGCGCTGTAAGGCCTTTCATCCGGCACCGGTCATTCAGCCCGGTTTGCCGTCAACCCTGGGGCGCAGCAGCATGGGCGCGTAGAGCGCCGCAAACAGGCCGAATGCCAATATCCACAGGAGTCCGGCGACCACGGTGCCGGCAAGATAGTCGGCCGGAACCAGCAGCGGCAAAGCGATGCGACTCAACGCGGCGCAGTTGACCGCCATGAAAGCCAGTGTCATCAGCGGGGCGGGTTCCAGCATGCGTCCGGTGTGACCGAGCGATACCCGCGCCATCATGCCCAGGGTCAACGCGCCGATGGCACCTGCAGTGAAGGCATGCAGTGCGCTGCTGGCAGGGACATCCAGCCCGATGGCAGACAGCGTCATCAGGGCGAAGCCGAGCACGATCCAGGCATATCCCATGTGCAAAATCCACAACAAGGGCACTGACCACAGCTTGCCGGTGTACCAGCCTGCCAGACGCACCCCATGCATCACCGCAGCGACAGCGGCGAACAGCGCAGTGACAGGGGAAACCGGCGCAACCAGTGCCGCGGCCAGTGCACCGAGGGTGGCGACTGGCAGCAGGCGTTCAAGGAGGGTCCAGCGGCGGGCGCGGCTGCCGAGCTTGTTGTCGGTAAAGCTGGGAATCACCCGTCCCCCCATCACCATCATCATTGCCACTACCGCATAGGCTGCAAGATGCAGTCCGGTTCGCGCCGTGCCGGTTGTCCAGCCCAGCGCATCGGCATGCACCAGCGCATTGGCAAATGCCAGCGCCAGCAGCATGAGGGGGAAGGGGTAGTTGTGAAATTGCCTGGCCTTGAGGATGGGCACGGCCAGCACCGCCGCCAGAATTGGTAGAAAAGCCAGGTCGAGCCATGCCACCAGCCCGATCGGTAGACCCGGAATCAGAAATCCCAGTCGTCCCGCCAGCCACAACAGGAACAGCGCCGCCAGCGGCGCGCCGGAAGGCATGCGGATGCCGGTCCAGTTTTGCGTGGCAGTAAGCAGGAAACCGGCGATGACCGCCACAGCGAAGCCGAACAGCATTTCGTGGCCGTGCCAGATGGCAGGCGGCAGTTCGGCGGGGATCAGACTTCCGTGCAGTACCGCCATCCACAAACCCATGAGCAGCAGGGAAAACAGGCCGGCAGCCAGAAAGAACGGCCGGAAACCCAGAGCAAAGGGTGCCCAGCGCAGAGGGGATGCGTGTTTGAGCGGGTCGTCGATGTGCAGCAAGGCCATGGTGTTTTCCGGGGTTAAATGCGTGAGGTGAGCAGGAAGGGTCAGCCGGTGCTCCAGGCACGTGGCCGCCGCATGCCGGCGATCTTACAGGCTTGTTTCACGTAGCCGTAAGGATAGAGCTGGAACAGTTTCTTTTGCGCTTCCTTGCCCACCCGCTCGGCCAGATGCTTGATGACGAAACGCGCATCGGCGATGACCTGATGCTCTTCGTAGTATTCGCGCATGAAATGGATCGTGTCCCAGTGGTCATCGGTGAGCTGGATGTTCTCCTCCTCGGCGAGGGCGCGCGCCACGTCCTCGTTCCAGTCGGCGGGTTCGACCAGATAGCCTTCGGCATCACGTTCGGGCAGTGTGCTCATCGGGATTCTCCTGTGTGTGGGTTCATTGCATTCTGACGGCCGGGTGGACTCAGGTGCCGCCGCCGTGGAATTCGACGCCGGGCTGGCGTTCCGGCAGGTCGGCCACCAGCAGCTCGCGCCGTGCGATGGCCAGTGCCTCGACACTGGATGCGTTCAGATACGTTTTGGCATCGGACACAGCCGCCGCCAGCAACTCGGCTGCCAGCGCGTCGGGTTCGCGCCCCAGCGATCTGGCCAGCGCCCGCAGTTCAGTACACGGGTCCTGCGGCAGGCGGATTTCCAGCGGTTTGCCTTTGCCGGCGGCAAGCGGCGCGGCGGAGGTCGCACCCGGTTGGGCCAGTACCTGGCTCATCACGCGGGCGATCTGCGAGGCGGCTGACGGCAACTGGGCGCCGGGTTGCAAGCGGATCTTGTTGATGAAATATTTCTCGAAATCGATCTTGGCCTGATGTACCCAGCGTCCCTGGCGCATCCAGTTGATGTCGCGCAAGGGCACCTGCGGCTCGGACAGATATGCTGCGCCGTTATTGCCCATGTCAGAGAGCCACTTGGCGCGCTGCGGCACGTAGCTCACCAGCGGCGCGTCGCTGATCAGGGCGAGGATGTTCTGCACCACGATCTCGCCGGCTTTCGAGATCGAATACACCGAGTCGGGCGCACCCACCGGCACCGGCGTTTTATCGACCTCCGGTTGCGCCACGCAGGCGCCCAGCGCGAACACGTTGGGGTAATCGGGGTTGCGCAGATATTCGTCCACCACCACCAGCCCGCGTTCGTTGACCAGTCCGGTTGCCGTCCGTATCCCGGGCACGCCGCCGAAAGCCGGCCAGACCATCGAATAGGCATAGGGCAGGGCGTGGGTCTGTTTTTCGTTGCCGGCGGCATCAAGCTCGATGACCTGAAAGCTGTCCTTGTCGATGCGAACCGTGCGCGCATTGCAGATCACGCTGATCTTGGTGTCGACCAGGGCGGCGGTCACCGCACCGCGGCTGGCGCCTTCGCCACCGAGCCCGAGGTGGCCGGGCCAGGGTTCGGGCGTAACCAGGGTGATGGCCACCCGCTCGCGGATGTTGCGCCGCTTGAGGTCGGCGTCGATCAGGAAGGCATATTCGTAGAGCGGCCCCAGCACGCTGGCGCCAGGTGCCGCGCCAATCACGATGGGGCCGGGATGGCGTACGAACTCGCGGTAGGCGGCGAGCGCCTGCTCGGCCTGGTCGACGTGGATCACCGAGTGGGTGTGTTCGGCCAGACCCGGAATGGCGTCGGTCAGGCCGGCCACCCCGGTGGCGATCAGCAGGGTGTCGTAGAACAGTACATCGCCGTTTTCCAGGTCGACCTGGAT
>MGZO01000087.1:0-3364 GCA_001802655.1 Hydrogenophilales bacterium RIFOXYD1_FULL_62_11
GACAACCAGGAAGACAAGGAACCGCTGTTCGACACGGTGGATACGCTCAACGACACCCTGGCGATCTACGCCGACATGCTCACTGGCGTCACCGTCAAACCCGAAGCGATGCGCGCCGCCGTGATGCAGGGCTTCGCCACCGCCACCGATCTGGCCGATTATCTGGTGAAAAAAGGCCTGCCCTTCCGCGATGCGCATGAAGTCGTGGCGCGTGCGGTGCGCGCGGCCGACACCAGCGGGCGCGATCTGGCCGATCTGTCGCTGGGCGAATTGCAGGCGTTCAGCCCGATGATCGACGAAGGCGTCTATGCCGTGCTGACGCTGGAAGGCTCGCTCGCCGCGCGCGACCATGTCGGCGGCACCGCGCCGCGGCAGGTGCGGGCGGCGATTGCGCGAGCGCGGCAGCGGATTTAAGTCCGCTGCCGCGCCGTACCTTAATGCGTCTGCAAAGGGGTGCCGGGGCCGAAGATCTCGTGATGCAGCTGCTCGTCGCGTAAACCCATTTGCAGCAACTGGGTGTTGACTGCTGCCATGAACGGTTTGGGGCCGCAAAAATACACGTCGGCGTCCGGTTGCGTAAGCCATTGCGACAGAACCGTCTGGTTGAGGTAGCCCTGGTGGTCGGCACCGCTGCCGGTTTCATAGCTGACGTGATAACTGAAGCCATGCCGCGCGCTCAGGCGACGCAGTTCATCGCCCATCACGTGATGCGCCTGATCACGGCAGCAATGGATGAACACCAGATCGGACACATCCTCGCCGGTTTCAATGCGGTGCAGCAGCATGCTCAACAGCGGGGTGATGCCGACGCCCCCGGCGATCAGAACCAGATCCCGCTCGGGGTGCTTGATAGTGAATTCGCCTGTTGGCGGCTGGATCCACACTTGATCGCCGGGCTGTGCACTGTGCAGGTGGTTCGAGACCTTGCCTTCATGGCTGGGCGGCGTGCCTTCGGCTTTGACCGTGATGCGGTAATGATCTTTTCCGGGCGCGTTCGACAGCGAATACTGGCGGATCTCGTCATATTCATGCCCCGGCACCCTGACCTTGATGCCGATATATTGACCGGGCTCGAAACCGGCGATGGGCTGGCCATCTTCGGCCTGCAAATACACCGACTTGATCCCGCTCGCTTCGTCCTGGATGTCGCGGATGACAAACGGACGGAAACCGCGCCAGCCGCCGGGTTTGTCGGCGTTGTCTCGGTAGATGCCTTCCTCGGTCTGGATGAAGATGCTGGCCAGCTGGCCATATGCCTCGGCCCAGGCGCCAAGCACCGGATGGCCGGCTTCGAGGCCCAGATGGTCCTGGATGGCTTCCAGTAGATATTTTCCCACGATCGGATAGTGTTCGGGCGCAACCTGCAGGCTGGCGTGCTTGTGGGCAATGCGGTTGACCATCGGCCCCAGGTTCTGCAGCTTGTCGATGTGGGTGGCGTACATGAACACCGATTCGGCCAGCGCGCGGGACTGCTCGCCTTTCGCTTGATTGGCCATATTGAAAATGTGCTGCAACTCCGGGTGCTGCTGGAATAGCTTGGCATAAAACAGGGTGGTGATGGCTTGGCCCTGCTCGGCCAGCAGAGGGGCGGTTGATTTGATCGTGGCCAGCGTTTCGGCAGATAACATGGGGACTCCTGGGTTTGACGAGTGGTCTTTAACATTCATCTGATATGAATGTTTGAACAGGAATATTAGGTGAATCTAATAAGCCGGGTCAAGTAAAATGCAGTCAAACGATTCGAGGACCCCGCCATGCGCCTGACCAAACACACGGACTATGCGTTTCGGGTTTTGATCTATCTGGCCTCGATGCCGGAAGACCGCTTGTCAACCGTGCAGGAGATTGCCGAGCAGTTCGACGTATCGCGCAGTCATGTCATGAAAATCGTGCAAAAGCTGGCGGGCGCGGGATTGATCCAAGCGAGCCGGGGCCAGCATGGCGGTATCAGGCTCGGCAAGCCGAAGCAAAGCATCAATCTGCGACAGGTGATTGAACTCATGGAAGCCACGCTCACACCGGTCAACTGCGATGATCCGGTGTGCGTCATCCAAAAAAGCTGCGCGCTCAAAGCCATTTTGTTCGAGGCGCAGCGGGCGTTTCTCAAGCATGTCGAGCGCTACACGCTGGCCGATCTGGCAGAGCCGGCGGTGTCTATCCTGCATTTGTTGAATAGGGACGAACGAGGTTGATCGACCTCGATCATGCAAATGCATTGGCCATGCGCAGCCCGCATTACGGCGTTTACTGACCGCGCGAAAGCCTTCAGAAATAAATGTAATCCCGCTTGAACGGGTAGTTCGGCTGGCCGCCGTCGACGCCCTTGCCGGCCAGCACCTGCCATAGCTCCATCCAGTCATGCTCGAAGGCATAAGCAGATCCGCCCATATAAATGCGCCAGATGCGGTATTTCTGTTCGCCGATCAGGTGGCGAGCTTCGTCAGCGTGCTGTTCCAGTCGCGTCACCCAGTGCCACAGGGTTTTGCCGTAATGAGGGCGCAGGTTCTCGGCATCGAGGCATTCGAGGCCGCTGCCTGAAGCAGCGCGCAGCACCTCGGAGGCGTGCACCAGTTCGCCGCCCGGGAAGACGTAGTCTTCGATGAACTCGGCGATGCCGCTGCCGAGGCCGCTGGCTTCGGGTTCGGCCGTGGTGATGCCATGGTTGAGCACCAGCCCTCCCGGTTTGAGCAGCGCATGGATCTTGTCGAAATAGGTGCGCAGATTGAGGCGGCCAACGTGCTCGAACATGCCGACACTGGCGATCTTGTCGTAGCCGCCATGCTCGGGCACGTCACGGTAATCCATCCTGCGCACCTCGACCCGGCCACGCAGGCCGCGCGCTTCGATTTGCTGGCTGACATAGGCTTGCTGGTCATCCGACAGGGTGATGCCGACCGCGCGCACGCCGTAGCTTTCCGCCGCATGTAGGATCAAGCCGCCCCAGCCGCAGCCGATGTCGAGAAATTGCTCGTCCGGCTTGAGATCGAGCTTGCGGCAGATATGGTCGAGCTTGGCTTCCTGTGCGGCTTCCAGGCTCATGTCGGGTGTTTTGAAATAGGCACAGGAATACACCCGGCGCGTATCCAGCCACAGGGCGTAAAAATCGTTGGAAACGTCGTAGTGGTACTGAATGTTCTTGCGGTCCTTGCTGCGCGTGTGGCGCCACCACTTCCAGCCGTTCGACCCGGTCCTCGGCGTGCATTCACTCGCGTTGCAGAGGCGGTCGCCTAGCGCGAGGATGTCGCGGATATTGCCGTGCAGATCGAGTGCGCCCTCGACATACGCGCGGGCAAGCGAACCCAGGCTGGGATCGGCCATCGCCTTCAGGCTGGCGGCCTGGTTCAAGCGCACCCGCACGGCTGCG
>MGZO01000087.1:3374-3632 GCA_001802655.1 Hydrogenophilales bacterium RIFOXYD1_FULL_62_11
GTCGCACTTGATGAACCCGCAATCGATCCAGCATTTCGTCGTCCTCCTGCCTTGACAGCCTGTTTTTCGCCAACCTGCTTTCTATTTATATTTGCAAATCAAACAAAATCTATCTCCGTGAACTGCGCGGGCGTGTGCCGCCAGCTTCGTCATGCCAGCCAGCCAAGTGCATATCCGAGTGGTTCGAGTCCGATCAATCTCCCTGCGCTTGCTCTGCCCGCGCCAGTTCACGCAAGCCATCCAGTGCCAGATTCAGGG
>MGZO01000087.1:3698-8033 GCA_001802655.1 Hydrogenophilales bacterium RIFOXYD1_FULL_62_11
CCCGCCACAGTTGCCCGGATTCGATGTAGCGCCGCACTAGACGTCGAGGAAAATAGCCACTTCCACCGTAAGTGAGCAGTTGCTGAACGCCCAGCCAGCCAATATTGGCGACCAGCGTGGGCGGGGGGGCGTCGGGGTAGTGGTCGCTGAACTGGGCGTGGAATTCCGGTCCCCAGTCGATGTGGATATAGCCTTCGTCGGGCCAGCCGCGCGCAAGGTCACTGGTGACCAGCAGCAGGGTTTCGTCGAACAGGGGCTCGACCACCAGCCCGCTGCGCGAGGTCGGCGTGTACATCACGCCAATGTCCACCGTTCCTTCGATCAAGCCCTGCATGATGTCGGCCTCAAAGCCGATTTCCAGCCGCAGCGATACATCTGGCGCGGCTTCGCGCATCCAGGCCACCCAGTGCGGCAAAAATCCTTCCCACACGGCGATGCGGCCGGAGAGCGTCAGTACGTCGCGAAAGCCCTGTGGCAGGCCCACGTCGTGATGCGCCTGCTCGACAGTACGCACCAGGTTTTTGGCGTGACGGAGGAAGCGCTTTCCAGACGGTGTCAGCACCGCACCGTTGCGCCCGCGTTGAAACAAGCGCGCACCCAGAAAGGTTTCCAGTGAGTGTATGCGCGCACTAACAGTAGACTGGGTGACATGCAGGCGGCTGGCTGCAGCGACGAAGTTGCCGGTAGCGGCGACCATCAAAAAGGTGCGGGCGAGTTCGGTGTCCATGGCGTATCTATCGGGTTCGTCGATATTAGATAGCAAAATATATCGTTGGATTGATGGTTAGGGAATCCCTAAACTGGCCTCATCGATAATTTCAGGGGTCTGTAATGGAAGCCATGACTGAAAGTATGACCGTGATGCCCGAGCGCGATGCGGAGGGCTATCTGATCGAGCCCGGTGACTGGAACGAAGCGGTGGCCGAAGTGCTGGCACAGGACGAAGCCATCCAGCTCAACGATGACCATTGGGACGTGCTGCGTTTCATGCGCGCGTTCTACGAGGAGCATCAGGTTGCAGCCGATGCGCGTTTTGTCATCAAGCATCTGGCGGAGCGCATGGGACGCGAGGCGCAAAAGCAGCTGTTCGTGCTGTTCCCGTATGGCTACGTCAAGCAGGCGTGCAAGATCGCCGGGATGCGGCGCCCGCGTGCCTGGAGCACGGGCTAAGGCGGCAACACGGCATGGTGCGTAAACTAGCCTATTCGGTTTCGGAACGCGAACACTGGATTTCAGCAGCGGGGGGCTTGCTCGGCATTCTTGCCGTGCTGTGGGTCAGTCATGCCCTGCTCGGCGACCATGTCGGGGCGCTCACGGTGGCTTCGATGGGCGCATCGGCGGTATTGCTGTTCGCTGCGCCGCACGGGGCGTTGTCGCAGCCCTGGCCGGTGGTTGGCGGGCATCTGATTTCAGCAGCGGTCGGCGTCACCTGCGCGCAATGGATCGCCGATCCGATGCTCGCAGCTTCGATTGCGGTTGCAGCGTCGATCGGCCTGATGTACTGGCTGCGTTGCCTGCATCCTCCCGGCGGCGCCACGGCCTTGTTTGCGGTGATGGGGGGCGAGCCGATCCTGACGCTGGGTTACGGCTACCTGTTTGTGCCGGTGTTGTTGAACGTGGTGGTGCTGCTGATTGTTGCCGTGCTGTTCAATTTCCCGTTTGCCTGGCGGCGCTACCCGCAGGCGTGGTGGCGTGAGTCGGTCGAAGCGTTGGCTCCGGCCGAGCTGGCTGCGGATGCAGCCGAAGAACGCATGATTCCGCATAGTGATCTGGTCTACGCGTTGTCTCAACTTGACACCTTTATCGACGTCAGCGAAGAAGACCTGCAGCGCATTTACACCCTGGCGCTGGGGCATGGGCATACGCCGCACCATGTGCCGTCGGTTAGCCTGATGCGGGAACAAGTCCGTAACGCCTGAGGCGGCACTCATCGAGAGCTCCGCCGTATCCAGGCTGAGCCATTCGCCCGCCACGGCCGCATGGCCTGGAATGCGGCGCGGCGCGTCCCGGATGTCCTTCATCTTCCGCTGTTTCAGCTTAAGCGCCAGCTGGGACAGGGGTTAAATGCGGCAGAACAGGGAAGTTTCGATGCCGATGAGCCAAATGATCGCGACTTGGCACTGTTTCTGGCTGACTTGAATGCCGTACATTTTCAGCGCGACCAGATCAGGCTGTAGCCTGAGGCAATGAAATTGCCGCCACCACCCGCGCTGGGGTCAGGACGGTTGGTGGCGGCATTGGGTTGAACCGGTGGGGTCGGCGATGTGTGGCCCGAACCCTGCCTTAATCAGTGCGGGACACGCTGTAATGCGTAGCGCCCCGCTTCATTCAGCGCCCGTTCGGCTTGGGAATAGGCAACGGCAATCGGCAAGGTCGGATGCTTGGGCATTTCGGCTGACAGCTGGATCATGGCATGCGCATGGGCGACAAATCGCGTCAGGGCATCGCATTTTTGGTGGCAGGCGCAGTTCTTGTCCTCAATCAGCCGCGCAACCGTCACGGCAAGAGCATCGCAGGCTTTCGTCAAACGGCCGAGCCCGGCTGCGCAGGCGCATTCGCGAAGCTGCATCAGCGCCAGTGCATAGGCTGTGATGCTGTCCTGCGTCAACGCGTCGGGACGGGAAAAACATTGATTTGAAATCAGCTTGCCGATGTCATCCAGCGCAGCCATGACTGCGGCTACACGTTCCTCTGGCGACTCCAGGCACTGCTCGGGTTGTACGCCGGCAGGGGCTATTCCACTGATACGATACCTTGCAGTCTGAAATTGCTTGGTGCGCATGGCTGATGTCCCGGTTATTGAGGGGGCCAGAAAAAGAGATGCAGGACTGGCTTATCCTTATCGGCAGGCGCCAGCCGGACTTTAACTTTTGTACCGCTTCTGATGGTTCATTATTACTAGACGCGGGCAAACCGGAAGGCAAGTAGCCCGCATGAATTTTTTTGTTTGGGCCGGAGTCGGGAACTGATATTCCGGGTCGTCAGGCGGCCGGCCTTTTGAGCCGTGTTCCCTTGACCCACTTGTACAACTCGAACCACACAATCCCGGTCGCGCCGGCGGCGATGGCCAGAAGCACGTCAGTCGCGTGCAGATAGGTGAAGCCGAACAACCCGCGCAAGCCCGGAATATAGAGCACGCATGCAAGGAAACCGAGGGTGCCGCCGACCACCCACCACAAAGCAGGGTTCGGCGTGCGCATCGACGTCAGGAGCGTGCTCGACCAGGAGCGGTTGATCAGGATCAGCCACAGATTGCCGATCACCAGCGTGGTGAAGGTTAGTGCGCGCGCTTCGTCTGCACCCTGACCGCGCTGCAGCGCGAGGGCATACACCGCAGCCACGGCAAGAAACAGGGTTGCGCCTTGCAGCAGCGACAGCAGCAGGGTGCGTAGGCTGAACAGGGGGGCATCCGACCGGCGCGGTGGCCGCTTCATGCTGTCGCGTTCTTCCGGTTCGGACTCGAACACGATGGAACAGGCAGGGTCGATGATGAGTTCGAGAAATACGATGTGCACGGGGGCGAGCACCAGCGGCAACCCGAACAGCAAGGGCAGCAGCGCCATCCCGGCGATGGGCACATGCACCGCAAGCACGTACGCCATCGCCTTGTGCAGGTTGTCGTAGATGCGCCGGCCGAGGCGGATGGCATCGACGATGGTGGCAAAGTCGTCGTCCAGCAGAACCAGCGAGGATGCTTCGCGCGCGACATCGGTGCCGCGCCCGCCCATGGCAATGCCGATGTGCGCGGCCTTGAGCGCCGGGGCATCGTTCACGCCGTCGCCGGTCATCGCCACGATTTCACCGTTGGCCTTGAAGGCCTGCACCAGGCGCAACTTCTGCTCCGGCGCGACGCGTGCGAAGACGTGGGTGGTTTCGAGTCGCTGCCGCAACGCCGCATCGTCGAGCGCATCGATCTCAGGGCCACTGAGGATGCCGCCGGCGAGATCGATCCCGGCCTGGCGCGCGACGGCTTCGGCGGTGCCGGGATAGTCGCCGGTGATCATCGCTACGCGCATTCCGGCAACGCGCGCCACACGAATCGCTTCCGGCACGCGTGGGCGTACCGGATCGGCCAGCGCAATCATACCGAGAAAAACAAACGGGAAATCGTGCTGCTGCGGTGGCAGGATTGCGCCTTCGAAGCTCGCTTTGGCAATGGCCAGAACGCGCAAGCCCTGCGCCGCAAGTTGGTTGGCCTGTTCAGCGATGCGTGCGGTTTCTGCCGCGGACAAGTGGCACAGATCGGCAACAGCCTCAGGCGCGCCTTTGGCGGCCACCACGAATTCGTCGCGTTGGGTGGCCTTCCAGCTGTGCGTCATGGCGAGCATGTCGCGG
>MGZO01000087.1:8064-14766 GCA_001802655.1 Hydrogenophilales bacterium RIFOXYD1_FULL_62_11
GGTGCTCGGTGCCGGCAAGAAAGTGATCGGCGAGGCGGCGAAAGGCTTTCTCCATCGGATCGAACGGATCGACCAGACTGGCCAGCACGCTGAACTCGACCAGCTCATGAAAAGGCTCTGGCAAATCATTTGTTTGCGCGTAATCGACCGCATGGTTTTCAGTGCGCGTCACCAGTTGCGCCACCGTCATGCGGTTCTCGGTGATGGTGCCGGTCTTGTCCGTGCACAGGAGGGTGGCGGCGCCGAGCGTTTCCAGCGCCGGGATGCGCCGTGTCAGCACGTTGTTGCGCGAAATGCGCCACGCCCCCAGCGCCAGAAAAACCGTGAGCACCACCAGAAACTCCTGCGGCAGCAGGGAAATGGCCAGCGTGATGCCGGCGAGCAGCGCATCGAGCCAGGCACCGCGGGTGAGGCCATACAGCACCACCACCACGCTGCTCAACAGCATGCCGAGCAGCGCAAAGATCCACATCATGCGGCGCACCTGGCGCTGCATCGGGCTGGGTTCGGGGCGCAAGGCCTGCAGCGATTTGCCGATCTTGCCCATTTCAGTGCGCGGCCCCGTAGCGGTGACACGTGCAATGCCCTGGCCCTGTACCACCAGCGTGCCTGAATACACCTGCGGCAAATCGTCCCCGCCGGGTCGCCCGGTGACCGCCAGACCCTCGCCCACGGTTTTGCGCACCGGTACGGCTTCACCGGTCAGCAGCGATTCATCGACGAGCAGACCCTGGCACATCAGCAGCCGCGCGTCCGCCGGCACGCGATCCCCTTCGGCCAGCATCACGATGTCGTCGCGCACCACCTCGTGCCCAGCGATGCGCTGCTTTTCGCCATCGCGCAACACCAGCGCGCGCGGACTGGTCAGATCGCGTAGCGCCTGCAACACCCGTTCGGTTTTGTGCGACTGATACAGGGTGATGCCCACCACCACCCCGACAAAAAACAGCAGCATCAGGGCTTCATGCAGATCGCCCAATATCAGATAGATCCCGGCCGCAATAATTAGCAACAGGAACATCGGTTCGCGGATCACGTCGAGCCCCCTCGCCCGCATGCCGTGTTGCCCGCTTTCAGGCAATGCGTTCGCCCCTTCCGCTGCCAGACGCTCACGCGCAAGGCGGGTTGTCAGACCCTGGGTCGACGTGGTTTCGGCAGAAGCTGGATTGAGGGGGAGGGATTCCTGCTGCATCTTCTGGCTGCCTTCAGTCTGGCCTGTTTTCTGACAAGACCTGAACCGTCCATCGATCAAGCCAAATGATGAATCACGTCGGCTGGGGCGTGGGAATGCGCGTCGGTCGGACCCGTGCAGTCAGTTGGGAACGAGCGCTCCGTTGCATCCTGCTGGTTTAGCGCAAAACAAGGCGTTCCACCACATAAAACAGCGCGACAACCACACCGACCAGCAGCGCGAAGCGCAGCACGCGGCTGATGGTTCCAAGATAGGCACGATTGCCGGTCACCAGCCACGCCAGTCCGAACGCCATCACCGCAATCACGAGGACGACGATCAGCAGGCGTACGGCAATCATGTGGTGAGCGGGTGCAGACGGGCGAAGGCTTGCGGAACGTCTGCCTCGTGATCAAAGCTGACGAACTCCCAGGATTCCTGGTGCTGTGCCAGTTCGCGCAGCAGGGCATTATTCAGCGCATGGCCGGATTTGTAGGCCTCGAAGGCACCGATGATGGGATGCCCCAGCAGATAGATGTCGCCAATGGCGTCGAGCACCTTGTGTTTGACGAATTCGTCCTCGTAGCGCAGCCCATCCTGGTTCAGCACGCGGTATTCGTCCATGACGATGGCGTTGTCGAGCGAGCCGCCCAGTGCCAGGCCCTGGTTGCGCAGGTACTCGACCTCATGCATGAAACCGAAGGTGCGCGCGCGCGCGACCTCCTTGGTGTAGGCCGTATCGGCAAAATCGATGCTGACGGTTTTGCCGCTCTTGTCAAAAACGGGATGATCGAAGTCGATGGTGAACTCGACCCTGAAGCCGTTGTGTGGAACGAAGCGCGCCCACTTGTCACCGTCGCGCACTTCGATCGGACGGGTGATGCGCACGTACTTTTTTGGCGCATCCTGCTCGACGATGCCGGCGGATTGCAGCAGGAACACGAACGGCGCAGATGAGCCGTCCATGATGGGAATTTCGGGGCCGGTCAGATCGACCAGCAGGTTGTCGATACCCAGGCCCGCAAGAGCGGACATCAGGTGTTCGACGGTGGACACTTTGGCTGCGCCCGATTCGAGCATGGAACACAGCCGTGTGTCGGTGACGAGGTAAGGATCGGCCTTGAGTTCGGCCGGCGGATCGAGGTCGATGCGCCGGAAAACAATGCCGGAGTCGGGTGCGGCCGGACGCAAGGTCATCTCGACCTTGACGCCGGAGTGCAGGCCGACGCCCGCTGCCTTGACCGGTTTCTTTAATGTGCGTTGCTTGATCATGTCGTCATTTTAGCCGCGCAGGACGAACGCCCCTAGCCGGCACGCTTGCGTGCCGGCTAGGGGCGTTGCCAGCATGATCAGTCCGCCTGGCGACGCAAAAAGGCCGGAATGTCCAGATGATCGACGCCAGACTCGGTCATCGCCTGAACCCGGGTGCGGCGGGTGGTCATGACGCTGGGCAGTTCTTCATCGCCACCGACCATCATCGGGGCGTCGTCGGTGCCGGTGCGGATGATCTGCATCGGACGGGTCTGCTGGCGGGCGACCGGGCTGCCGAGGCCGGTGGCGACCATGGTGACGCGCAGCGCATCTTCCATGCTGTCGTCGAGCACCTGGCCGACGATGACAGTGGCTTCTTCCGCAGTGAACGCCTTGATGGTGTTCATCACTTCGTGAATTTCACGCATCTTCACCGTGCTGGATGCGGTGATGTTGACCAGCACGCCGCGCGCGCCGGCCAGGTTCACGTCTTCCAGCAGCGGGCTGGCGACGGCCTGTTCGGCAGCAATGCGGGCGCGGTTTTCGCCGCTGGCCTGGGCCGAACCCATCATTGCCATGCCCATTTCGCTCATCACGGTGCGCACGTCGGCAAAGTCGACGTTGACCAGGCCCGGGCAATTGATGACTTCGGCGATGCCGCCGACCGCGCCATGCAGCACGTTGTTGGCCGCCTTGAAGGCATCCAGCATCGAGACATCCTCGCCCAGCACCTGCATCAGCTTTTCGTTGGGGATGATGATCAACGAGTCGACATGCTTCGCCAGCGCCTCGATACCTGCGTTGGCGGCACGCACGCGCTTGCCTTCAAACATGAACGGCTTGGTGACGACCGCCACGGTGAGGATGCCGAGTTCCTTGGCGACTTCGGCCACTACCGGCGCAGCGCCGGTACCCGTGCCGCCGCCCATGCCGGCGGTGATGAACAGCATGTCCGCGCCGTCGATCAGTTCGGCGATGCGCTCGCGGTCTTCCAGCGCGGCTTCGCGGCCGATATCGGGGTTGGCGCCGGCGCCCAGACCCTTGGTCACACCGTTACCCAGCTGCAGTTGCAGTTTGGCCTGGTTGCGATTGAGCGCCTGTGCGTCGGTGTTGATCGCAATGAATTCCACACCGGTCAAACCCGAGGTGATCATGTGGTCGACCGCATTGCCGCCGCAGCCGCCCACGCCGATGACCTTGATAATTGCATCCTGGGTATCTACATCCATCAGTTCAAACATCTTTACTCCTCCTTTATCTAGCCAAATCAAAAAACCAATTCCTTTGGCGTGTCACCCGTGATGGGTTCTAACCATCCGGTACGTGTCGCCAAATCCCGTTTCAATGTCGCGCCGCAGTCAATCAAGCCGGCGCGGCATCAGAAATTCCCTTTAAACCAACTCCTCATCCGTTCCAGAATGTCCTTGAGACTGCTTCCCGTCAGCTTCGGTGCATCGCGTCCACGCGCTTCCAGACCGGCCAGCAACAAGCCCATGCAGGTGGCGTAGCGCGGGTTGTGCATGACGTCCGACAGTCCGCCTTCGTAACGCGGCCAGCCCATGCGCACCGGCATGTGGAACACTTCCTCGCCGAGTTCGACCATGCCCTGCATGCCGGCCGAGCCGCCGGTGATGACGATGCCGGACGACAGCAGTTCCTCGAAGCCGCTGCGGCGCAGTTCGGCCTGTACCAGCGAATACAGTTCCTCCATGCGCGGTTCGATGAACTCCGCCAGCGTCTGCTTCGACAGGGTGCGCGGCGGCCGGTCGCCGATGCCGGGCACCTCGATCATGTCGCGCGCGTCGGCCAGCTGGCGCAGCGCGCAGCCGTACTGGATCTTGATGTCCTCGGCTTCCTTCGGCGGCGTGCGCAGCGCCACCGCGATGTCGTTGTTGACCTGGTCGCCGGCCACCGGAATGACGGCTGTATGGCGGATCGCGCCGTCGGTGAACACGGCGATGTCGGTGGTACCGCCACCGATGTCGACCAGGCAGACGCCGAGCTCTTTTTCGTCTTCGGTCAGCACCGCCATCGCCGAGGCCAGCGGCTGCAGCACCAGATCGCCGACCTCGATGCCGCAGCGGCGCACGCACTTGATGATGTTCTGCGCCGCCGATACCGCGCCGGTGACGATGTGGACTTTGACTTCCAGCCGCACCGCGCTCATGCCGAGCGGGTCGCGCACGTCTTCCTGGCCATCGACAATGAACTCCTGCGGGATGGTGTGCAGGATCTGCTGGTCGGTCGGGATGTTGACCGCGCGCGCGGTGTCCACCACGCGGTCGACGTCCATCTGGCTGATTTCCTTGTCCTTGATGGCATACATGCCATGCGAGTTGAAGCTCTTGATGTGGCTGCCGGCGATGCCGGTGAAAACCTCGCGGATCTTGCAGTCGGCCATCAGCTCGGCTTCTTCCAGCGCGCGCTGGATGGCGTTGACGGTGGCTTCGATATTGACCACCACGCCACGCCGCAGACCGCGCGACGGATGGGTGCCCATGCCGATGATATCGAACGTGCCTTCGTCGTTGATTTCAGCGACGATGCAGACGATCTTGGAGGTGCCGATGTCGAGACCGACAACCAGGTTTTTTGGGTCTCTTGGCTTGCTCATGCTGCGCTCATGTAGGACTCGGTTTAAAAGGGAAAACGCCATTTGGCATCCGCACGGCAAAGCCGTCGGCGTAACGCAAATCAACGCTGAGAGGAAGTATCGGTGCGGCCGGTTTGGGCGCGGCGGCTGTGCCCGCAATTGATACGGCTTGAACCGAAGCGGGCGCAGCCTGCGCGCTGATCAGGCGCGGGTAGTAACTGACAAAGCGCGTCAGGCGCGCATCGGTTTGCTGTCGCCCCAGTAGCAGCTGCATGCCGTTGTCCAGGCGTATCGACCACGCCCGGCGTGGAGACAGCCGCAGTTCGGTGATGCGCATGTCGAGCGTGGCCAGCGCGGCCTGATAACGGCGATACGCTGCGACCACTTCGGCGCTGCTGTCTTCCGGACCGGACAGGCGCGGCAGCTCGCCATCTGCTGCGGCAACAAACACGCCCCCCTCGGCGTTCACCAGCGCGTTGTCGTTCCAGCGTGCCAGCGGCTCCTGCTCGACCAGCGACACCACCAGCGTGTCGGGCCAGCGGCGTTCGACCCGCGCTTCGCGCACCCACGGCAGTTTTTCCAGGCTCTCGCGCACGTTTTCGAGGTCGACCGTGAAGAAGGTGCCGCGCACCCGGCGCTCCGCCACCAGGCGAATCTGTTCCTCGGTCACATGGGCAACCGGTGTTTTCACTTCCAGCGTGGTCAGCGCAAACCACGGTCGCGCCATTACCCAGCTTGTCGCGCCGTAGGCCAACAGGCCGAGCGCGCCCCAGGTCAGCACGCGGGCGACCTGATTCAGCGGATGGTGGGCGAGTTCGGCGTTCATGCCAGGGTCTGCTCCAGAATGGTCAAACACAGTGCATCAAAATTCAGCCCGGCCACCCGTGCCGCCATCGGCACCAGACTGTGGTCGGTCATGCCGGGTGAGGTGTTCACCTCCAGCAGATAAGGGTTGCCGAGGCTGTCGCGCATCAGGTCCACCCGACCCCAGCCGCGTCCGCCTACCAGCCGGAACGCATCGAGTGCCAGCTGGCGCAAGGCCTGTTCGTCGGCGTCCGGCAGGCCGGCCGGGCAGTGGTACTGGGTGTCGTTGCGCAGGTATTTCGCGTCGAAGTCGTAGAAGGCGGCGTCCTTGGCCGGCTCCAGCCGGATCAGCGGCAAGGCGCGGTCGCCGAGGATGCCGACGGTGAATTCCGGACCGTCGATAAAGGTTTCGGCCAGCACCAGCGGGTCGTGCTCGGCAGCGGTTTCATAGGCAGCTTTCAGCGTGCCTGCTACGGTCACCTTGCTCATGCCGATGCTGGAGCCCTCGCGCGCGGGTTTGACGAAAATCGGCAGGCCGAGCTGCTTTTCCACAGCGGCAAAATCGCTGTTGGCGTTGAGCATCGCCCAGTCGGCAGTGGGCAGACCGGCCGCGCGCCACAACAGCTTGGTGCGCCATTTGTCCATGCCCAGTGCCGAGGCCATCACGCCGCTGCCGGTGTAGGGCATGCCCAGCACTTCGAGCGCGCCCTGCATGCAGCCGTCTTCGCCCAGGCGGCCATGCAGCGAGATGAACACGCGGTCGAATTCGCTGCTGATGAGGTCGCCGAGATTGCGATTGGCCGGATCGAACGCATGCGCGTCGACCCCCTGGCGCTGCAGGGCGGCGAGGACGGCCGCACCGCTGTTGAGCGACACCGGTCGC
>MGZO01000088.1:0-6608 GCA_001802655.1 Hydrogenophilales bacterium RIFOXYD1_FULL_62_11
AAGCCCAGGTGGCACGACGTCTGACGCGTGCGAACCTTCAACACCCGTGAAAACTGGTACGAGCGCGGGCAGTTCTCAAGCGTCGCCAAGCCCGATGGGCTGAGATAGATGGTCTCCATCTCAATCCTCCTCGGGAGAGGACATCTTCTTCAGGAGGGCGTTGGCCTCACCCTTGGTCATGTCCTCCTTTTCCAGCTTCTTCCCACGCATGGCAGCAAGACGCTTGACCTGGTCGATCAGGCCCTTTGGTGCGGGCGCATCGTCAGCGACGCGAACACGCTTACCGCGGGGTGACGAGCTCGTACCCGACTGCTCCTGAGCCGCATCAGCGGCCGGAGCGGCCGGAGACGGTTCCTCAGCTGCTTCGGCCGAGGCCGGCGCAGCCTCATCGGTTGACGGGTCCTGCGTGGAGGCTTCGGGTTCGACCTTGCCTTCGTCCGTGTCCTGGCTTTGCTGGGCCGCTTCAGCGGCCTGCTCAATCAGTGCACGTTCGTCGACATCGCCGGTATCACCCTTGTCCTCCTCCACGTGCGGCGTGTAGCTCTTGGCGGAGGTGTCGGACCGGAGCTGGACGACCTGACCGGTCTTGGACACGCCAGTGTCCGGCGGTGGATTGCCGAACCGGCCTTGGAGCCCGCATGCCTCGTACAGACGCGTACGTGCGTTGGACTCCCCCTTCTCCCATTCCGTCGGGCCTGAGATCGTCCACACCGTGGAGGCGGTGGCGACCGTGCGGCCTTGCGGGTCAGTGAGGCTGGCCTTGAACAAGGCGCAGGGAACGGCCGAGCTGGGTTGGACGCCATCCCGGTCCAGCGGGTGCATATCGATGTTGAGCACTTCCGTGCTCACCTCAACTGCCCAGCCTTCTTTCGGGTCGTACGTTTCCAGGAAGGCCTGCGTCAGCGCCGGGAGCATGACCACCTGGCGCTGGTCGTAACCACTTGCCAAGGGATCGGGCGTGAACATCTGTTCCGGCGTGAACTGCGTGCCCCTGAACGGGCCGATATTGATCTGCATGACTTGAACTCCGTGGAGCCAGGCGCATGCACCCCCGTAAGGGTGGCATGCCACCCTGGCGGGGTTGATGGTGTTGAGCGTGGCCTGGAGCTAGAACTCCATGACCGGACGCTGTGGTTGGGGTTGTGCGGACTGCTGCGAACCGTTCGCCATGCTCGGTAGTACCGGGCGCGTGGGCTTGGGTGCTGCGGCCTTCGTTGGCAGAGGACCATGAGTCTTAACAGGCGGACGTTGCTGCTGCCTGCTGGGCTGGTCGTATCGGGGTGCGGGCGGGTATGTCCGGGGCTCTTCAGCTCCGGCCTGATCATCAGGTTCGGCACCTTGATCCATCTCAGGCATCTTGGATTCGGTACCGCGCGAATCCGAGGCCGCCTGCATCAGCTCGAGCTTGGTTGCCTCAATCCACCTTCTCTCGATCTCTACCGGATAGTCGTTGTGCATGACGCGACGAGCCCGGATTTCACCCCTTGCCAGCCAGACCGCGCCTTGGACAAGCGTGTTGCGGAGAAACTCGAGCTCAGCTCCAGAACCTGTCCAATACGAGATCGAATGCCATGTCACTTCAGGCGCACTGCTGCGCTTGCTGTTGGTTGCAATGCTGAAGCGGACGCAGCGACGACCGGCTTCGGTCGGCTCTCCCACCCTGGCATCGGAGCCGAGGCGGCCGATGACCAACGCTTCTTGGTGATTCATCTGCGGTACCTCATGTATTGAATGTGGAGATTCCCATCTCGATAGCAGGAACCAAAATGCTATCGAGGAGGTAGGGCGTAATCAGGAACGCCCCGAAGATCAGGAGCACCATCACAGCTTCCTTTGTGTGGTCGAACACCATGGGAAGGAAGTGACGGCGCTTCTGAATCGCAGCGATGTTCTTGCGACGGATGGCCTGTGCCATGTGTTGCTCCTTTGTCTAATTGTCGAATGTCACCCGCAAGGGGTGGAATCGCGGACAAAGAAGCCCCTGACGGGCATCGTTTGCCCGCAAGTGTTGGTAGTGGAATGTGTTCGGGTTCGCCCGGACGGTGCGCGCTAGGCGCTGGTGCTGCAGGTGGCTATTGCAGGTTCAAAGTTACTTTCCGGCCACCCTCTCAAATCGACTGGTCAGCAATCGACTTGAGAGGGCCCCCGGACGAGGGCCGCCCGTAACGCCAGGTTGAGATGGCGGCGGGCCCCGACGCTGAGCAAGGCTCGTGTCGGGCTCTGGGTGCAGATGCACCCGATTTCGCATGTTCATTCAACCCAGCTCGCTGAGGCCTTCCATCAGCTCCACGTCAGTGATCATGCCTGCCTTGTGACACCAACGCAGGGCATTTTCGATGGCGCGGGGATTGCTCAACTGATGGTTGACGTGCGCCGGCACCGGAACGGTGTCGCCCGAAGCGAGCATCAGCTCATGGGACTGCGAATTGGTATTCAGTAGTGCCAGCATCTCGTCTCTCCATAGTTGGGGTAAGGGGTGAGCCCCTCCCAAGGCGACTGGCTGGCCAATCGACTTGAGGGGGGCCCACCCCGAGACGGGATGGGCGATGGTGGGATTAGCGAACCTGGGCTTCGATGGCCGCAGACAGCCGGCACTCGTAACCGCGGATGCGCGAATCGCACTCGGAGGACGTGCTGGAGGGCGTGGTATGCACGACGACCTCATCAGCACTGCTGGAGAAGAACTTGTGGCCAATTCCACCTGCCAGGATCACGGCCATGCAGATGAGAGCAAGCAGGGACGAGGTGGAGATGGGGGGCAGCTTCTGGACCTTGGCGTGACGGTAGGACATGGCATGAACTCCTAAAGCGGCTCGCCGAGCCGGGAAAAGAAAAAACTCCCCGGTGGCGTGCCGGGGAGTAATGCGATCCCCGCACGTGACTTCCCTGGCGGGAGGTCCCGCAAGGAGAAGAATTCGACCAAGAGGTGCCCGTCTCCGGCACACATACGCCCGGAGGGCATCGTCTTGGTGAGACCGTTCTGTTGGATGGATCAGGTTCGTGGGCTGTGTCGTCTCCACGAAAAGCCAGTCGCCGTCGGCGAGGGCTTGCTTCCAGATCCCAGAAGGGTCGTGACCACGCTCAAAGACTGCACCAGGGGTGCGCTTGAGAGCGGGTCGGATGCCGGATTGAACCGGTGTGCTGCTATTGCAGCCGTTTCAGGTAGCCGGGCAGAAGCCCGTTAGCGATGAACGCCACTACCACCTCCCCTGACGGGGAAATTGCGCGAAGCGCAGGGCCAGAAAGGCCATTGAGTGTGGAGGTTCGCCTCCGTCGTGTTGTGCCAGAGGCACATCAATGAGAGACATCCTAGCGCCACCTTCTTCACCGTCAACACTCTAACCCGCCCCGAGAAGAGGCCGGTTAGACGGACACCTGAGCGCTTCTTCCCCGGAAGATGGACACCCCCGAGGCCATCCGGCATCGGGTAACCCCATCGTCTTGGAGTGCCCCAGATGAACGATGATTCCATGAGCTCGGTCGAGATGGCCGACGAAGCAGAGCAGCAGATCGAGAACGCGGCCTACCCGGCCCAGAACCCCGCCCGCACGAAGGACCGTGAGGAGCGTAAGCGGCAGCGCCGCCTGGACGCCCGCGAGTGGGCGCCGCGCGAGAACGTCGCGGTCATCCACAAGGACATCACCCTGGGCAGCAAGATGCTGACCAAGAACTGGAACGTGCTGTTCGTGCGCGCCCAGACGACCATGCACATGCTGCAGGAGATCGTCCCGTCCGAGGGCCAGATGGAGCAGTCGCGCGGCATCGAGCAGGTGCTCGAGGAGCGCCTGTCGGCCCTGACCGTCGAGATCACCAACGAACGCGCCCGCCTGATCACCCTGGCCAAGGCCGAGGGCATCGACGAGATCCCGGAGAAGGACTACACCCAGGGCGAAGACATCCACGTCCCGATCTACACGCCCGGCGCCAACAAGTACCTGGGCATCCTGCTGCAGGTGGACGAGCTGTTCTGGCTGGTCGACTACCTCTGGCTGCAGGGCACCATCAAGACCGAGCACAAGTACCAGGTCATCAATCGCTTCCGTCGCCTGCTCTGGGACATGGTGAAGTTCACGACCACCACCTGGATCCGTGCCCGCCAGTCGCTGCAGAGCACCCAGCAGGAACGCAATGCCAAGCAGGCCGCCAAGCGTGCGCGCACGAATACGTCTGCCGAGGGCCCTGGCAACGACAGCACCGAGGGCGAGGCCGCCGCGGCCGAGCCGATTGCTGCCGCTGCCTGATCGATGCTGAGCCCGGCGCAAGAACTGGCCGCAACTACCCCGGGGCATGTCGTAATCGCGGCATGCCCCGGCTCTGGTAAGACGACCGTCCTCAAGTTTCGGGCCGCTCATCTGCTGACGTCCGATCCGGACAGCCGCTTGGCCGCGGTGACCTTTACCTCCGATGCGGCCGCCTCATTGCGCGAGCGCATCATCAAGCAATACCCGGCCGCCAAGAGCCGGATGTACGCCGGCACCTTCCACAGCCTGTGCAAGTCACAGCTGCAGGCCAGCGGCGTCAAGGTCGTGGTGCTGGAGACCGGCGCTTCGGCCCGGATGATCCGCAACCTCATCCAGAACGTCCCCATCCCTGATCCCAACCTCCAGTTCGAGGACTACGTCGAGGCGATCGACAACTGGTATCGCGAGGTCGACCCGGTGCTCCCGCCCAAGGACAGCTCCCCGCTCGCGTGGGTGTACCTGGAGTTCATCAAGACCAAGCGCAATCACGGGGTCATCGACTTCAACGACATGCTCCGCGATGCGGTCGTGGGCATGCGCTCGGGCGCAATCAAGCCCCTTTCCGTGCGCTACATGCTCGTGGACGAGTTCCAGGACACCGATGCAATGCAGATGCTCTGGGTTCTGGAGCACATCAAGGCCGGCGTGGACGTCACCATCGTGGGCGATGACGACCAGTCGATCTTCGGCTGGCGCGGCGGCCTGGGGTATGAGGGAATGATCAAATTCAAGGACATGACGGGCGCGACCCTCATCAACCTTGATCGCACCTACCGGTGTGCACGGGAAATCCTGCAGCCGGCCGCGCTTCTGATCTCACACAATTTCAACCGCGTCCCCAAGCAGCTGGTCACCGCCAGCAAGGACGTGGGCCAGGTGCGCGTGCGCACCTTCGAGGATCGTCATGCCGAGGCCGAGGCGGTCATCGCCGCGGTACTGGCGACTGACAACCCATCCGAATGGGGCATCCTGGCGCGCACCAATGCGCAGCTGGAGCTGGTCGAAAGCATGATCGGCAATCAGTTCCCGTTCTTCCGCAAGGGCGGCAAGAGCTTCTGGGAATTGAAGGCCCCCTCGCTCCTGCTGGGCCTGGCCAAGGACCTGTCCTCCGGAAAGATGCTGGGCGTGTCCGATGTCCTTACGCAGGCGGGCGCCAAGACGTCCGTGGTGGACTCGCTGGCCGACCAGGTCAACTTCAAGGCGCCCGGCGCTCTGGATCGATTTTGTAAGGCTCGCATCTCCCCCGGCGGCGGCCGCGATCTCGCCCGGCACTTGCAGGGCCAACTCGCCAGCTGGCGTGACATGGTCCGCTCCGAACGACAGTCGGATATCAAGCTGGCCCTCAACGGCATGGCCGTGTGCATCCTCAAGTACGGCCGATGGGCCCAGCGTGACATCGACGAAACCACCAAGCGGCTCAACATGGCCACCATGTCGATCGCCTCGATGCGTGGGCGGATGGACCAGCGCCTGATGGCGCTGACGCGCACGAAGTCCGAGGACAAGGAAAAGCTTGAGGGCGCGTCGCTAATGACGCTGCATGCATCCAAGGGCCTGGAGTTCGATCACGTGTGGATGGTGGGTTTCGAGAACGGCACCCTCCCCTTCGCATCGGAAGACTCGAAAGAGGACGAGGAGCGCCGGCTGGCCTACGTCGGCATCACCCGGGCCCGGATCGACCTGACGATGTCCTACACCCTCACCTCAGGACCGTCCAAATTCCTGAACGAGTGCGGGCTGATTGGGCAGCGATCGCTGCTCAATGCTCAGCATGAGCTGATGCAGGCCTAAGCCACAAACCGCGGCGCTCGCGGCGACGGCGTCGGCGTCGGGAGCCTACGCGCGCTTCATGAAGTTGGCGATCGCCTGGTGGATCAGCAGGGCGCTGGCGATGAGTGCGACCGGGGTCACCATCGGGTGCATCACGATGGGCGCGGTCAGCAGCAGCAGGAACAGGAACGGCATGATCACAACGGCGATCAGTGCGAACCGCTGCTTGATGGGGCTGGCGAACTCGAAGGTGTGTTTGCGGCGCTCTCGCATCACCCAGCCGTCCACGATCCAGGGAATTAGGATGAGCGGGGCATAGGGCAGCCACAGCATGACACTGGAAGCCCTGGTGTAGCTGGACCACACCAGGGTCCACCAGGCACGCACCCTGCCCTCCCACCACACGAACACGGATGCACCCAGGGCTTCGGTGCCCTTGGCCCGCGCGACCTCTTCCTCAGTAGGTATGAACATGGCAAAGCTATGGGCCATGATCTGGTTGTCGACGAAAGAGGTCGTAAACCAACGATCCCCCCGCTGCTGGGCGCTGGTCGCCACCGGCACGGAGTAGAATTCCTCGTTGAGCGCCGTTTCGTT
>MGZO01000088.1:6616-9473 GCA_001802655.1 Hydrogenophilales bacterium RIFOXYD1_FULL_62_11
AGAGCGCGAGGTAGGTCGACAGGATCATCGCCCACTTGAACCAGCTGCTCTTGCCTGCACTACTGGCCATAAAATTCTCTCGATGGATGCAGCTCATCGGGCGGCTGCAGGATCTGGGTGATGCTGGCGTCCAGGCTTGCGACACCGCTTGTCGAAAAGACCCGCGTGAGTAGCGCCATGCGAATGTCGCGGTCGCTCATCGAGAGATCTGAAAGGGTTGTCTCACGCATGGTGAAACGGGTGTTGGGATGCATGTGTAGCCATTCCGACATGGGCTCATCGTTCAACGGGTCCCAGACCACGTCGCCTTCGACCATCTCCACGTGGACCAACTCAGGCGCATGCCTGAGTAGCCCAGCCAAGAAAGCCGTCTGGACCTTACGCACATCCGGCTCGGGCCTGGTCATGCAGTAGGCCATCCACTCAAACGCGTCCTTCAAGCACAGGTGCAGGAGCGGCAAGGTGCTGACGCGAGGCGGCGCCATCGGATAGAGGATGTGCCCCGTGAGGTGCCACGCCAGTCCGGCCGCGGCTTCCTCCAGGCGAGGGAAGCTGGCAAAGGTGACCTCCGCACTCGTGGCAATGCCCAGCTCTCGCAGGGCTTCTGCGAGAACCGTCTTGGGCGTTGCCGGATTGGGATGGCGGGAAGTCATCTGGCGGTGGGATCAGGTAGCGGCCGGCTTGGACACCAGGATGGGCATGCGCCATTTGAAGACCCGCCCGGCCGAGACACGCGCGAACCCCTCCAGGTTGGGGACGCAGCTGAGCATCGCCGCCGGCACCAGGGGCACGGTTTCTTCGGCCAGCTTCTCGGTCACCGTGCCGCTGAAGGTCAACGGTTCATTGACTTCGTTCTTGGACGACTGGCCCATCTCGATCCTTCTGACCACGGTCTCGGCGAAGCTCTCGGCAATGTACTCCTGGGTGCCGGTGTCATTGCAGCGCAGCGCCAGGACATTGTTGATGTTGCCCAGGACCTTCAGCGCCAGGTCCTTGGAGCCCAGACGAGCAGTGATATCAGAGACAGTCTGCGTCGCAAGAAAGCACGAAAAGCCGGAACCACGGCCCTTATTGAGCAGCTGCACCAGAGGCGGGTTGATCACCTCCGCGCTCTCGTCGACGAAGATGGCAACCGGCACCTGCTCCCCCTTTTCGCCGAAATTGTACCGATCTCCCGCAACTGCGGTCAGATCGGACAGGAACAGCGCGCCGATGGCCGAAGCCACCATCGAGTCCGAAAGGCTGTCCAGACCCAGGTAGGCCACCTGACCGTTGCGCGTGATCCGCCCCAGGTCCGTGATCGGCCGCGGGTCATCGGGATCATCGTAATCGGGCGACAGCAGCCCCCCCATCGCGCCCGACGTCAGCATGGTGAGCACTGGCATGAGCGAGGTCACCATCTTGCCGAAGTGGGAGCTGTCATGCTCGAAGCTGGAGATCAGGCCGTTGAGGGTCTGGTTCGGGTGCGTGCCGATGATGTGCTCGCGGTAGTACTGGATCAGCGCTTGCCCGAGGGCGTCCTCGCCCTTGCCCTGGACACGTGCCGTGTAGGGCTTGGACTCATTGATCCAGCCATGGGGGAGCTCGTTTCCGGATGCGTCCCGCCCCGGCCGAACCCGTTCGAAGTGGGTTTCCAGCGCCTTGATCATCAGCTGGGTCGCCCCGCCCTCCAGCAGGCGACGCAGCAACATCAGGGAGGGCTTCTCGCTGATGAAGAGCAGCGCCTCGCACAGTTTGTTGACCGCCATCATGGAGAACGCGGTAAAGGGGTCGGACCCGGTCTCGGACGGGATCAAGCTGGCAATACGCGAAGCCAGCTCGGTGGCGCGGTTGAAGTTCTTCAGCGGGTCGATGCGCGCGGAGATCTCCGGGTAGGCCGGATGGAAGTAGACAAAGTCATTGGCCCGCCCGAGCTCCTCGCATGCCAGGCGCGCGGCATCGCACATGTCGCGATCGCCCTTGGGATCGATGATGATCACCGAATAGCCCATGGCGATGACCTGCGCGATCAGCACGTCGAAGGTTCGGGTCTTGCCGGCGCCGGTGGTCCCCACGATCAGCGTGTGGGTGCCGGCATGCTCCACAGGCATGAACAGCGGCTCCTCCTTGCTGGCGCCCATGCCGTGAATCCAGGCGTGGCCCATGCCGCCCTCCTTGCGGGGCAGCATCAGCTCCGGGTTGTATCGCGTCAGCGTGTAGGCGGTCTGCGTCTGCTGCTGGGACCAGTCAAAGCCATACCCCAGGAACAGCTGGCCAGGTTTCTTCTCGCTGAGCGCCTTGAGCTCCTGGCGGGTCATGAAGGTCAAACCACTGCCATTCATCGACCTCTGCGTCTTGTAGAGCTTCCACGCCGGCCACGACCGTAGCGCGGCCATGCCCAGGCACATCCAGGTGAAGGCATGGAAGATTGGGCCGCCGTAGGCAGCGGTGCTGGCCATCAGCGCCGAAATCGCAGCTGCGCCCAACCACGCGCCGATGGCCCATTTCTCGTAGATCGGCCGGAACGGATCTTCGAAGTGCGTCAGGTCCCTCATTGCGTGTTCCCTTCTTTTGCCAAGCTCTCATCGATCTGCTTCATCTCCTCCACCAACCAGGGCGGAGGGATGTAGTCGGCGTTGAGCTTCATGTCTTTGAGGTCGAGCACCCGTCTAGTTGGCTTGGGCTTCTTGAAGATCAGCGGCGGGTTATCGGACCGCTGGAGGGCCGCGATGATCACTGGCTCGTGGACATCCCAACGCTTGCCGAATGCCTGCGTTTCAAGGAGCAGCCAGCCCGACTCGATCTCGGCCTCCCTAAGCTGCTGCGACTTCACCTTGTAGTAGATCCACTTGCGCAGCTTCCCGTTGATCCACTGCCT
>MGZO01000088.1:9488-10205 GCA_001802655.1 Hydrogenophilales bacterium RIFOXYD1_FULL_62_11
TTGGCGTGGGGGCCGGCGTTGGCGGGGAGCTGGGCGCGATGGCCGCGGCCTTCGACGGTGCGTCCGCCTGCATGATGTCCGTGCCGGCAGTGGCCTCCCGCCCGGGTGCGGGCGCCGCGCCGAGGGCTGGGCGCATGGGCCGCTCGGCGCCGCCTGGCTTCCGGTCGCCTCCATCCGTGGGACTCGACGGGCCGGGGGACGCAACGTGCGCGGGCTTATTGGGGGCCGGGTGCTGGGCCGGCGCACTGCCTTGACCTTGTCCGGATCGCGCTGCAGGGGCGGGCGGCGTCTGGCGCTCGGGCTTACCAGTCGTTTGCCGCTGCTGGCCACCCTGGCTGGTCTGCTGACGGGGCTGCGACTGGGGCTTGGGATGTTGCGAGGGCTTGCCGGGCTGGGGACGCGCTTCGCCATTGGGATGGCGCGGCTGCCCCTGTTGCTCCTGCTGCCCATTTCCTGGTTGAACTGGTGCCTTGCGTCCTGCATCGGGTGGGGATGACCGCTGAGGCCTTTCGCCGCCCTGTGCGGGCGCGGGTTGCCGTTCGGCAGGCGCGCTCGACTGGACCGGCGCCGGCGCTGCGGCGTCATCCTCATCGCCCGGGAGGTCCTTGGGCTTTCCATCGAGCATGTGCGGCACTTCAGCGCAGACCGCCTTCCATGCCACCAGCACCAGGCCGGTGAAGATCACGCACTTCTGCACGCCCCCCTTGGGGAATTCAC
>MGZO01000089.1:0-3046 GCA_001802655.1 Hydrogenophilales bacterium RIFOXYD1_FULL_62_11
ACCATCCCGGTGGTGCTGTATTCGGCCTGGCCGTTTTTCATCGGCGCCTGGCGCGACCTCAAGCGCCGCACCCTCGGGATGGACGTGCCGGTGGCGCTCGGCGTCGGCACCGCCTTCATCGCCAGCGTGTACGCCACCTTTTTTGGCCAGGGCGAGGTGTATTACGACTCGGTCACCATGTTCATCTTTCTGCTGCTGACCGGACGCTTCCTCGAGATGAACGCGCGCCGCCGCGCCGGTGCGGCGGTGGAAGAACTGGTGAAACTCATCCCCGCCGCCACCACGCGGCTGCCCAACTGGCCTTTGCGCGACGAGGAACAGGTGCCGGTAGCGCGCTTGGCCGTGGGCGACCATGTGCTGGTGCGTCCCGGCGAAACCCTGCCCGCCGACGGCGTGGTGGTCGACGGCGACAGCGCAGTAAGCGAAGCGATGCTGACCGGCGAATCGCTGCCGGTCAGCAAAACCATTCATTCAAAAGTGGTCGGCGGCAGCCTCAACCAGGCCAGCCCGTTGGTGGTGCAAATTGAAAAGCTCGGTGCGGATACCCGGCTGGCCTCGATCGTGCGCCTGCTTGATCGCGCGCAAAGCGAGAAGCCGCGCATCGGCCAGCTGGCCGATCGCGCCGCGGCCTGGTTTGTCGGCCTGCTGCTGCTGATTACCGTGCTGGTCGGTATTGTCTGGTATGTCATCGACCCGTCGAAAGTGCTGTGGATCGTGGTGTCGATCCTGGTCGTCACCTGCCCCTGCGCGCTCGGGCTTGCCACCCCTGCCGCACTCACCACTGCTACCGGACGGCTCACGCGCTTGGGCCTGCTGACCACGCGCGGCCACGCACTGGAAACGCTGGCGCGCGCCACCGATCTGGTGTTCGACAAGACCGGCACGCTGACGCAGGGCCGCTTGTCGGTTCGCCGCGTGGTGGCGCTAGGCGGACACAGCGAGAACGAAGTCAGCGACATTGCCGCCGCGCTCGAAGCCGGCTCGGAACATCCCATCGCGCGCGCGCTGCGTGAAGCGGCGACCCCCTCGCGCAGCGCGAGCCAGATTCGCAACACCCCGGGGCGCGGCGTCGAAGGCACGATCGGCGAGCAAACCTACCGCCTCGGCTCGCCCCGCTTTGCCGCGCCTGCCCACACGCTGCCCGAAGCGGCAGAAGGCGCCTACCCAAACAACGGGCACGAGAGCTGGATCGCGCTGGCTGCCGGCGACGCACTGATCGCCTGGTTTGCGCTGGCCGATACGCCGCGCGCCGATGCGCCCGCCGCACTGGCTGCGTTGTCGGCGCAAGGCCTGCACCTGCACCTGCTGTCGGGCGACGCCGAGGGCGCGGTGAAGGCCACCGCGCAACAACTCGACATCACGGACTGGCATGCCGGTGCACTGCCGGAAGACAAGCTTGCGTATGTGAAAACCCTGCAAAGCCAGGGCCGCATCGTCGCCATGGTGGGCGACGGCATCAACGATGCGCCGGTGCTGGCCGGCGCGCAGGTATCGATCGCCATGGGCGAAGGCGCCGACGTGGCGCAGGCTGCCGCCGACATGGTGATGCTCGGTTCGCGCCTCGGCACGCTAGCCGACGGCGTCGCCCTCGCGCGCAAAACCCAGCTCATCATTCGCCAGAACCTCGGCTGGGCGCTCGGCTACAACCTCATCGCCATTCCGGCCGCCGCGTTCGGCTATGTCACGCCATGGCTGGCCGGCATCGGCATGTCGGTCAGCTCGTTGCTGGTGGTGTTGAATGCACTGCGCCTGACCGACTACAAACCGAACACGCCTGTCGCCGCACAGCCCCTCCCCTCACCGCTTACCGCTCCCCGCTAACCCGCTCATGGACATCCTCATTCTGCTCATCCCGCTGAGCCTCGTGATTGTCGGCGTCATCGCCTGGGTCATGCTGTGGGCCACCAAAAGCGGCCAGTTCGACGATCTCGAAGGCCCGGCTCACAGCGTCATCATGGACGACGACACCCCGCACCCGCCCCAGGACAAACCCACGCCACCGTCCTGAGTTCACGCATCGCGTATGCTGCGATTTCTCTGTCCACCGACCCAGGTGATCCCCGATGAACGCACCCATCCTCTGGTATTTTGCCGACCCCATGTGTTCGTGGTGCTGGGGCTTTTCGCCGGTGATGGAGGCCGTGCGCGAGGCGTATCACGAGCGCCTGAAAATCGCGCTGGTACTGGGCGGCCTGCGACCGGGCACCCACACGCCAATGACCGCCGCAGCGCGCGACGAGATCCTGCATCACTGGCAACAGGTGCATGCCCGCACCAGCCAGTCGTTCCAGTTTGACGACGCGCTGCCGGACGGCTTCATCTACGACACCGAGCCCGCCTGCCGCGCCGTGGTGACCGCAGGCGGGCTCGACCCAACCCAAATCTTCGCGATGTTCAAGGCGATCCAGACTGCGTTTTATGCCGAGGGACGCGACGTCACTCAGCCTGCCGTGCTGGCCGAACTGGCGGCTGGACTGGGCATCGACACTGCTACATTCCTGAATGCGTTTGACAGCGACGCCGCCCGCGCCAAAACCCAGGCGCATTTCGCGCAGTCACGCAAAACCGGCGTGCGCGGTTTCCCCACCCTGATCCTGCAACGCGGCGAACAACTCGACCGCATCACCGATGGCTGGCTGCCGCTGGACGCAGTGCGGGCGGAACTCGACCGCCTGCTCTTGTACCCAGGCTGACAGGCCGCCGGGTATCTTGTGCCCAGGCTGACAAGCCGTCGGGTGCGCAGCGTAAAATGCCGCCAGCTTTTCCACCCCCCGTTATTTCACCTCCGGAGTCCACCATGTCGCGCGCTGCATCCTCCTCGAAAGTCGCATTGTTTCTGCTCACCCTGATGCTCGGCATGAGCGGGTGCGGTGCCAGCGAACCCGGCAAGCAAAGCGTTTCCACCGCGCCCGCCGCCGGCCAGCCCACCAACCCGCGCGTGCTGATCGAAACCAGCAAGGGCAACATCACCGTCGAAGTGTTCGCCAACAACGCACCCAAGTCGGCAGCGAATTTCATCGGTTATGTGAAAAGCGGTTTTTACGAT
>MGZO01000089.1:3055-3163 GCA_001802655.1 Hydrogenophilales bacterium RIFOXYD1_FULL_62_11
TTTCACCGCGTCATCCCCGGCTTCATGATCCAGACCGGTGGCATGACCCCGGACATGATCGAAAAGCCCAAGCGCGCGCCGATCCAGAACGAGGGCGACAACGGCCTG
>MGZO01000089.1:3184-10560 GCA_001802655.1 Hydrogenophilales bacterium RIFOXYD1_FULL_62_11
CTTTCTCAACCATCGCGGCAAAAGCTTTGAAGGCTGGGGCTATGCCGTGTTTGGCCAGGTGGTTGATGGCATGGACGTGGTCGACGCCATCGTCGCCGTGCCGCGCGGCAATCGCGGGCCGCATGGCGATGTGCCGGTCGACCCCATCGTGATGAAACGCGTCACCCTGCTGCCGCAGGCAGCGCCAGGCGCAGCCGGCAAGCAGTAAGCGATCCTGTCTCCCGCCACCAAACTGCTGCTGCTCGGTCTCGCTGCGCCCGCCGCGCTTGCGCTTGGCCTGGCCGCCGGTGCGCTGCCCGACGACCTTGAACTGGCGCTGCAGATTCTGACCGAGTTGCGCGCACCGCGCGTCGCTGCCGCCTTCGCCTGCGGCGGTCTGCTGGCGCTGGCGGGCGCACTGATGCAAACCTTGTTCCGCAACCCGCTGGCCGAGCCCTATCTGCTCGGTGTTTCCGGGGGCGCGGGCTTGCTGGCGCTGCTCGGCATGGCAGCAGGACTGGCCTGGCCGTGGATCTCGGCACTCGCTTTCGCCGGCAGCCTGCTGGCGCTGGGGCTTGCCGCCGCACTTGGTGGCCGTCTGCTGGCGCGCGATCACACGCCGCTGTTATTGGCCGGCGTGATGCTCGCCGCAGGCTTCGGCGCGCTCATCGCTCTGGTGCTCTCCGTCACTCCCGCCGAGCGCCTGCCCGGCATGCTGTTTTTCCTGATGGGCGATCTGGCGTGGACGGCTCAGCCCACACTGCTGTGGGCAGCGCTATTACTCGCCGTCGCCGCCGCGCTGGGGCTGTCCAAACGCCTCGACGTGCTGCAACTGTCGCCGCTCAAGGCGGCATCGCTCGGCGTCGCTGTCGCCCCCACCCGCTGGATCCTGTTCGCGCTTGCCGGGCTTTGCACCTCACTGGTTGTCGCCCAGGCCGGCAGCATCGGCTTCGTCGGGCTGATGGTGCCGCACGCCCTGCGCCGCATCGGCCTCGCCGGCCACCGCATGCTGTTGCCCGCCGCCGCGCTGGCCGGCGGCAGCCTTCTGGTGCTGGCCGACGCCCTCGCACGCACCCTCATCGCCCCGCGCGAATTGCCGGTTGGCGTATTGACCGCGATGCTGGGGGTACCGTTGATGTTGTGGTTGTTGCGCAGGCCTTAGGCAATGCGGCACCTTGTAACCTCGGGTCGGCCGCCCAATAAAAAACCCTCCGCTGACCCATCGTCGAGCGGAGGGCAATCAGGTTCGAACGCTTAGCCGAGCGTACGTTTGCGGCGGCTTACGGTATATCCCACCAGCCCCAGACCCGCCAGCAACATGGCGTAAGTATCAGCTTCCGGAACGGCGGTCACCAATACGTTATCGAACTTCGCGTAATCGCCCTCGCCGTTGTCCATCCAGAAGGTAATCCAGACTTCGGACTGGTTGTTGGCATCGTTACCCAGCGTATAGGACTGATTAGTCCAACTGTTGCTCTGGCTGGCGCGTAGCAGTTGCGTCCAGTTGCCGGTCGCCGTGGGGTTCAAGTCGTTTTGGTCGGTGTACCACGGCAAGCTCGTTCTCAGATCCGCAAAGCAGCCCGCCTCGCCTTCACCGCTGCACGTCCCGAAACCAGCGATCGGTCCCACGTGGTAACCCACGACGAAACGGTCGTTGGTGGTCGTGAGGAAGGTACGCCAGTCGAAGCTCAGATTGACGCTGCTCAATCCCGTGGTGTCGATCTTGAACAGCATGCCCGCATCGTCTTCTACCCGACCCGTATGGGTATTGTTGGTAGTCAAAAAACCACCAAATTTCTGGATGGCCAGATCATCGTTGATCGAGCCGTTATCCGGCGTTTCAAATCGAGCGCCGTACCAGACTTCATTAGCGCCTTCGGATATTTGGGCGATACCCGAATTCACCGGATCCAAAAACGGATCATAGTTGGGGAAGCTTGCATATCCTTCGAAGTTTTCGCTGAACAGCGTAACCGCCTGGGCATTGCCTGCGACCGACAGGCCAATCAGCAAGGTCAGCGCAACCAGCCTGGGTACAGCCTTGCGTGTGTGAAGCCGAACATCTTCCATCGCTCATCTCCTCTTATTTGCTTGCCAAACCAAATTAACGCGCACGCGCTGACAGCGGAAAAGCCCATCAACTGGATGCTCTTTCGGTTCACGCACGACAAATCCATTTGGTATGACTTCAGCCCAGCTGAAAGCACTGGCGAAGCGAGCGGGCTCTTAACGGCCGGAGGGAGACTTGTACAAACTTGTTGTTTTTATGTACAAAAAACCCTGGCCAAAAAGAAGCAACATCAATGCCGGGTTTTTCAGCCCCAATAACATGAACTTAAAATCAACGACCAATCAATAGGTTATCGTTAATTAAAATTAATTTAACCATATTGAAATAAAACTAATACATTCAATGTGTAAAGAAGTCCGACAGCCCATGCGTCCCGATTGCGTCACCCAGCCCGAGCAGGGGGCCGGGCTTGAGCTTCTGCCCTTGATGCCCAGCCTGATAACCCGCAACGGACTGAAAGCAGCCTTTCAAGGTTTAACCCGAATCACCGTTCCCTCGCGACGCGCATCAGCAGCCCCCCGATGCGCCCCGCTTGCGGCATCGATCTCTACCGCCTGCACCGAGCCAAGGGTGTTCTTGCAGCCGTCCGTTCCCGTTTCACCCAGCCCCGTATGCCCGAGTGCCCGCAGGCTGTCCTGGGTGGCACTGCTGATGCGCGGCTGCATGTAGGCCTGACCGCCTTCACAGCTTATCTTCCCGGTTGCGTGGATAACCGACAGACGCGGGGCGTCGATGGCCTGCTGCATGTTCATGTCATGGTCGATGAGGTTGAGGGTGACGTTGAGCACGGAATTGATGATCGTGGCGCCGCCGGGTGAACCATAGGCGGCAACGGGCTGGCCATTCTTGAACAACAGCATGGGCGCCATGCTGGAGCGCGGGCGCTTGCCGGGCGCAAGGTCGTTGGCACCGGGATTGCCCGATGCGGCATCGGCGCCGGGCAGGAAGTTGAAATCGGTCAGCTCGTTGTTGAGCAAAAACCCATAGCCCGGCACGGTGATGCCCGAACCCCAGGTGTATTCGATGGTGCTGGTGTAGCTGACCACGTTGCCCCAGCGGTCGGCAATGGAAAAGTGGGTGGTGTGGGGGCTTTCTGCCGGGATGCGCGATGGTTTCAGCTGGGGGGCGGTCTTGTTCCAGGGCGCGGGATCACCGGCTTGCGGCGTTTCCATGCGACGGTCGGGCTGGATCAGCGCCGCGCGCGTGGCGAGGTAATCGCGGTGCAGCAGGCCTTGACCGGGTACCGGCACGACATCGTCGTCGCCTATCCATACCGCCCGGTCGGCGAATGCCAGACGCATCGCCTCGATCATGACGTGCAGGGTTTTGGGGCTGCCGAAGCCATAGCCCTGCGCGCTGTCGCCCAGCGGAAAACGCTCCAGCAGCGCCAGCATCTGCAAAAGGGTGAGGCCGCCGGAAGACGGCGGCGGCATGCCGGCGAGCGTCCAGCCGCGATAGTGGCCGATCAGGGGGGCGCGGATCGTCGCCTGATAGCTTGCAAGGTCGGCCAGCGTCATGCGCCCCTCCCCCGCTGAACCGAGTTCGCTACGCGTGCGCTGCTGCGCCCGGACGATGGCGCGCGCCATCGAGCCGCGATAGAAAGCGTCCGGGCCAAGCGCTGCAATGCGCTTCAGCGTTTTCGCGAGATCGGGCTGCACCAGCCAGTCACCTTCGGCCAGCGGCACGCCGCCCGGTCGGAAGATCGCCGCGGTTTCCGGCTGCAACTGGGTGCGGCCGCCGTCGTTGACGATGTCTTCGGCCAGAAAACGGTTGACCCGAAAGCCGCGCCCGGCGAGTTCGATTGCCGGTGCAAGCGTGGCGGACAGCGGCTTCGTGCCCCAGCGGCGCAGCGCGAGATCGACGCCGCGCAGGGTGCCGGGCACGCCCACTGCGAGGCCGCTGGTCGAGGCCTGGATAAACGGCATCGGCAAACCGTCGGGCGCAAACAGGTCGGCGCTCACATTGGCCGGGGCACGCTCGCGGGAGTCGACAATGACGGTTTGGCCGGTTTTCGCCAGATACACCATCATGAATCCGCCGCCGCCGATGCCCGACGACTGCGGCTCGACCACGTTGAGCGCGAACTGCACCGCAGCCGCCGCGTCGATCGCATTGCCGCCCTGCGCCAGCATCTGCGCGCCCGCCGCTGCCGCCGCGGGATGCGACACTGCCACCACGCCATCGGGCGAAGCCGCCAGCGTCGAAGCACTGAATAGACACAGGGCAAGAACGCGCACGCTATGGAATAAGGACATAAGAGACAGGGCCGAATGAAGAAGGGACCGGGCTTGCACCGGCGGGAAGGTCGCAGGCAGTGTGCCACCCGCCTACGGCCACATCAACCGCAAGGGGCATGCTGCTATGCTTGGCTGGATCGCCCCTCCTCTGTATTCCATGGACGCCACTTCACCCCGCCTGACCGCACACCGACTGTCGCTGCAAACGGGCGCCCGCACGCTGGTCGACGCGCTCGACCTCAGCCTCGAACCCGGCGAAGTGCTCGGCATTCTCGGCGCCAATGGCGCCGGCAAGTCGACGCTGCTGGCCGTGCTGGCGGGCCTGGCCAGCCCCGCGCACGGCCACGTCACGCTCGGCGACCAGCGACTCGACACGCTGCCACCGCTCACCCGCGCGCAGCACATCGGCCTGTTGCCGCAGGGCGATGAAGGCGGCTTTTTTGGCAGCGTGAACGATTTTGTCGCGCTGGGTCGCCATCCCTTTGGCGATGCGCCCACCGATCTGGCGGCGCACCTCGCGACCTGGGAACTGGGCGGGCTTGCCCACCGCCCGCTCGACACGCTGTCCGGCGGCGAGCGCCAGCGGGCGCGGCTGGCGCAACTGGCAATTCAGATGCCGCAGATTGCCCTGCTGGACGAGCCGCTGACCCATCTCGACCCGGCGCATCAGGCGCGGCTGCTGGCCTGGGCGCGCAGCGAAGCCGACGCCGGTCGCAGCGTGGCCTTGACCCTGCACGACCCCAACTGGGCGGCCTGCCAGTGCGACCGCCTGCTATTGCTGCACGGCGACGGCCGCTGGCAACTGGGCACGCCAGCCGTGCTGCTTACCCCGGCCTCGCTGGAAGGGCTGTATGGCGCCGGCACGGCCATGCTGTGGCGGCGGCAGGCCTAAGCCACCCTGTATAATCGCGCCTTCTGTTTTTTCCACCCGCTCCGCGTATTCAATGATTCGTCGCTTTATCAACAAAGTATTGGGCCGCAAGTCGCGCGCCGCCGGTTCCAGCGCGCAGATTCTGCCGCTGGCCAAACACGGTATCCGCCGTGACCAACTCGACGACTGCGCGCTGAAAACCTGCGAAACCCTGGCGCAAGCGGGGTTCAAGGGCTACGTGGTCGGCGGCGCGGTGCGCGATCTGCTGCTGGGTTTGACGCCCAAGGATTTCGACGTGGCGACCGATGCCACGCCGGAACAGGTGCGCAAGCTGTTTCGCCGCTCACGCATCATCGGCCGGCGTTTCCAGATCGTGCATGTGATGTGCGGGCGCGTCACCATCGAAGTCACCACCTTCCGCTCCAACGATCAAAAAGAATCCGAAGAAGAGGAACGGCCGACCGACGCACACGGCCGTCTGTTGACCGACAACGTTTTTGGCAACATGGCGGACGATGCCGCGCGCCGTGACTTCACCATCAATGCGCTGTACTACGACCCCGCACGCGACGAAGTGCACGATTATTTCGGCGGTGTCGCCGACTGCAAAAAGCGCATGATTCGCATGATCGGCGACCCCGAAACGCGCTTCCGCGAAGACCCGGTGCGCATGCTGCGCGCCGCGCGCTTTGCCGCCAAGCTCGATTTTCACATCGACGAAGCCACGCGCAAGCCGGTCGCCACGCTGGCGCCATTGCTCGCCAACATTCCGCGCGCGCGCATCTTCGACGAAGCCCTGAAGCTGCTGCTGTCCGGCCACGCGCTGCGCGGCGTGCACCAGCTGCGCGCCGAAGGCCTGCACCACGGCATGTTGCCGCTGCTCGACACGATACTGGACGATCCCACCGGCGGGCGCTTCATCACTGCCGCACTGAAAGCCACCGACGCGCGCATCGTGCAGGACAAAACGGCTTCGCCCGCCTACCTGTTCGGCGCACTGCTGTGGCCGCAGGTGGTGCAGCGCTGGAAGGCGCTGGAAGCGGCAGGCGAAAAATCGCAGCCCGCGCTGTTCTTTGCGATGGACGAAGTGCTCGACGCGCAACGCGAACAACTCGCCATCCCTCGCCGCTACGACGGCATGATGAAAGAAGTCTGGGCGCTGCAGCCGCGCTTTGAACAGCGTGGCGGGCAACGTCCGTATCGCCTGCTGGAGCATCCGCGCTTTCGCGCGGCCTACGACTTTTTGCTGCTGCGTGCCGAATCGGGCGAAGTGCCCAATGAGATGGGCGAGTGGTGGACGCGTTTTCAGGATGTCGGCGACAGCGAACGCGAACGCATGCTGGTCGCCGACAGCGCGCCCAAGCCGCGTCGGCGCCGCAAGCGCAAGAGCCCGGGTGAGGCCGCCAGCGAGACGTCGCCCGAATGAAGGTGCCGGCATGAAAGTCCTGGCCACCGTCGGGCTGGGCGCCAACCTCAACGACCCGGCGGCGCAAGTGGAATACGCACTGGCCGAACTCGACCGCCTGCCTGGTACCCGCCTGATCGCACGCTCCAGCCTGTACGCGTCGGCGCCGGTCGGTTATGTCGACCAGCCTGACTTCATCAACGCCGTGGCGCAGGTCGAAACCGCCCTCGCGCCGCGCGCGCTGCTCGCCGCGCTGCTCGATATTGAGCACCGCCACGGCCGCGAACGCAGCTTCCGCAACGCGCCACGCACGCTTGACCTCGACCTACTGCTGTACGGCGACGCGCATTTCCACGAAGACGGCTTAACGCTGCCGCATCCGCGCATGAGCGAACGCGGCTTCGTGCTGTTGCCGCTGCTGGAAATCGCCCCCGACACCGTGATTCCCGGGCGCGGTCGTGCTGCCGACTGGCTCGCCAGTTGCAGTGATCAGAGCGTAGCGCCCCTTCTTCCGCCTGCCACTGCCGTCAACGCATGAGTCTCTCCCGTTACAAATACATCGTGGTCGAAGGCCCCATCGGCGTCGGCAAACCCAGCCTTGTGCACAAGCTCGCCGAGCGCCTGAACGCCGACACGCTGCTGGAAAACGCGACCGACAATCCTTTCCTGCCGCGCTTTTATCAGGAACCCCGGCGCTACGCCCTGCCGGCGCAGCTGCATTTCCTGTTCGAGCGGTCGCGCCAGTTGCGCGACCTGGCGCAGGCTGACCTGTTTCGCGGCGGCACCGTATCGGATTTCCTGATCGACAAGGAC
>MGZO01000089.1:10596-10951 GCA_001802655.1 Hydrogenophilales bacterium RIFOXYD1_FULL_62_11
TCTGCAAGCGCCAATCGACAGCCTGCAAGCGCGGGTCAAACAACGCGGAATCGAATTTGAACGCGGCATGTCGGCCGACTATCTACGCCAGTTGGCAGAAAGCTACAGCGAGTTTTTCCATCGCTACGATGCCGCGCCGCTCCTGATCGTCAACAGTGAAAACCTCAACTTTGCGCAGAGCGAAGCGGACTTCGAGTTGCTACTGGAGCGCATCAGCAAGATGCGCGGGCCGCGCGAGTTTTTCAGCCGGGCAGCATGAACAAGGCCGTCACCCTTTCCACGCTGAACGCCATGCACGAACGCGGCGAAAAAATCGCCGTGCTCACCTGCTACGACGCCAGCTTCGCGCGCGTGC
>MGZO01000089.1:10973-11126 GCA_001802655.1 Hydrogenophilales bacterium RIFOXYD1_FULL_62_11
GCTGCTGGTCGGCGATTCGCTCGGCATGGTGATTCAGGGCAACGCCTCGACGCTGCCGGTGAAACTCGCCGAGATGAGTTACCACACGCGCTGCGTAGCAGCAGGAACCGAACGCGCGCTGATCGTCGCCGACCTGCCCTTTGGCAGCTACCA
>MGZO01000089.1:11207-40580 GCA_001802655.1 Hydrogenophilales bacterium RIFOXYD1_FULL_62_11
TCCTCACCCAGCGCGGCATTCCGGTATGCGCGCATCTGGGCCTGCTGCCGCAGTCGGTCAACCAGCTCGGTGGCTACAGGGTGCAGGGACGCGAAGATAGTGCAGCCGCACAATTGATCGCCGACGCGCGCGCGCTCGAGACCGCCGGTGCCGGTTTGGTCGTGCTGGAAATGGTGCCGGCCGCCTTGGCCAAAACCGTTACCGACGCGCTCAGCATCCCCACCATCGGCATCGGCGCGGGCGCCGACTGCTCCGGTCAGGTGCTGGTGTTGTACGACCTGCTGGGGCTTTATCCACGCGCACCCAAATTCTCGAAAAACTTTCTCACCGGTGCCGACGGCATCGAATCGGCCATACGCGCCTACGTCGCCGCCGTCAAAGACGGCAGCTTCCCCGCTGCCGAGCACACGTTCTGATGCAGGTTCTGCACACGGTCGCCGAGCTGCGCACCTCGCTTGCCGGAAAAACCGGCACCGCGTTTGTTCCCACCATGGGTAACCTGCACGCAGGTCATGTCTCGCTGGTCGAACTGGCAAAACAGCACGGCCAGCCGGTGGTGGCGAGCATTTTCGTCAATCCCTTGCAGTTCGGCGCAGGCGAAGACTTCGAGCGCTATCCACGCACGCTGGACGCCGACTGCAACAAGCTGGCGGCGGCCGGCTGCGACATCGTGTTCGCGCCTGCTGTCAGCGAACTGTATCCCGTGCCGCAAAGCTTTACCGTACAACCATCCGACAGCCTGACTCGCGATCTGGACGGCGCATTCCGCCCGGGCCATTTCAACGGGGTGGCAACCGTGGTGTTGAAGCTGTTCAATCTGGTGCAGCCACGCGTGGCGGTGTTCGGCAAAAAGGATTGCCAGCAATTGCTGGTCATACGCGAGCTGGTGCGGCAGTTCAACCTGCCCATTGAGATTGTGGCGGGCGACACCTTGCGCGAAGCCGACGGGCTGGCGATGAGCTCGCGCAACGGCTATCTCGATGCGTCCGAGCGCATTCAGGCTGTGCGATTACAGCACGAACTCGCTACGATCCGGGCAAGCGTCGAGTCAGGCGAACGCGATTATGCAAGCTTGTCGGCTACGGCCTGCCGTCACCTGAAAATGGCGGGCTGGCGCGTCGATTACATCGAACTGCGCGACGCCATGAACCTGCAAACGCCTGCGCCAGACAGCCGGCAGCTGGTGGTGCTGGGCGCGGCCTGGCTCGGCAAGACCCGATTGATCGACAACCTCGATTTCGACCTGCCGGCTCAAGCCTGAGCCACCCGACGTGAAGATTACCGATAGCCAAACGGTATAATAGAAGTCTTTCCTTATTTATTGGGGGCACCGTCATGCAACGCACGATGCTCAAGTCCAAAATCCATCGGGCGACCGTCACGCACGCCGAGCTGCATTACGAAGGCTCGTGCGCGATCGACGAAAACCTGCTGGATGCGGCGAACATTCATGAGTACGAGCAGATCCAGATCTACAACATCGCCAATGGTGAGCGTTTCACCACCTATGCGATCCGCGCGCAGCGTGGTTCGGGCGTGATTTCCATCAATGGTGCGGCCGCGCACAAGGCCAATCCGGGCGACCTCATCATCATCGCCACGTATGGGGTGTACAACGAACTCGAGATGGCCCGTTTCGAGCCGGAACTGGTCTATGTGGATGCGGATAACCGCATCCTCGACACGCGCCACGTGATTCCGGTGCAGGCTGCCTGAACCTTCCCCGTCAGCGCCTCAGGCTGACCCTGCAGCCTTCGCCGCCGCCCGCAACCTGTCTTTCTTGCTGGGCCGTTTGCCCTTGACGCCGCCAGTGCCGGACATCGCGATGGCGGCCACCTGACTGGGCTCAAGCTGGGTGGGTTCAAAGCCTGCGATCTGCTCCCGCGGCAGGCTCAGGTGCTGGCGCTTTTCGATCAAGCGAAAATGCGCCGCGGTGTCGGCGCTCACAAAACTGATGGCCAGACCGCTTTCGCCCGCGCGGCCGGTGCGGCCGATGCGATGCACGTAATCGTCGGCTGAACGCGGCAAGTCATAATTCACCACCACCGGAAGCTGGACAATGTCGATGCCGCGCGCGGCCAGATCGGTCGTGACCAACACGTCCCAGCGACTGTCCTTGAACTCGTCCAGCGTCTGCTTGCGTGCGCCCTGACTCAGCCCACCATGAAACGAGGTGGCAAACAGATCGTCGTCCCGGTTCAACTTGGCGGCCACGTGTTCGGCAGCGTACTGCGTGGCCACGAACACCAGCACGCGTTCCCAGCCGCCGGTCAGAATCAGATGGCGCAGCAACTGCGTACGGCGTGACGCATCCACCTCGATCACCCGCTGCACGATCACGGGGTCCGGGGTGGGTTCGGAATCAACTGCAAGCCGCAAGGGATCATTCAACAAGCCTTGGGCGAGCGCCTGGACAGCTGGCGGGAAAGTCGCCGAGAAAAACAGGTTTCGCCGGCGCGCGGGCAAAGCCGCCAGCACGTTCGCCAACTCGTCGGCAAACCCCAGATCCAGCAGGCGATCTGCTTCATCCAGCACCAGCCACTCAACCGCAGCCAGCGACAAGGCGTTGTGCTCTAGCAGATCCAGCAAACGCCCGGGGGTAGCGACCACCACATCGGCGCCGCCGCGCAGCGCCATCATTTGCGGGTTGATCGACACGCCGCCAAACACAATCGCCACTTTGACGGGCTGAGCAAGCGTGCGCGCCAGATGCTGCAGCACCTCGCCCACCTGGGCAGCCAGTTCGCGCGTTGGCACCAGAATGAGGGCGCGCAACCGCTGCGAAGGCGTCACCTTGCCAGCAAGCAGGCCTTGCAGCAGGGGCAAGCAGAAGGCGGCCGTCTTGCCGGAGCCGGTTTGTGCGGTAGCCAGGACATCACGTCCAGCCAGCACGGCAGGAATGGCTGCGGCCTGGATGGGCGTAGGCGCGACAAAACCAAGTCCAGCAGCCGCGTGAGCCAAGGCGGGGATGAGCCCGAGAGCGGAGAAGGGCATGGTGCTTTCAGAATCAGGTCAACGCTGACAGTGTAGCCACATTGGAGCCTCACCCGGCCGCTTGCCCGGGTTTTCAGCCACGCTTTCGGGGGCAAGCGGATGGGGTGGACGCAAATCGTCCCCCAGGCAGGTTAAGTTGGCTGCAGTTTCCAGATATCGCGGTTGTATTCGGCCATGGTACGGTCGGTCGAGAAGAAACCGGATGAGGCGGTGTTGAGGATACTCATGCGTGTCCAGTTCGCCTTGTCATGCCAGGCCAGCGACACCAGATTCTGGGCATCGACATAGCTGCGGAAGTCCGCCAGCGTCATCCAGGGATCATTTGGACTCTGGATGGCCCCCAGAATCATGTCGAAGATGCCCGGCTCGACCTGATTGAAATGGCCCGATGCGATCAACTCAATCACATCGTGCAGTTCGTGGTCCTGCTCGATATAGGTATGCGGCTGGTAATGCCCGCGCAGCGCATCCACTTCGTCTGCACGCAGTCCGAACAGGAAGAAGTTTTCCTCGCCCACCGCGTCGAGAATCTCGATGTTGGCCCCATCGTAGGTGCCGATGGTGAGCGCGCCGTTCATCATGAACTTCATGTTGCCGGTGCCCGAGGCTTCCTTGCCGGCGGTAGAAATCTGCTCCGACAAATCGGTCGCCGGCGCAATGATCTCCATGCTCGACACCCGGTAGTTGGGCAAGAACGCCACTTTCAGACGGCCGTTCACGTCGGGGTCGTTGTTCACCACTTCGGCCACGCTGTTGACCAGTTTGATAATCCGCTTGGCCATCGCATAACCCGGTGCGGCCTTGCCGCCGATCAGCACGCAGCGATCGGCCCAGCCCTGCATGTGGCCTTTCTTGATGCGGCTGTACAGATGAATCACATGCAGGACATTGAGCAATTGCCGCTTGTATTCGTGGATGCGCTTGACCTGCACGTCGAACAGCGCATCGGGGTTGAACTCGACCCCGCAATCCGCTTTGACCAGCGCGGCCAGACGTTCCTTGTTGGCGCGCTTGGCCGCGTGCCAGTCGGCATGGAAAGCCTTGTTGGAGAGATCGGCAAACGGCTTGAGCTGTTCCAGCTGCGACAGGTCGGCCACCCAGCCTTCGCCAATCTCGCGGGTGATGAGCGCGCTCATGCCGGGGTTGGCATGCGCCACCCAGCGACGCGGCGTCACGCCGTTGGTCTTGTTGTTGAACTTGTCCGGCCACAGGTCGACAAAGTCGCGGAACAGGCCGTCCTTCAGCAACTGCGAGTGCAAGGCCGCCACGCCGTTGACCGAGAAGCTGCCGACTATCGCCAGCCAGGCCATCCGCACTTGCCGTGTACCGCCCTCTTCGATAATCGACATGCGGCGCTGGCGCTCGATGTCGCCCGGCCATTTCATCGATACGGTACGCAGGAACTGCGCATTGATTTCGTAAATGATCTCCAGCAGGCGCGGCAACAAGCGCTCGAACAGCGCAACCGACCAACGCTCCAGCGCTTCGGGCAGCAGGGTGTGATTGGTGTAGGCCATGCACTGGGTGGTGATCGCCCAGGCCTTGTCCCAGGTCAGCCGATAGTCGTCCATCAGCAGGCGCATCAGCTCGGCCACCGCGATGGTGGGGTGCGTGTCGTTCATCTGGAACACGTTGTGCTCGGCAAATTTCGACAGATCGCTGTTGCCTGCCGCCTGCCACTGGCGCAGCGCATCCTTCAGGCTCGCCGAGGCGAGAAAGTATTGCTGGCGCAGGCGCAGTTCCTTGCCGTTCTCGCTGCTGTCGTTGGGATACAGCACCATGGAAATGTGCTCGGCATGGTTTTTTTCCTGCACCGCCTCAGTGTAGCTGCCGGCGTTGAACTCATCGAGATTGAATGCGTCGGTAGCGGCTGATTTCCACAGGCGCAAGGTGTTGACGGCATGATTTCGGTAGCCCGAAATCGGCATATCGAACGGAATTGCCAGCACATCGTTGGTATCGACCCAGCGTGCGTGGGGCACGCCCTCCTTGTCGAGAAAGTGTTCGGTACGGCCACCAAACTGGACATGCTGAATGAACTCCATCCGCTCGACTTCCCACGGATTGCCGTCGCGCAGCCAATGGTCGGCATCTTCTTTCTGGTAGCCGTTTTCGATGCGCTGGCGAAACATGCCGTATTCGTAGTGAATGCCGTAGCCCATCACGGGCAGGTCAAGACTGGCGCAACTGTCCATGAAACACGCAGCCAGCCGCCCCAGGCCGCCGTTGCCCAGGCCGGCATCGGGCTCTTCTTCCACCAGGGTTTCCATCGAATGGCCAAAACCCTGCAACGCCATGCGGGTGGTCTGGTCGAGGTCGAGATTCAGCACATGGTTGGACAAGGCCCGTCCAATCAGGAATTCCAGCGACATGTAATACGCACGACGCTTGCCCGGCAGATCACGCCGCGCGTAAGTGTTCATCCAGTCCGCCATCAGGCGGTCGCGCAGCGTCCAGGCCAGCGCCCGATAGGTGTAAACCGGCGGACAGCCCTGGATACGACCCAGATGGTAGTACTGGTACTGCTTGATGTCCTGTTTGATGGCTTCCGCCGTCACCGGCATCGGCTCCAGAGAAGTCTGACCGGGGCGGCACATTGATTGATCTGGCATGAGGGTTCCCGATATAAAAGGATTTGAATTCAGGCGGCATACAGCGCAAGGTAATGCGCCGCGCTGTCCGCCCAGTCGAATGATTGCTGCATGCCGGTCTGCTGCAGCCGCCGCCAGCGGGCAGGTTGACGATACAGCGCCAGCGCGCGGCGCAGGGTGTCCAGAAACGTCGCCGCATCCGGCGTATCGAATACAAAGCCATTGGCGCTGACGTCGGCAAGGGTGGCTTCGTTGGCATCCACCACGGTGTCGGCCAGCCCGCCGGTCTTGTAGACGATGGGCGGGGTACCGTAGCGCAGGCTGTACATCTGGTTCAGCCCACACGGTTCGAAGCGCGATGGCATCAGGAACATGTCCGCGCCGGCCTCGATCAGATGCGCCAGCGACTCGTCGTAGCCAATCTCGACAAACACCCGGTCCGGATACTGCTTGGCCAGCCGCGTGAGCTTCTGCTCGTAAACCACTTGGCCGCTTCCCAGCAGGACAATGCGCACATCGGTTTCTGCCAGCAACACCGGGATCGCCGCCAAGACCCAGTCGATGCCCTTCTGCTCCACCAGGCGCCCCACCAGTCCCAGCAGCGGCGCGGCCAGCGCGGCCTCATCGGCATGGAGCATAAAGCGTTCAAGCAGTGCCTGCTTGTTGCGGCGTTTTCCGGGCTGGATGCGGCTCATCGAATAATGGGCCGGCAGGCGCGGGTCGGTATGCGGATCCCATAGGTTTTCGTCGATGCCGTTCAGGATGCCCTGCAGCTTGTAGCGGCGGGACAGCAGCAAGCCATCGAGGCCAAAGCCGAATTCAGGCGTGCAGATTTCAGCGGCATACGTCGGACTCACCGTAGTGATCGCGTCCGCATAGACGATGCCGGCTTTCAGCATCGACAACCCGCCGTGGAATTCGACGCCTTCGGGCGACCACCAGTGGCTGGGTAAATGCAGACGAATAAACTCCCCATACGAGAAAAATCCGCTGTAGGCCAGGTTATGGATGGTGAATACGGTTTTGGGACGCCCGGGCTGCTCGGCCAGAAACGCCGCGACCAGTCCGGTCTGCCAGTCGTGCGTGTGCACCACATCAGGCTTCCAGTCCAGTTCCAGTCCATCCATTGCGAGCTGCGCGGCCACCCGTGAAAACACGGCGTAGCGCTCGGCGTTATCCGCCCAGTCCTGACCGCTGGCATTGGTATAGGGATTGCCGGGCCGATCGAACAAAGGCGGGCAATCCACCACCCACAGCGGGAACGCAAAATCGGGATGACGCGTTTCCAGAATGCGGGCGCTGACCATGCCTTCGGCACCCCGCACATCCATCCAGCCGAGAATGCGCACCTGCTCGAGCTGGCGCAATAACGCGCGATAGCCCGGCAATAGCAAGCGGATTTCCGCGCCGCGCGCATGCACGGCATGCGGCAGGCTGTACAGCACATCGCCCAGGCCGCCTGTTTTGACCAGTGGATAGGCTTCGCTGCTGACAAATAAAACTTTTGTTGCTCCGCGTTTCATTATTTTTTAATTGCTCCGCAATTTCGCTTTATTAATTATTATTTTCGAGGCTGGTTTGTTATGAGTGGGGCTTGAGGAAAATGGCGCCAAGCGGGGGCAAACTGACCTCCAGAGAGTGATCGAACCCCATCCAGGTCTGATTTTGCGCATGCAACAACTGGCCATTGCCCAAATTTCCGCCGCCGTAAAACTCGGAGTCCGTGTTCAGCACTTCTTTCCAGACCCGGTTTCCCGGCACACCAATCCGGTAGCCATGACGCGGAACCGGCGTGAAGTTCAGCAGAATCACCATCTTGTCCGCATCGTGTTGCCCCTGGCGAATCAGGCTCAAAACCGATTGATCGGCATCGTGGCAATCGATCCAGCGAAACCCGCGCGGGTCGAAATCAAATTCGTGCAGCGCCGCTTCGTTGCGATACAAATGATTGAGGTCGCGCAACAGCGCGCGCAAGCCATCGTGGGCCGGAAACTCGAGCAGCATCCAGTCGAGTTGGCCGGCCTCTTTCCATTCGTTCCACTGGCCAAATTCGCTGCCCATGAACAGCAGCTTCTTGCCGGGATGCGCGTATTGCCAGGCATAAAACAAACGCAGGTTGGCAAAGCGTTGCCAGACGTCGCCCGGCATCTTGTCGAGCAGGCTTTTCTTCATGTGCACGACTTCGTCGTGCGACAGCGGCAGCACGAAGTTTTCGGTCCACGCGTACATCTGGCTGAAGGTCAGCTGGTTGTGCTGGTATTTACGATAAACCGGCTCCTTCTCGATGTAGTCGAGGCTGTCGTTCATCCAGCCCATGTTCCATTTCATCGAGAACCCCAGCCCCCCCAGCTCGACCGGACGCGACACCGCCGGCCAGGCGGTAGACTCCTCGGCGATGGTGAGCACGCCGGGGAAACGTGCATGGACTTCGGTGTTCATCTCGCGCAGGAAATGGATCGCCTCGATGTTTTCGCGCCCGCCATATTGATTGGGCAGCCACTCGCCTGCCTTGCGCGAGTAATCGAGATAGAGCATCGACGCGACGGCATCGACCCGCAGGCCGTCGATGTGAAACTCATCAATCCAGTACAGAGCGTTGGCAACCAGAAAATTGCGCACTTCGTTGCGGCCAAAGTTGAAAATCAGCGTGCCCCAGTCCTGGTGCTCGCCCCGGCGCGGGTCTTCGTGTTCGTATACGGCTTCGCCGGTAAAGCGCGCCAGCGCCCAATCGTCCTTGGGAAAGTGCGCCGGCACCCAGTCGAGCAGCACGCCGATGTTCGCCTGATGGCAAGCGTCGACAAACGCGCGGAAGTCATCGGGTGAGCCGAAGCGCGCGGTCGGCGCGTAGTAACCCGACACCTGATAGCCCCACGAGGCATCCAGCGGATGCTCGGCCACCGGCAGCAGTTCGATATGGGTGTACCCCAGGTCCTGCACGTAGGGAATCAATTCGGCGATGAGCTCGCCCCAGCTGTAAAAACTGCCGTCGGCATGGCGCCGCCAGGAACCGGGATGCAGCTCATAGATGCTGACCGGGCGATGCTGCCAGTCGAACCCGGCACGCGCGGCGAGCCAGTGACTGTCGGCCCAGGCATAGGGTGTGTCGTGGGTAATGCAGCTGGAGGTTTCGGGGCGCGCAAACATCTGGCGCGCATAGGGGTCGGTTTTTTTTGCCAGCTGGCCGCGGCTGCCGAGAATTTCATATTTGTAGGCCATGCCTGCGGTGAGTCCGGGAATGAACAACTCCCAGATTCCGGATGCCCCCCGGCAACGCATCGGATTGCGACGGCCGTCCCAGTCGTTGAAGTCGCCAATCACGCTGACGCGCTGCACGGCCGGTGCCCACACAACAAACAGGCAGCCCGCCACGCCGTCTATCGTCTTCAGGCGGGCGCCAAGCACTTTCCAGGCTTCAAAATGCCGTCCCTCGCCAAGCAGGTATAAATCCAGCTCGCCGAGTTGCGGTTCAAAATCATACGGACTCTGCAGGGTGTGCCATGCGCCTGCGCCCTTGTCCTGCCAACGCAGCTGCGGATGGGTGGCGAATGCCTGGCCGGGCGGCAGCGTCAACTCGAAGCAGTCGGTGCCCGGAATGCGCGTCATGCGCGCGCCAGCCACTTCGACCACCTCGGCCGCCGGCAGGAACGCACGCAACAACTTGCCGCCGTCAGGCGTGTCGTGGGTGCCCAGCACTTCAAAGGGATCGTGGTGCGTGCCGTTTTGCACACGAAGAATCGGCGCACTGATGGCAGGCAGGTTTGTTTGGGTAGTAGCTTTCAAGGGCGCTTTCATGACGAGTCGGGAGGACCACACCGATCAGAATGTTGTAGTTGTTGAAGCAAACGAGGTGCCAGATCTGCGGGCAAGTCTGCCCAGTCGAACCGCCAGGTCCAGTTGCCGTTCTCCGTGCCGGGCGTATTCATGCGCGCTGCGCTGCCAAGATGCAGCACATCCTGTAGCGGCAGCATGGCCAGTGCCGCGCGGCTGTGCAATACGGTTCTGATCATCGCGTCCGCGATCTGCTCGTCCGAAACCGTTTCCGCTTCGCCCAGCCCCAGCTGCCAGCACACGTGCTGACGTGCTGAATGAGGTAGCGCACGCAACCAGCCCAGCGCCGTATCGTTGTCGTGCGTGCCGGTGTAATAGACCGTATCGAGCATGACATTTTCAGGCTTGTGCGGATTGTCGGCGTGGGCATCAAACGCAAACTGCAAAACCGCCATGCCAGGCAAGCCAAACTGATGACGCAGCGTGGTGACATCAGGCGTGATGACCCCCAGGTCCTCTGCCACCAGGGGCAACTCACCCATTTCATCGGCTACCGCCTGCAGCAGCTCCGCGCCCGGCGAAGGCACCCACTGGCCGTGAATGGCCGTCGGTTCGTTCGCAGGAACCGTCCAGGCGGCTGCCAGACCACGGAAATGATCGATACGCACCCAGTCGAACCATTCGAAATGGGCAGCCAGCCGCGCCCGCCACCAGGCAAAATTATCCGCCTGCATCGCTGCCCAGTTGTAATGCGGATTGCCCCAGCGCTGTCCCGTTTCGGAAAAATAATCCGGCGGCACGCCCGCCACGACCGAAGGCTGACCATCGGCATCCAGCAAGAACAATTCACGCTTTGCCCATACATCGGCGCTGTCGTGCGCAACAAAAATCGGCATGTCGCCAAACAGCTTGACGCCGCGTTGCGCCGCTTCTGCACGCAACTCACGCCAGAACACGGCGGCACGAAACTGGGTATGCATGACTTCGCGCAATGCGTCGCCATGCGCCCGATCGAACGCCGCCAGGGTAGCCGGGTCGCGATCGCGCAGCGCAAGCGGCCAGTCCGTCCATGGCGCGCCCTGGCGTTGCGCCTTGATGACAATGAAGCGGGCGTAGTCATCCAGCCAGTGCGCCTGCGACCGGTGCCAGGGCGAAAAACGCCGCATATCCACCCGGCTTGTGGCCGGAAACAACGCCGGGTTAACCGCAAACGCCGACGCGCACTGGTACGGCGACAACCCGGTCAGGGGCAGCCCCAGGGGCAGCATCTGCCATATGCTCACGCCGGCGGCTTGTAAAAAATCCAGCCAGCGTCCTGCATCCTCCAGGGTGCCGGACGGCAAAGAGGTCGGATGCAGCAACAGCCCTGCACATCGCTTGTCCAGATTCATCAGGTATTCCTGCGCATGGTTCCGGCGTTTTCCGCCATGCCGCCGCCGTGTGACAGCGGCACATCCAGCAAGGCCGGCGGCGCCACGCCGAGCAGGCGATACAACTCGCGCAACTGGGTGCGATAAAGCTGCTCGAAATCGCTGACGCTTCCCGCCGGGTTGTGGTCGCCAAACCACCAGAACCAGTCCGAGCCTTCGCATACGGCAAGCTGGCGTATCGCCATGGCCTGATGCTCTGCATCCAGCTTGCCTGCCGCCAGGGTGCGGTCATACGCCAGTTTCGCCGCAACCAGATAATCCCAGCCGCGATTTTTGTCGGTTGAACCGATCCAGGTCGAAAAACTGCCATACACCCAGCTGCCCGAGGCCAGCCGCTTCAGAGGCTTGGCAGGCGTGCGCGCGGCCTGCTCGGCAAAGGTGCTGACATTGAGGGTGGGATGACTGGACAAGCGCGAATAGAGTGCGTCCAGAAAATGGTGTCCGTTGTCGGGGTAATACTCCCAGGCATTTTCGCCGTCGAGAATGACCGAGACCACATGCTGGTTTGCGCTTTTGCCCAAAGAAACCGCGATGTTTTCCAGATGATGGATGAAGTCGCCCACGGCATCATCGGCATGCCAGTCGCTGTATTTGAAACCAATCAGGTCAGACAGCCCGTCATCGCGAAAAAACACCCGGGTTTTGAAGCCATCGATACGTGTCGGAGAAAACAGGCCGCGCTTGAGCTGCGTGTCGTCGACCGGAGTGCCTGACTTGACGCAGCTGCCGCGCCACACGCCTTCGCCGGTCGCGGTCCAGGCAATTTTCAGGTCGTCGAGTTGCTTCAGCGCGTCCTCGCTCACCCCGCCCTCTGACAGCCACACGCCCGTGGGCTTGCGGCGAAAATAATGCTCGAACACCTCGATCCCGTGCTGCAGATGCCAGCGCGCGCGTTCCGCTCCGCCTGGATAGCCCGGGGCATCGGGTGCCGGGGCATCGGGCATGGCATCGCGCATATTGGCAAAATCATTCAGCAAGGGCACGATGGGGTGACCGTAAGGCGTCATCGACAACTCGACCTGGCCCCGCTCGGCCAGAGCACGGTAGCGGGGAATCAAGCCCGCCATGCAATGCTGCATCAGATACAGCAACTCGTGGCGATCAGCGGAAGAGAATTCGTGCCCCTGAGCCAGCAGGCGCCGCACCAGCGGCATCTGGCGCAGGGAATTGCCCAGCCAGGCCAGGTGATACCAGGTCAGCAAATCGAGAAAATACTGCTCGGACAAATACCCCAGATGGGCGGGCAAGGCTGTGTCGCCCTGCCCGGCCTCATACGAAGCACCGACCATTTCCAGCAGATGGTGAAACGCTGGATAGGGATGAATCATGCGCGGTGCATGGCAGCGCTGGCAGTCGCGAATGATGGCCAGGCGCGCCACGGCGTCCGACGGAATGCGTTCGGCACCCGCCAGCAGATTGAGCATGTGGTCCTGGGTCGGCTTGCCGTGCTTCAGCAGCGCGTCCATTTGCTGCGCGTAATCGTCTATCTGCTCGAGCAGCACCGGAGCAAAGTTCACCACCGCCCGCATCGCCGGATAGCGTTCCAGATGCGCCGCCATGTCGCTGTAATCCTTGATGCCGTGCAAATACACCCAGGGCAGGTGATACGCGCCCTTGAGCCCTTCGCGGTAGTACGGCTGGTGCATGTGCCAGCACAGCACCACATTGAGGGTCTTAGTTGTTGTAGTCATTCTGCAGCCTTGCATAGAGGTTTTGTCCCAGCATGGCCGATGTCACCAACACGATGCCTTCCGGCGTGACATGAAAACGCTTGGCATCCTCAACCAGATCTTCTCCGATGATCGTGCCATCCGGGATGCTTGTGCCCTTGTCGATGATCGCGCGTGTAATCCGGCAGTTGCTGCCGATACTGACCTTGGGCAAAATCACGCTGTCCTTGATCGTGCTGCCACTTTCCACCGTAGTCGCAAAAAACAGCACCGAGCGCTTGACCAGCGCACCCGACAGAATGCATCCCCCGGCGATCAGCGAATCGATCGCCGAGCCGCGCCGGCCGTCGTCGTCGAAGATGAATTTTGCGGGCGGATATTGCGGCTGATAGGTCCAGATTGGCCAGTTGCGGTCGTACAGATTGAGCGCGGGCGCGACCGAGCACAACTCCATATTGGTCTGCCAGTAGGAATACAGCGTACCCACATCGCGCCAGTAATCCGGCTCACCGGCCTTGTTGCGGAAGGGATAGGCCATCGCGCGCGAGGCTGCAATGGTGGCGGGAATAATGTCCTTGCCGAAGTCATGCGATGACCCGGCATTGCACGCGTCGTCGATCAGCGTCTTGTAGAGGAAATCCTTGGAGAAGATGTAAATCCCCATCGACGCCAGCGCGATGCCGGGCTTGCCTGGAATGCAATCGGGGTTATCCGGTTTTTCAGTGAACTGCATGATGCGCATGTTCTCGTCCACCGACATCACGCCGAATCCCCGCGCCTCGTCCGCCGGCACCTCAATGCTGCCCACCGTGAAATCGGCGCCGCTTTGTGCGTGATATAGCAGCATGTCCGAATAATCCATGGTGTAAACGTGATCGCCACCGAGCACCAACACATACTCGGGGTTGTGCCGCTGCATGATGTCGAGGTTCTGGAACAATGCATCGGCAGTCCCCTGGTACCACTCCTTCTTGTTGGTGCGCTGCTGCGCCGGGAGAATCTCCACGAACTCGCCAATTTCCGCACGCATGAAACCCCAGGCGCGCTGCAGATGGCGAATCAGCGAGTGCGACTTGTATTGCGTCAGCACACCAACACGGCGAATGCCTGAGTTCACGCAATTCGAGAGTGGAAAATCAATAATGCGGTACTTGCCGCCAATCGGCACGGCAGGCTTGGCACGCCAGGCGGTCAGGTCCTTCAGGCGCGACCCTTCCCCACCCGCCAACACCAGCGCCAGGGTCTTGCGCGAAAGTTCGGTGGCCGTTTTCGGCTCGGTGTAGTAGCGGTAAAGGCGTTCCTGCTCTTCTTTTGAAATCGTCATGTCCCCTCCAGGGCTACTTGATATTGGAATAAATGGCTGCAACGAAACGAGCTCACGTGATCATTCTCACGATACTTCAAAAGCATCCGTCTGCGTCTGCGTCATCGCACCCTGCACACCCAGGCGCGGAGTGGTGATCAAGAAAATCGGGGTGCGCTCGACCACGCCGCGCATCCGCCCCTTGTCAGTCGCCGCCGCCATGAAACGGGGCGACTGCATGCGCGCCAGCATATGCGTTGCCACCCCGCCCGCGATATACAAGCCGCCAAACGGCTGAACCATCAAGGCAACATTGCCCACCCATGCGCCATACAGGTCGATGAACAAATCGAGCGCCGCTGTGGCGGCCACATCGCCCGCCGCAGCGCGAACCGCGAGCGCAGCGCCATCCACGTCCTCGTCCGGTGGAATGCAGCCCTGCTCCACGCAACAAAACCGGTACAAATCCTTCAACGCCGAACCCGATACCACTCGCTCCCAAGACACATGTCCGAACTCGCCGCGCAAGCGCTCGAGCAGACGTGCCTGCAGCGCATTGGCCGGCGCAAAATCGACATGTCCCCCCTCCGTGGCAAAGCTTTGGTATCGCCCGTCGGCCGCAGCCACCATGAACGCCAGCCCCAGCCCGGTTCCCGCTCCGGTAATCGCGCGCACCCCTCCGGAAAAAACGGGTTGCGGATTGAGGGCGATCACATCGGCGGACGTCAGCGTGGCCACGCCCGCCGCAGCGGCCTGAAAATCATTGATGAAACGCACCACGCGCATGCCCAGCGCATGCTGCATCGCAGCAGCGTCCATCACCCAGTCCAGATTGGTTAAGCGGGTACGCTGCCCATCCAGCGCGCCCGGCAAAGCGAGCAGCAAACCTGCGGGTGGACTCGACGCACCGGCATCGGAAATGAACCGACGAATCAGGCTGTCTGCCGAGTCAAAATCCGCACTGGCGTAGACCTGCTCAAAGCACGTCTGCTGAGTGCCGTCCGCAGATGCCTGCGTCAGCCACACCAGCCAGCTTTTGGTCCCGCCTATATCGCCCGCGATCCAGTCCATGTGCTTACTATAATCCAGCGCGATAATGACTCACAGGCTGCAATCCATCGATTTGCACCGTTTTCTGCCCCCTTCGCATACATGACACCGACGCGTACTGCCTGGTTCACACGCTTACCCACGCATCATGAACAGCAAGGCTCAAGCCAGCACACGCCGTACCGCGGCAAGTCCCTTGAAAAGAATAATAAAAAGGAGTGAAGCGCGGATGACATGCCGGCACGCATCCCTGGCAACGGCCTGAATCAGAGGGAAAAATCGCCTGGTTTTCAGGTTTATCGCACCTGAACAGTGCAATTGCATTTGTCAAATGCACCAACAGGAACAGTCCCTTGCCTGAGCGTGATTGGCGCTGGCCTAAAGTGAGTTGTCAGGATGAAACCGAGTGCGCGTTTAGCGCCAACCATCAATGAAACTGGTGCCGGGAGGGGGACTCGAACCCCCACACTGTTACCAGCGGCGGATTTTGAATCCGCTGCGTCTACCGATTCCGCCATCCCGGCAAGGGTGCCGGGGGCGAACGCGCCCGGCGACAGAGCCGCGCATTATGGCCCAAGCGGGTAACCTGCCGCAAGGTGGCAGCTATAATCGCGCCCCATGCAGGTTTCTGATTTTGATTTTGATTTGCCGGATGAGCTGATTGCGCAGCTGCCGCCCGAAGTGCGCGGCGGCAGTCGGCTGCTGCATGTCGAGGCATCCGGCATGCAGCATGACCGCTGGTTTCGCGATCTGCCCACGTTGCTGCGTCCGGATGACTTGCTGGTGATGAACGACACGCGCGTGATCAAGGCGCGGCTGTTCGGGCACAAGGATTCCGGCGGCAAGGTGGAGTTGCTTGTGGAGCGCGTGACGGGTGAGTTCGAGGCGCTGGCTTTCATCCCTGCCAGCCATGCGCCCAAGCCGGGCTCGCGAATCATGCTGGCTGATGACGTCTGGGCGGAGGTGCTGGCGCGACAGGATGACCTGACGCTGCTGCGCTTTCAACATCCGGTGCTGGACGTACTGGAGCAGCTCGGCCAGTTGCCCTTGCCACCCTACATCGCCCACACGCCGACCGCCGCCGACGAGGCGCGCTACCAAACGGTGTATGCGAACGAACCCGGTGCGGTGGCCGCGCCTACGGCCGGCCTGCATTTCGACGATGCGATGCTGGCTGCACTGCGCGCGCAAGGCGTGCGCACAGCGCGAGTGACACTGCATGTGGGCGCGGGGACGTTTCAGCCAGTACGGGTGGAGCATCTGGCCGACCACAAAATGCACAGCGAGCGCTACACGATTCCGCAGGCGACCGTCGACGCGATCCGCGAAACCCGCTCCCGTGGCGGCCGCGTGGTGGCGGTCGGCACCACCAGCCTGCGGGCACTAGAGGCGGCCGCAAGCCATGGCGACCTGCACGCGGGCTCGAACGAAACCGACATCTTCATCACGCCGGGCTATCGCTTCAAGGTGGTCGATGCGCTCATCACCAATTTCCACTTGCCCAAATCGACCCTGCTGATGCTGGTTGCGGCGTTTGCCGGGTACGACAGCATCCGCGCGGCCTACGCGCACGCGATTGCAGAACGCTATCGCTTTTTCAGCTATGGCGACGCGATGCTTTTAGAAAAATCAGTTTGAACACATCCCATGAAATTTGACCTGATCACCACCGATGGCGGCGCGCGGCGCGGCCAGCTCCACCTCGCGCACGGCACCATCCAAACGCCTGTCTTCATGCCGGTGGGCACTTACGGCACGGTGAAAGCGATGACACCGGCCGAACTCACTGAAACCGGTTTCGAGATGGTGTTATCCAATACATTCCACCTGTGGCTGCGCCCCGGACTGGAGGTGATTGAAAAATTCGGCGGGCTGCACCGCTTCATGGGATGGGACAAACCCATCCTCACCGATTCGGGCGGTTTCCAGGTATTCAGCCTGGGCAAGCTGCGCAAGATCACCGAAGAAGGCGTGAAATTCGCCTCGCCGCTCAACGGCGACAAGCTGTTTTTGACCCCGGAGATCTCGATGCAGATTCAGCGCACGCTGAATTCCGACATCGTGATGATTTTCGACGAATGCACGCCCTACCCCGCCACCGAACGCGAGGCCGCCGATTCGATGCGGATGAGCCTGCGCTGGGCGGCGCGCTCGAAGGCGGCGCACGCGGGAAATCCCAACGCGCTGTACGGCATTGTCCAGGGCGGCATGTTCGAGACCCTGCGCGACGAGTCCACCCGCGAACTCATCGCCATGGATTTCGACGGTTACGCCATCGGCGGCTTGAGCGTGGGCGAACCCAAGGAAGACATGAAACGCATCCTCGCCCACACTGCACCGCAGCTGCCGGCTGACAAGCCCCGCTACCTGATGGGGGTCGGCACGCCGTCCGATCTGGTCGCGGCCGTGGCCCAGGGCATCGACCAGTTTGACTGCGTGCTGCCGACGCGCAACGCGCGTCACGGCATCCTGTTTACCCGGCGCGGCGAAATACGCATCCGCAACGCGCGCTGGAAAACCGACACCGCGCCGATTGACGAAGAATGCACCTGCCACACCTGCACCCATTTCAGCCGTGCCTATGTGCATCACCTGATTCGCGCGAATGAAATTCTCGGCGCGCGGCTCGCCACCATCCACAACCTGCATTACTACCACCGCCTGATGGGCGGGATGCGCGACGCCATCGAAGCCAAGCGCTTTCTAGACTTCAGTGCGCAGTTTCACGAGATGCAAACACGCGGATGGTAGAATCGCCCGGTTTTAATCGATCGTCTTTTGATTTCGGAGTGACCCCATGATTTCCCTTGCTCACGCACAAACTGCCGCTGCCGCACCTGGTGCAGGCGAACTGATTCAGCAGTTTCTCCCGCTCGTCGTTATTTTTGTCCTGTTCTATTTCATGCTCATCCGCCCGCAGATGAAGCGTGCCAAGGAACAGAAACAAATGCTGACCGAACTTGCCAAAGGCGACGAAGTGGTAACGGCCAGTGGTCAGCTGGGTAAAATCGCCAAAATGGGTGACCAGTACGTCGCGCTGGAAATCGCCGATGGCGTGATCACCCACGTGCAGAAATCCTCGGTGCAAACCCTGCTTCCCAAGGGCACGATCAAAGGCCTGTAAGCATTCTGACGTGAGCAACGTGTATATGTCTGTCGCTGCTCACCCCTCCCCGCTCCCCGCTCACTCTATAAAATGAACCGCTTCCCGCTCTGGAAATATGTGCTCATCGGCGTCACGCTGGTGGTCGCCTTTCTTTTCACCCTGCCCAACTTTTACGGTGAAGTGCCTGCGGTACAGGTATCGCCGGTGCGCAGCAGCGAACAAGTCGATACCGCGCTGCTGGGGCGGGTCGAGAGCACGCTGAAAGCCGCCGGACTGGCGTCCAGCGGAATCGAGCTGGCGGGCAACAGCATCAAGGCGCGCTTTGCCAATCCCGACGCGCAAATCACGGCCAAGGACGCGCTGCAGGCGGGACTGGGGGATGGTTACACTGTCGCGCTGAATCTGGTACCGGCCTCGCCGGCCTGGCTGTCGTCCATCGGCGCACTGCCGATGTACCTCGGCCTCGACCTGCGTGGCGGGGTGCATTTCCTGCTTGAAGTGGACATGAAAGCCGCGCTTGATAAAGCGGCCATTCGTTACCAGAACGATTTCCGCACCGAACTGCGCGCCGACAAAATCCGCTATGGTCGCATTACCCGTGAAGGCAATGTCGTCACGGTGCATTTCAACACGCGTGACCAGCGCGATGCGGCCATCAACAAACTGGGCACGGTGTTTACCGAGCTCAACCTGACTCCGGAAGACCAGGCCGAAGGCTTCAGCCTCGCCGCCCGCCTCAAACCCGAAGCCGAAACCAAGGTGCAGGAATTCGCCCTGCAGCAAAACATCACCACCCTGCGCAACCGGGTCAACGAACTCGGCGTAGCCGAGCCGGTGATTCAGCAGCAAGGCGCCAGCCGCATCGTCGTGCAACTGCCCGGCGTGCAGGACACCGCCAAGGCCAAGGACATTCTCGGCCGCACCGCCACGCTGGAAATCCGCATGGTGGACGAACAGGCAGACCCCATTCTGGTCAGCCAGGGCCAAGCCCCGTTCGGCGATGAAATCGTCCCCAGCCGCGAAGGCGGCAACATCGCGGTCAAAAAGGATGTCGTGCTGACCGGCGACTCGATCACCGATGCCTCACCCGGCTTCGACAGCACCAGCGGCCAGGCTGCAGTGCATCTCAATCTGGATGGCAAGGGCGCGCGTATTTTTCAGGCAGTCACACGTGAAAACGTCGGCAAGCGCATGGCGATCCTGTTGATCGAAAAAGGCCGTGCCGAAGCCATTACCTCGCCGGTGATCCGCGATGAAATCGGCGGCGGCCGGGTGCAGATAACCGGCATGGAAACCGCACAGGAAGCGTCCGATGTCGCGCTGCTGCTGCGTGCCGGGGCGCTGGCCGCTCCGATGCAGATCGTCGAAGAGCGCACCGTCGGCCCCAGCATGGGCGCAGAAAATATCAGCAAAGGCTTCCATTCCAACATCTGGGGCTTTGCTGCGGTTGCCCTGTTCATGGTCATCTACTACCGCATCTTCGGCCTGTTCTCGGCCATTGCGCTCGCGATCAACGGTTTCTTCCTGATTGCCTTGCTGTCGATGATGCAGGCCACACTCACCCTGCCCGGCATGGCTGCAATCGCGCTGACGCTCGGCATGGCGATCGACGCCAACGTGCTGATCAACGAGCGCATCCGCGAGGAACTGCGCAACGGCTCCACGCCGCAAGCGGCGATCCACGCCGGCTACGATCGCGCCTGGGGCACCATTCTCGACTCCAACCTGACCACGCTGATCGCGGGCGTCGCGCTGTTCTGGCTCGGTTCCGGCCCGGTGCGCGGCTTTGCGGTGGTGCTGTGTCTGGGCATCCTCACCTCCATGTTCAGCGCCGTCACCGTATCGCGCGCCATGGTCAACCTCACTTATGGCCGCCAGGCGCGGCTGTCCAAAGTTTCGATCTAAGGATCACGTCATGCTGGAATTTTTCCCCTTCAAAAAAACCATCCCCTTCATGAGCTGGGGCAAGGTGACAACGGCGATCTCCTTGCTCACCTTCCTGTTCTCGATATGGGCGCTGTGGGACAAGGGACTTAACCTGGGGGTCGACTTCACCGGCGGCACGGTGATCGAGGTTCGTTACAGCCAGGCCGCTAATCTGCCAGCCGTCCGCAGCACGCTGGAACAGACCGGCCTGCCGGAAATCTCGGTACAGAACTTTGGCACCAGCCACGATGTGCTGATCCGCCTGCCCAACAAAGGCCAGGCCAATGCCGCAGAGACCAGCAATCGGGTGATGGCCGCACTGAAAGCCGCAGACAGCACAGTCGAACTCAAGCGCGTCGATTTCGTCGGCCCACAGGTCGGCAAGGAGTTGTACGACAGCGGCGCGCTCGCCCTGCTGGTGGTTGCGTTCGGCATCATGGCCTACTTGGCGATTCGCTTCGAATGGCGTTTCGCGGTGGCCGGCATGCTCGCCAACATGCACGACATCGTCATCATTCTTGGCGTGTTTGCCTTCTTCCAGTGGGAATTCACGCTCACCGTACTGGCCGGCGTACTGGCCGTGCTGGGTTACTCGGTGAACGAATCGGTCGTCGTGTTCGACCGGATTCGCGAAAACATCCGCAAGATGCGCGGCGCCACCATCCCGCACATTGTCGACGATGCCATCACCCGCACCATGAGCCGCACCATCATCACCCATGGCTCCACGCAGATTATGGTGCTGGCCATGCTGTTCTTCGGTGGCGAGGCGCTGCACAACTTCGCGCTGGCACTCACCATCGGCATCATGTTCGGCATTTATTCGTCGGTGCTCGTTGCCTCACCGCTGCTGCTGATGCTCGGCATCAAGCGCGAACACTTCATCAAGCCCATCGAGAAGAAAGAAGAAGCCGTCGTTTGAGGGTAAACAGTAAGCGGTAAGCAGTGAGGGGAAGCTCCGCTCACCGCTCACCGCTCACCGCTCACCGCTCACCGCTCACCGCTCACCGCTCACTCCTATGCTGCACGATTTCATCGCCTGGATCCTCGCCACCGTCCATGACTGGGGCTACACCGGTATCTTCGTCCTGATGGCACTCGAATCCACTGTCCTGCCGGTGCCAAGCGAACTGGTGCTGATCCCGGCCGGCTATCTCGCGCACCAGGGGCAGATGAATTTCTGGCTGATCGTGCTGGCGTCGACCGCCGGCAGCCTGGTCGGTGCGTCGTTCAACTACGTGGTGTCGATGTGGCTGGGGCGTCCGTTCCTCGAACGCTGGGGACGCTATTTCTTCGTCCGTCCCGAGCTGCTGCACAAAACCGATGCGTTCTTCCTCAAGCACGGCGCGGTATCCACTTTCACTGGCCGCCTGATACCCGGTATCCGCCACCTTATCTCCATCCCGGCCGGACTCACCCGAATGAACCCCGGCGCGTTCGCCTTCTACACCTGCCTCGGCGCCGGGCTGTGGTCGCTCATCCTCACCCTGTTCGGCTACTTCCTCGGCGGCAACGAAGCGCTCATCACGCAATACCAGCATCACATCACCGTCGGCGTAATTGCGTTTGTTGCGCTAATTATTGGCGGGTATGTATGGTGGCAGAAGCGACGCTGAGATTCCACGAAAGTCCGGGGTCAACCCGTTTCGGACACCTCAATAAGGTGTCTAGCTGACTGGCTGGTCTTCGGTGCGGAGCGACCTTTCACCACGGTTGAAAATGGTTGTTCACGGATATGTGTTTTCCCCAGCTCCGCGCGCTTTCACCCATGCGCCATTCCCCTCAGAGAAAAGTCTCAAATCTCCAGCTGCGCACCGAGTTCGACCACCCGGTTGGCGGGAATCTGGAAAAAAGTCATGGGGCTGGCGGCGTTGCGTGCCATGGCGGCGAAAATATGCTCGCGCCAAAGCGACATGCCTTCGCCGCGTGTGGGAATCAGATTTTCCCGACTGAAGAAGAAGGTCGTGTCCATCATGTCGAACTGCATGCCACAGGGACACTCCGACAGGGCCTTGGGGATGTCGATGTCATCCATGAATCCGTAGCGAACGACGACGTGGTAGAAGCCTTCGGCCAGTTTTTCCAATTCAAGCCGCAAGTCGGCAGGAACATAAGGAACTTCGGCATAGCGCACGTTCAGGATCACCACGCGTTCATGCAACACCTTGTTGTGCTTGAGGTTGTGTAGCAGCGCTGAGGGCACCGCTTTTGATTCCGAGGTCATGAATACGGCGGTTCCTGGAACGCGAATCGGGGGGTTCTCCAGCAGACTCTTCACGAAGGGGCCAAGGGGCAATGCCTTTTCCCCCAGACGCAGCATCACAATTTCCCGGCCGCGCTTCCAGGTCACCAGCAGAGTGAAAATTGTCAGCGCTGCCGCCAGGGGAAACCAGCCACCGTCAGGGATCTTGACTACATTCGCGCCGAAGAAGGCAAGGTCGACCGTGAGGAAGACCAGCATGGCGGCCAAGGTCACACCGCGACCCAAACCCCAGAGCACATGCATGACCAGGGCCACCAACAGGGTATCGATGGCGAAGGTGGCGGTCACGGCAATACCGTAGGCGGCGGCCAGATTGCTCGAACTCTGGAAACCCAGCACCAGCAGGGCGACGCCGATCGCCAGGGTCCAGTTCACGAAAGGGATATAGATCTGGCCCGCCTCGGTAGCAGACGTGTGGCGAATGATCAGACGCGGGGCATAGCCCATCTGGATAGCCTGGCGGGTCACCGAGAAAGCGCCCGAGATGACGGCCTGGGAGGCAATCACGGTCGCCGCAGTGGCCAAACCGATCATGGGGTAGAGCGCCCATTCGGGTGCGAGCATATAAAACGGGTTGCGCACGGCCTCCGGGTTGGTGAGCAGCAATGCCCCCTGCCCGAAGTAGTTGAGCACCAACGCCGGCAGGACGAAGGCGAACCAGATCAACCGGATGGGCCGGCGGCCGAAATGCCCCATATCGGCATACAGGGCCTCCGCACCGGTAATTGCCAGCACAACCGCGCCTAGGATGAGGAAGCTGGCCGCGCCATGCGAGGCGAAAAAATGCAGGGCATGGATAGGCAGGAGGGCAGCGAGAACCTGGGGATGCTGGAAGACACTGAGCATTCCGAGAAGGCCAAGCACGCCGAACCAGACCAGCATGACCGGGCCGAACAACTTGCCAATGGAGGCTGTGCCGTGTCGCTGAATAATGAACAGCCCCACCAGAATTCCGAGGGCAAGCGGCACGATGAAGGGGTGCAAGGCCGGGGCGCCCATTTCCAGTCCCTCAACAGCAGAGAGCACGGAGATGGCCGGGGTAATCAGGGTGTCGCCGAAAAACAATGACGCTCCGAGGAAACCGAGCGACATCAGGAACCAACGGGTCCGCGACCCCAGTGGGGCGTGACTTTGAAGAAGGGAGAGCAAGGCCAGAATGCCACCCTCCCCCTTGTTGTCGGCCCGCATCATGACGCTGACGTACTTCAGGGACACCACTAGCATCAGTGACCAAAAAATCAGGGAGAGGATGCCCAGCACGTTGTCCTGATTAAGTGCCAGGTGATGGCCGCCGAACACCTCCTTCATGGTGTAAAGGGGGCTGGTACCGATGTCGCCGAAAACGACGCCGAGTGCCCCGAGGGCGAGGGCGCGTGTGGTGCTATTTTCCGGATAAGGCTGGTTCATTATTTTGTCTGGCCACAACGCCTTGCCTAAATTTGCAGGGGGTACGGAAATCGGCGCAGGAATAGCCATAACCGACTTTGGTGAAACACGTTGCGGATAATACGGCAGGTGCCGCACTCCAGACAGCCACGGAAGTCAGCAGCCTACTGACTCGCTGCTTCAGCGTCCGGAACCTAGTGTCAGCCAGCTTGAATCCTGCAGGTTGCGAATGGAGTCCAGGTCTGTGCAGCCATTTTCCGTGATTTATTTGGCCGGACGTTCTTGGCCGAATTCAGACCGCTGCTTCCACCATCAGTCGCTTCATCTCCGCCACCGCTTCCTTCCACCCCACGAACAGTGCGTGCGCGACGATGGCGTGGCCGATGTTGAGTTCGTGGATGCCGGGCAGCGCGGCAATCGGCTGGACGTTGTGGTAAGTCAGGCCGTGGCCGGCGTTGACGGTTAAGCCGATGCTGCGGCCATAGGCGACGGCGGTGCGGATACGCTCGAATTCGGCAGTACGCGCTTCCTCGGTTTCAGCGTCGGCATACGCGCCGGTGTGGATTTCGACCACCGGCGCGCCGGCAGCGTGTGCAGCATCAATCTGAGAAAAGTCGGGGTCGATGAATAGCGAGACACGGATGCCGGCATCTGCCAGTCGCATGCAGGCGCCGGCGATCTTGGGCAACTGGCCTTTGACGTCGAGCCCCCCTTCCGTCGTGAGTTCTTCGCGTTTTTCCGGAACAAGGCAAACGTCCTGTGGCCGCGTGGCGATCGCAATGGCGAGCATTTCTTCAGTGACGGCCATTTCCAGGTTCATCTTGGTCTTGAGAACCTGACGCAGGATGGCGACATCGGCATCCTGGATGTGGCGGCGGTCTTCGCGCAGGTGCAGGGTGATCGAGTCGGCGCCAGCAGTTTCCGCCATCAGCGCGGCTTCGACGGGGCTGGGATAACGGGTCTTGCGCGCCTGGCGCAGGGTGGCAATGTGGTCGATGTTGACGCCGAGATAGATGCTCATGGATTCAGCCAGATGGATACAGGTCGATGGATTTAGGTCGGTGAATTCAGGTCGGTGAGATCGCGCAAAAGCTGGCGAGTATAAAGTGGCTTGGTGCCGAGCGTGTGGTTGATGAGGGTGCGCATCAGGGACTTCGATTCGCTCAGCGTCGTTGGCCGCTCGAAGCTGTCCGCTGCCAGATCGAGCAGCGTCTGGCCGGACACCGGGCAGCCCGGTTGCCCGCTTGCATGCAAGGCCCCGCGCTCGGGCTGGAACACATAGCGGCGATCTGCATGAATGGGCGCGCCACTTTCGGCATCAATATCGAAGGTGGCACCATAGCCGATTTCACCAAGCAGCCGCTTTTCAAAGCGGCGCAGGATGCGCTCGAAATCCATGGCGGCAGCATCACCCGCCAGTTGATCCAGCGTACCAACGTAATGCGCGTAAAGCGCCTCGTGCGCGTCGCCGCGCGCCAGCAGGCGCAACAGCAATTCGTTGAGATAAAACCCGCACATCAAGGCACGCCCCTGCGGCGGCGCAATGCCGCCGTGCCATTCAGCGGCGTGTAGAGTTTTCAGGTCGGACTTGCCAAACCACGACAGCAGCAAGGGGGTAAAGGGTTGCATCAGGCCACGCAGCGCGGAGGTCGGGCGGCGCGCGCCGCGTGCAATCAACGCAACGCGACCATGGCTGCGGGTGAACGCTTCCGCCACCACACTGGTTTCCTTGAATGGATAGGTGTGAAGGATGAAACCGGGTTCATTGTTGATGCGGGCGTCGGTGGACATTTTTTATCCGCGAAGTACGCGAAGACGCGCGAAGAAAACCGAAAACAGGAAAGTCTTTTGCATTGAGCGAATTTCTATATTCGGTGTTCTTCTTCGCGTCCCTTCGCGTACTTCGCGGATCAAGCCTTTCAATCCAGGCCCAGTGATTTCAGCATCCGCACATCGTCAGCCCAGCCGCCTTTGACCTTGACCCAGACTTCCAGATAGACCTTGCTGTCAAAAGCATGTTCCATGTCGAGACGCGCCTGGGTGGAAATGGTTTTGAGCTTTTCGCCGCCCTTACCGATGAGGATGGGCTTGTGGCTATCGCGATCGACCAGGATGGTGGCGAAGATGCGGCGCAGGTTACCCTCTTCCTCAAACTTGTCGATCTGTACGGCCACCGCATAGGGAATTTCTTCACCGCACAGGCGAAAGACTTTTTCGCGGATCAATTCAGCGGCCAGTTGACGCTCGGTTTGATCGGTGACGTCGTCTTCCCCGAACAGCGGCGCATTCTCCGGCAGATGGGTTTGCACGGTTTTCAGCAGCTCTTCAAGGTTTTTGGACTGCTTGGCCGACACCGGGACAATCTCGGTAAAGGGATGCGCGGCAGCGGCTTCCTGCAAATACGCCATCAACTCGCCGCGATCAGTGACGTGGTCGATCTTGTTGACCACCAGGATGACCGGGCGATCCGTCGGCAGCAACTCGATCACCTGGCGGTCTTCTTTTTTCAGGCGACCGGCTTCCACCAGCATCATCACCACGTCGGTGTCCGACAGCGTTTCGCGCACGCGCTTATTCATGGTGCGGTTCATGGTGCCCGCATAGCGGGTCTGGAATCCCGGAGTATCGACGAATACAAATTGCGCTTCGTCGGTGGTGTGGATACCCATCACCCGGTGGCGCGTGGTTTGCGCCTTCTTCGAGGTAATGCTGACTTTCTGCCCGACGATACGGTTGAGCAGCGTCGACTTACCGACGTTGGGACGTCCGACAATGGCGACAAGGCCACATTTGAACGGACTGGATTCGGATGATTCGGGTGACTGGCTCATTTTTGCAATGCCTCACACGCCTGGCGTGCGGCCTCCTGTTCGGCAGCGCGACGGCTTTTGCCTACGCCACGTGTAATGACTGAGGGTTTGCCCAGTACGCATTCAACGATGAAATTCTGATCGTGCGCCTCACCTTCGGTGCCGATCAAGCGATATTCCGGCAACGGCTGTCGGTGCGATTGCAGCCATTCCTGCAACTGCGTCTTGGGGTCTTTGCCCGAGGCCTTGGGGTCGATCTGCGCAAGCAGTGGATCGAACAACCGGCGTACCACGCCCGCCGCCTCGTCAAAACCCGCCTCCAGAAAAACCGCGCCAAACAAGGATTCCAGTGCATCCGCCAGAATCGACGGTCGGCGGAACCCGCCGCTTTTGAGTTCGCCTTCGCCCAGCCGCAAAGTCTCGCCCAGACGCAGGGTGATGGCAATTTCAGCCAGCGTTTCTTGTCGCACCAGATTGGCTCGCAGGCGCGACAAGCTGCCTTCAGGCAAGCTTGGGAAGGTGTCGTAAAGCGCACGGGCAACCGTGCAATTCAGGACGGAATCGCCCAGGAACTCAAGCCGCTCGTTGTTGGTCGAGCCATAACTGCGGTGCGTCAGCGCTTGCGTTAACAGCTCGGCGCGGATAAAGGTGTAGCCCAGCGCCTGTTGCAAACGCTGGATGAGGATCGGGTTATTCAACCTCAACGGGCGCCGCGTTGGGGTCTGAACTGGCGCTGAAATCGACCACCAGACTGACGTTGCCGACCAGCTTGGTGCGGAATTCGTATTCAACGGAAATCACCGGCACCCCCGCCTGACGCTCCACGTTAATGTCTTCCGGCTTCACAACCGTGACATACCCCACGCTGGCGCGCTTCGAGAAATCATTGCGTATGTCGGCATTGGTCTTCGATTTGAGATCTGGCTCCTGGCCCATGGTGGCAAGAATTTTTTTAACTGAAAAGAATTCAATGTAGGCCGGTACCAGCTTCATCGCCAGCATGGCAATCGCGATAAACACGACGGCAAAAAACAAAAAGCTGAACATGGTCAAACCACGTTGCTGTTGCTGCATGGGGGACACGTTACGCATGATCTCTCCTGAGTTTTTGGCTTATTTGATAGGGGTGCCGATGCGGCTGAAATCGTCAAAGCTCATCCAGATGAAAAACGCCTTGCCGACGATATTCTTGTCCGGAACGAAACCCCAGTAGCGGCTATCGTTACTGGCATCGCGATTGTCGCCCATCATGAAGTACTGACCCGCTGGAACCTTGCAGCTAAAGCCTTCACCGTCGGCATTGTAGGAGCAGTTTTCGCGATAGGGAAAGTCCGCCACTTGCGGCGGAAAAACAGACGGCTTGTCAGACTCGGTCATCATGCTATGCGCCTCAGCCTTGAGCGACTCGTTGTACACCGTCGCGCTGATGTAGTTCAGGCCGTTACCCACGTAACTGTAGATTCCGGTTTGCGTGGTCGGCACAGGCTTGCCATTGATCGTCAGTTTTTTATCACGGTATTCAACCGTGTCACCTGGCACACCGATTACACGCTTGATGTAATCGAGTCCGGGGTCAGCGGGATACCGAAACACCATGACGTCGCCGCGCTCGGGGTTGTTCAATTGGACGATCTTTTGATTGATCACCGGCAGGCGGATGCCGTAGGTGTATTTGTTGACCAGAATGAAATCACCGATCAGCAGCGTCGGCATCATCGAACCAGACGGAATCTTGAACGGCTCCACCAGAAAGGAACGCAGGCCGAACACCACCAGAATAACCGGGAAAAAGCTCTTGGCATATTCGACCAGCATCGGCTCGCGCTCGTCGGGGCCCCGGCTGCGTTTGAGCAGCAAGGCGTCTAACAGCCAGATGCCGCCGGTGATCACCAGCGCACTAAAAAGAATAAGAGCGAAGTTCATGTGGATTACTTGTCCGAGACCTGAAGAATCGCAAGAAAGGCTTCCTGCGGGATTTCGACGTTGCCGACCTGCTTCATGCGGCGCTTGCCGGCTTTTTGTTTTTCGAGCAGCTTTTTCTTGCGACTGATGTCGCCGCCATAACATTTGGCGAGCACGTTCTTCCGCAGCGCCTTGACGTTTTCACGTGCAATCACATTGGCACCAATGGCCGCCTGCACCGCCACGTCGAACATCTGGCGCGGAATCATTTCGCGCATTTTCGATGCCAGCTCACGCCCGCGATAGACGCTGGTGGCCCGGTGAACAATCAGTGACAGCGCATCAACTTTCTCGGTGTTGACCAGAATATCGAGCTTGACCAGATCGCCGGCGCGATATTCCTTGAATTCGTAGTCAAGCGAAGCGTAGCCGCGGCTGGTCGATTTCAGCTTGTCGAAAAAGTCCATCACCACTTCGTTCATCGGCAGGTCGTACACCAGCATCACCTGGCGGCCGTGGTACTGCATGTTCACCTGCATCCCGCGCTTCTGGTTGCACAGGGTGATGACATTGCCGACGTATTCTTCCGGTACAAAAATCGTCGCGGTGATGATCGGCTCGCGGATTTCCTCGATCTTCGACAACTCGGGCAGCTTGAACGGATTCTCGACGTTGATCATCGTGCCGTCTTTCATCAGCACTTCATACACCACCGTTGGCGCAGTGGTGATGAGGTCCATGTTGTATTCGCGCTCAAGCCGTTCCTGCACGATGTCCATGTGCAGCAGGCCGAGAAAACCGCAGCGGAAACCGAAGCCAAGCGCCTGCGACACTTCCGGTTCGAACTGCAGGGCCGCGTCGTTCAGTTGCAGCTTGGTCAGCGCATCGCGAAGGTTTTCGAAATCGTGCGACTCGATCGGATACAAGCCGGCGAACACCTGCGACTGCACCTTTTTGAACCCGGCCAGCGCTTCGCTCGCCGGATTGTCGAGCAGGGTAATGGTGTCGCCCACCTGTGCCGATTTCAATTCCTTGATCCCGGCGATGACAAAACCCACTTCGCCCGCTGACAGCTGGGGACGATCCACCGACTTCGGCGTGAACACGCCGACGTGCTCGGTCAGGTGCTGCGCACCGCTCGCCATGAAACGGATCTTGTCCTTGGGCTTGAGTA
>MGZO01000089.1:40600-46121 GCA_001802655.1 Hydrogenophilales bacterium RIFOXYD1_FULL_62_11
ATGCCGGTCTTGGCCGAGGCACGCACGGCCTCGCTGGCATCCAGCCCCACGATGTCCTCGATTTCCTCCGCCACCCGGTCCGGGTCGGCGGCGGGCAGATCGATCTTGTTCAGCACCGGAATGACTTCGACGCCGAGGTCGATCGCCGTGTAGCAGTTGGCCACCGTCTGCGCTTCCACGCCTTGCGAGGCATCCACCACCAGCAGCGCACCTTCGCAGGCCGACAGCGAACGCGACACTTCGTAGGAAAAGTCGACGTGCCCAGGCGTGTCGATCAGGTTCAGACGATAGATCTGGCCATCCTGTGCTTTGTAGCTCAAGGCAGCGGTTTGCGCCTTGATCGTGATGCCGCGCTCTTTTTCCAGATCCATCGAATCGAGCACCTGCGCCTCCATCTCGCGCTCCGACAGCCCGCCGCAATACTGGATCAGGCGGTCGGCAAGCGTGGACTTGCCGTGGTCAATGTGGGCGATGATGGAGAAATTGCGGATCAGGTTCTGCGACACAGCAAAACGGGCACGTTTCCGTGCCCGGTCAGGGATGAGATAACTATGTGGATTTTAACGGATTTACGGGGCTGGCGGGGAGGATGACCAGACTGCTTTTGATGCATTTACAGTGGCCGCCCTTACTGCCCCGGAACGCATCACACCTGCGGGTGCGCCCGCTCCAGCTTTGAATCCAGCTTGTTCAGCGCATGCAGATAGGCCTTCGCCGAGGCCACAACGATATCGGTATCGGCCCCCTGCCCATTCACCACGCGGCCGTCCTTGGCCAGGCGCACGGTCACTTCGCCCTGGGCATCGGTCCCGCTGGTGATGTTGTTGACCGAATACAGCAGCAAATCGGCACCACTGGCCACCACCGACTCAAGTGCCTTGAACGTGGCATCGACCGGGCCGGAGCCGTCACCGTTCGCCTGCTTTTCAGCACCGTTATCGGTAAAGACCAGTTTGGCATGCGGGATTTCGCCTGTCTCGGAGCAGACCTTCATCGACACCAGTTTGTAGCGTTCGGGTTCGGCCGCGTAGCTTCCGTTACTGACCAGCGCCTGCAAGTCTTCGTCAAAGATTTCGCGCTTTTTATCGGCCAGTTCCTTGAAACGGGCAAAGGCAGCATTGAGCGCTTCTTCGCTGTCGAGCACGATACCCAACTCACCGAGCTTGGTTTTGAACGCGTTGCGCCCGGACAGCTTGCCCAGCGTCAACCGGTTGGCGTTCCAGCCGACGTCTTCGGCGCGCATGATTTCGTAGGTCTCGCGGTGTTTCAACACGCCGTCCTGGTGGATGCCGGATTCGTGGGCAAAGGCATTGGCACCGACGATGGCCTTGTTCGGCTGCACCGGGTAGCCGGTGATGGTGGAGACAAGCTTGGACGCAGGCACGATCTGGGTGGCGTCAATGCGCGTGTCGCAGGTAAACACATCCTTGCGGGTGCGCACCGCCATCACGATTTCTTCCAGCGAGGCATTGCCGGCGCGCTCGCCGAGACCATTGATGGTGCACTCGACCTGGCGCGCGCCGTTCATCACCGCAGCCAGCGAGTTGGCCACGGCCATACCGAGGTCGTTGTGGCAGTGCGTCGACCAGACGACTTTGTCGGAGTTGGGCACGCGTTCGATCAACTGCTTCATGCGCTCGCCCCACAAAGCCGGAATGCTGTAGCCGACCGTGTCGGGCACATTGAGCGTCTTGGCGCCCGCCTTGATCACTTCGTCAAAGATGCGAACGAGGAAATCCATGTCCGAGCGCACTGCGTCCTCAGCCGAGAACTCCACATCATCGGTGTACTCGAGCGCGAGTTTCACCGCTTTTACCGCCGCCTCAACCACCTGATCCGGCTGCATCCGCAATTTCTTTTCCATGTGGATGGGTGAGGTTGCGATGAAGGTGTGGATGCGACCGGATTTGGCAGGCTTGATTGCACCGCCGGCAGCATGAATATCGCGTTCGTTGGCACGCGCCAGCGAACACACGGTCGACTCCTTGATCACTTCTGCGATGGCATGAATAGCATCGGCGTCGCCGGGACTGGCTACGGCAAAACCTGCCTCGATCACATCGACCCCAAGCTTTTCCAGCTGGCGCGCAATGCGCAATTTTTCATCTTTGGTCATCGACGCGCCGGGGCTTTGCTCGCCGTCGCGCAAGGTGGTGTCGAAAACAAACAAACGGTCTTTCATGGCTGGCTCCATGGTGGGTCGACGCCGCGGTCAATGTGACTTGGGCCGACGCATTATAAAGGGGTTGCCGCGAGAGGCTGGCGGCACGGGGTACTGCGGGAGGGGGGGTTAGTATGTGCGCGCGCGGCGCAGCAGCAGGCCGTCGAACAGGACGTCCGCGAGGCAAGGAAGCAATGAGGCATGAAACAATGGCTTAGACATGGTCTAAATTGTATCTATTTTTCGTCACCCGGCAAGAGAGCTGTAGCCTTCGCTGTTTTTTTTCTGCGTACCAGGCGCAGCAGCGCATCACCATAGCCCGACAGACCATACAGCAGGAAGACCCCGAACAGCACTTCGGGCGGGCTGGTAGACACCAGAATGAAGGCCAGCACGACCAGCAGAATGACGAAAAACGGTACGCTTTTGCGCAGGTTGATTTCCTTGCCGCTGTAATACCGGAAGTTGCTGACCATGGTGAGTCCGCCAAATAGCGCAATCGCAGCGGCTAGCCAGCGCACGTCATGACCGTCTACGCCGTATTCCACCATGATCCAGACAAATCCGGCGATCAGCGCCGCTGCCGCCGGGCTGGGCATGCCCTGAAAGAAGCGCTTGTCTGTCACCGTATCCAGTTGGGTGTTAAAGCGCGCCAGGCGCAACGCCGCGCCTGCGCAGTAAACAAAGGCAGCGATCCAGCCAAACTTACCCAAGCTTTGCAGCGCAAACACATAAATCACCAAGGCCGGCGCCACGCCGAACGACACCATGTCGGACAGGCTGTCATATTCCGCACCAAATGCGCTTTGGGTGTGGGTCATCCGGGCCACTCTGCCATCCAGTCCGTCGAGCACCATGGCAATCAAGATAGCCACGGCGGCATGCTCGAAGCGCCCGTTCATCGCCTGCACCACGGCATAAAACCCGGCAAAGAGCGCGCCGGTGGTGAACAGGTTGGGCAACAGGTAGATGCCGCGATCACGCATGCGTGTGCGCGACAATTCGGCTTTACGGTGTTGGAATTCAGGCATGAGAAACAGCGGTTACCAGCGTGCCAATATGGTACGCCCACCGGTCACTTTTTGACCAATCGAGACCTCGGCGCGCGCCGAGGTCGGCAAATAAATATCCACGCGTGAACCAAAGCGGATAAAACCGTAACGCTGACCCCGCGCCAGCTTGTCTCCGACACGCACGTAGCACAGGATGCGCCGCGCAATCAGCCCCGCAATCTGCACCGACGTGACATCACCGTGCGGGGTCTGGATCCACAGTGCATTGCGCTCGTTTTCGGTCGAGGCCTTGTCGAGGTCGGCATTCACAAAACTGCCCGGCGTATACCAGACACCCTTGATCTCGCCATCCACCGGGCTCTTGTTCGAGTGCACGTTGAACACGTTCATGAACACGCTGATCTTCAGCGCATCACGATCAAGATAGGAATCACGCACCTTCTCCACCGCAACGATACGGCCGTCGGCGGGCGAGATGACTGCGTCTGCATCGCTGGGCGGCACACGTGCCGGATCGCGGAAGAACTGCAGCGCAAAGACGGCCCAGATCCAGAACGGGACCGACCATGCGCCAAGGAAAACTGTTGCCAGTATGGCTGCAGCGAACGCCGCCAGTAAAACCAGCCAACCCTCGCGGGCAATAAGAGGATGTGTCATAGATTCGGTCAGTCAGGCAAAAGAAGAAAGGGGTGAGACGCAGGCCTGAATCAGCCCGACGCCCCACCCCCACGCCATCACACAGATTAGTTTTTCGACTGATCGACCAGCTTGTTCTTGCTGATCCACGGCATCATCGCGCGCAGTTTTGCGCCAACGACCTCAATCGGATGCTCTGCATTCAGACGACGACGAGCCGTCATCTCGGGGTAATTGGTACGGCCTTCGAGAATGAACTGCTTGGCGTAGTTGCCGTTCTGGATGTTGTCCAGGCACTCCTTCATCGCAGCCTTGGACTGCGCGTTGATGACCTTGGGGCCGGTCACGTATTCGCCGTATTCCGCGTTGTTGGAGATCGAGTAGTTCATGTTGGCGATGCCGCCTTCGTACATCAGGTCGACAATCAGTTTCAGCTCGTGCAGACACTCGAAGTAGGCCATCTCCGGCGCGTAACCCGCTTCGGTCAGGGTCTCGAAGCCAGCCTTCACCAGATCGACACAACCGCCACACAGCACGGCCTGCTCACCGAACAGGTCGGTCTCGGTTTCTTCGCGGAACGAGGTTTCGATCACGCCGCCCTTGGTGCCGCCGTTGGCGCAGGAATACGACAGCGCGAGGTCGCGTGCCTTGCCGGACTTGTCCTGGTACACCGCGATCAGCGAGGGCACGCCGCCGCCCTGGGTGTAGGTGGAGCGCACCAGATGGCCGGGGCCCTTGGGGGCGACCATCACGACGTCGAGGTCGGCGCGCGGGGTGATCTGGTTGTAGTGCACGTTGAAGCCGTGAGCGAAAGCCAGCGTTGCGCCTTTTTTCAGGTTGGGCTCGATCTCTTCATGATAAACAGCTGCCATCAGTTCATCCGGCACCAGGATCATCACAAAGTCCGCAACTTTGACGGCATCAGCAATTTCCTTGACATCGAGACCGGCCTTCTTGGCCTTGTCCCACGACGCGCCGCCTTTACGCAGACCGACGGTCACTTTGACGCCAGAGTCCTTCAGGTTGTTGGCGTGAGCGTGACCTTGCGAACCGTAGCCGATGATGGCGACCTTGCGCTTTTTGATGAGAGAAAGGTCGGCGTCTTTGTCGTAAAAAACTTTCATGGTGAATTCCCAGGCAAAAATAAATAAAAACAGCGAATTGAAAATCAGGCTTTGAGACTGCGCTCGCCCCGTCCGATACCCGACGCGCCGGTGCGCACGGTTTCGATGATGAAGACAGGGTCGATCGCCTCCAGAAATGCATCGAGTTTGGAACCGGTTCCGGTCAGTTCGATGGTGTAAGTGGCGTCAGTGACGTCGATGATGCGGCCACGGAAAATGTCGGCGGTGCGCTTCATTTCCTCGCGCCCCAAACCCACCGCCTTGACCTTGACCAGCATCAGCTCGCGCTCGATATGGCTGCCCTCGGTCAGGTCCATCACCTTGATCACGTCCACCAGCTTGTTCAACTGTTTGGTGATCTGCTCGACGACTTCTTCCGACCCCACCGTGACGATGGTCATGCGCGAAAGGGTCGCGTCTTCGGTCGGCGCAACCGTTAAGGATTCAATGTTGTACGCGCGCGCGGAAAACAAGCCGGCCACGCGCGACAGCGCACCCGCCTCGTTTTCCATCAACAGCGAAATAATATGGCGGCGCACCCTCATAGCTCCTCCGCCAGAATCATTTCGGACAAACCCTTGCCGCCT
>MGZO01000089.1:46166-56619 GCA_001802655.1 Hydrogenophilales bacterium RIFOXYD1_FULL_62_11
GCCTCGACGTCTTCGGGCCTGTCGATACGCATCCCGACGTGGCCATAGGCCTCGGCCAGCTTCACGAAATCAGGCAATGACTCCATGTAGGACTCGGCGTAGCGGCTGCCGTAGAAAAACTCCTGCCACTGTCGCACCATGCCCATGTAACGGTTGTTGAGCGTGATGACCTTGACCGGGATGCGGTATTGCTTGCAGGTCGAGAGTTCCTGAATGCACATCTGGATACTCGACTCACCGGTGATGCAGGCCACTTGCGCGTCCGGGAAAGCGAGTTGCACACCCATCGCATATGGCAGGCCGACACCCATGGTGCCGAGGCCACCGGAATTGATCCAGCGGCGCGGCTTGTCGAACTTGTAATACTGCGCCGCCCACATCTGGTGCTGGCCGACGTCAGACGTGACGTAAGCATCGCCCTTGGTCACTTCCCAGAGTTTTTCCACCACGTACTGCGGCTTGATGATGCTGCCATTGCGGTTGTATTTGAGGCAGTCTTTCGAGCGCCACAACTCAATCTGCGTCCACCAGGCATTCAGCGCCGCTGCGTCGTTCTTTTCCTTGGACAGCTTCAGCAATACGAGCAGATCGTCGAGCACGCTTTTGACGTCACCCACGATGGGCACATCGACCTTGACCCGCTTTGAGATCGACGACGGGTCGACGTCGATGTGAATGATGCGGCGCTCCTCGCGTGCGAAATGACTGGGATTGCCGATCACCCGGTCGTCAAAACGTGCGCCCACAGCAATCAGCACATCGCAATGCTGCATCGCCATGTTGGCTTCGTAAGTGCCATGCATGCCGAGCATGCCCAAATTCTGCCTGTCGGTGGCGGGGTAGCCGCCCAGACCCATCAGGGTGTTCGTGATAGGAAAACCCAGCAAGCGGGCGAGTTCGGTCAACTGCGTCGCCGCATCGCCCAGCACCACGCCGCCACCGGCGTAGATCATGGGTCGCTTGGCTTCGAGCAACATCTGCACGGCGCGTTTCAGCTGCCCGCTATGGCCTTTGACTATCGGGTTATAGGAGCGCATTTCAACCGCGGCAGGATAAACAAACTCTGCGAGATGCGCGGTTACGTCCTTGGGTACATCGATCAGCACCGGGCCGGGACGGCCGGATGCTGCAATGTGAAAGGCTTTCTTGAATGTCGCCGCCAGATCCTTGATGTCCTTGACCAGGAAGTTGTGCTTGACACAGGGACGCGTGATGCCGACCGCATCAACCTCCTGAAACGCATCCAGTCCGATAGCGGCTGTCGGCACCTGACCGCTCACGACCACGATAGGAATCGAATCCATATAGGCAGTGGCGATACCGGTCACCGCGTTAGTGACGCCCGGCCCAGAAGTCACCAAGGCGACGCCGACGCGACCCGTGGCCCGTGCGTAGGCGTCGGCAGCATGCACGGCTGCCTGCTCGTGTCGCACCAGCACATGCTTGAATTTGTCCTGCTTGAAGATCGCATCGTAAATGTTGAGCACGGCTCCGCCGGGATAACCGAATACAAATTCGACCCCCTCTTCAGCCAGACAACGTACGACGATCTCAGCGCCCGTAACTTCCATAAACTGGCAAAAAATCAATTCATTGGTGGACCTGTGAGAGTAATCGTTTTGCACTGTTTTGGTCAAGAAATCGTGCCGCACAGACCAACCGGGCAGGTTTCCCTGAATTTCGGGTATTTGACGCAGATTCATCCCGAAACCCCAGGCGCAAAAAAGCCCTCCATGTAAGGAGGGCTCAGGCAATTGCCATTTGCTGTTGCACTACAAAAGCATGCCACCCATCATTCGTGCGCAGCTTCGGTCAGCGCCTGCATGATTTGATTGAGCGACCCTTGTGCATTATCGAACAGGCAAACCATATTGCCTGAGCTGCACACCGTTACGGAATCGCCCTGCACGATCCAGCCCTGCGATGGCGACCAGCCTCGCATCTGCGAAAACAATGACAAAAGATCGGTATTGCCGGAAACCATGCGGCGATACCACTGGGAAAATTTTGCCAGACGCCCCAGCAATTCGGGTGGCAACACACCTTCGGCCTCCATGACGACACCGTCATCGCGGAAGCGACACACGGCCGTCACACCGTCGAGCACCAGGATTTTTTTCAGCGACATAAGCGCTCCTCAGGCAGCCTGCAAGGCATTGAAAGCTGCTTCATAATCGGCATCGCGATTGCGGACAACGACGCCGCAATTGCCATTCACCACCACCGACCATTCCAAGCCAACGACTGAAAAGCCCTTGAGCGGCTGAAACCCGCCCTGCCCTGTCACGGCCTCCCAACCTCGCGCCTCCATGTTGGCAATGGCCTGATTGGCAACACACGAATGTGCGAGCAAATCCAGTACCTGAGCAGTGAGTTCCGTACCCTCCCGCACCACATGCGTTTGCAGATCGCCCTTGTCGCTATACGTGAACGCTGCCATCGCGCCCGGCAAGTCCATCATTTTTTCCAGATCCATCCCGCGTCTCCTTTAGTATCGATTTCAGTACAGGTCAGTACAGCGCTTCTTTGGTATCGCCACCCAGCCTGGAATACAGGTTGGCCAGCAGGTCGTCGCGTATGTCACCCACTTTGGCACGCATGATGGTCATCACGTCGTTCAGCAATTCGTCACGATTTTCGATGAAGGCAAAATAATTACCGACCACGCAGATGGTGACCAGGTTGCCGTGAGCAATCCAGCCCTGCACAGGACGGCAACCACATCCTTCAGCGAAAGAATCAATGATTTCAGTTTGCATATTGATCGCCAGGGTGTTGGCGCGGCACAAAATCGACGCCATCCGGGCGAACTCGTCGGTCAGCGCGCCTTCATACGAGAAACGGTCACCGCGAAATGCAAACTCGCCTGCGGCAATCACACCAGGAATTGCCATGAGTTGCTTTACGATATTCATCGAGCCTCCTCCAAGTTATGTTTTCTTACGGCTTGATCATACTGAGCACGTTGTGGCAATTTGTCGCGCCAAGCTGCAATATAGAGCCACCATGCAAGACAACGCAATAGCCCCTGCCTCCGCCCCGCTGCCCATTCGAATCGCCGTCATGGTTTACGAATTGCTGCTGGTCACCGCCGTGATATTTGTCGCCGCCCTGCCTTTTCTCTACCTCGTAGGCAATGCCCAAACTGGCTGGGTCCACCACATTTTTCAGCTTTATCTGGTGGGCGTGTTATTTGCCTACTTCAGCGCATTCTGGTTGCGCAGCGGGCAAACGCTGGCAATGAAAACCTGGCGCATCCGCCTGGTCAATCCGGACGGCGCGCCCGTGACACTCAAACAGGCCGCACTGCGCTTCACGCTCGCCCTGCTGGGTTTGCTGCTGGCGGGCGCGGGTTTCTGGTGGGCACTGTTCGACCGCGACCGGCAATTTTTTCATGACCGCATCGTCGGCACCCGGCTGATCCGCGAGCCACGCAAAACCTAGCCATGCATTGGCGCGATCAACTGCACAACCACTTGCAGGAACACCAGCCTGACAGCGTATGCGCACTGGATGAATCGGCTTACCTGCTGGCCAAAAGTGTGTTGCCCACCACGCCGGTTTATAGGCCCGGCACATCACCGGGTTCGCCCTGCGCACTGGCTCTGGGAATCGACATCCTGACCGGTCTAAACGCGCAGCAAGCCCAGCAACTGATCAACCAGATCCGTCTGTATACAGCCCCGCGCATTCTGCTCGCGGTGCCGTCAGACTGCGCCCTCGACGAAGACACCTTTCGCGCACTCGGTTTCATGCAGTTGGCAACCGATTCGACTGATAGCACCCGCATCTTTCACTACGATCTCGCCAGTTACAAAACGGTTCCGGACTGGCTCAACCCCCGCTTCTGGGCGCACCCAGAACGCTGGAAGCCCTGATACGCCTCATGGGTGCAAGCCATCGGTTACACTTATTCCCTACTCGCCGGGAGCTCGTCATCCATGAAATTCATCCCCCACAACGCACTTGAAGAACAGCTTGCTGCTGTTCATGCGGGCTCACTCGATCCCGAAACCTTTGTTCTGCACCTCATTGATCAGCAGCTGTTCATGCCGGTGCGCGATGAGAAAAATCCCATCCAGGGATTCCAGCGTTCAACCCAGGCTGATCTATTAGTCATCGATGACGAAGAAGGCGAGCGCGTGCTGGTCGTGTTCACCAGCCCCGAGCGCGCCAAGCCGTTTGTCGAGCATTACCCCGGGTTTTCGGGCGGCATCCTCACCGAGTTTTCCTGGTTGCTGCGCCGCATCGGTGGGGGCGTGCCGATCGCGCTCAACCCAGGCTGGGATATCGGCATGGACTTTGACGCCGACATGATCGGCCAGTTGGTTGCCCAGCTCCCGCCCGAGCATTCAGCCTGACCCACGACGCCCAGCCATGCTGCCCGAACACGCGCTAGCTGAACTGCGGTCTGCCCTGAGGGCCGAGCGCGTCTTCGACGACGCCGCCACACGTGCGCTGTACGCCCACGATGAAACGCCACGCCAGATCGAACCCGAAGCCGTGCTGTTCCCGGCGTCGCACGACGATGTGGTCGCACTGGCGCGCATCGCGTTCAAGCATCGCATTCCCCTGACACCGCGCGGCGCAGGCTCCGGCAACGTCGGCGGCGCGCTGCCAGCACCGGGCAGCATGGTGGTCAGCTTCGAATGCATGCAACGCGTACTCGAATTCGATCCCGACAACCGGCTCATCGTCGTCGAAGCCGGCATCGTCACCGACGAAATCAATCGCATCGCGCGCAGCGCCGGCCTGTTTTATCCGCCCGATCCCGGCAGCAGCGCCTATTGCCGCATCGGCGGCAACCTCGCCATGAATGCCGCGGGTCCGCGTGCGGTCAAATACGGCGTGACCCGCGATCATGTATTGGGATTGCGCGCTGTCACCGGCAGCGGAGAAACCATCCGCACCGGCTGCCGCACCACCAAAGGCGTCACCGGCTACGACCTCACCCGACTGCTGATCGGCTCCGGCGGCACGCTTGCCCTTATAACCGAAGCCACCCTCAAACTCCTGCCCGCACCTGAATCGATTGCCACCCTGCGCGTGTGCTATGCCAGCACCCGCGCCGCGCTCGACGCAGTCGGCCGCATCATGCGCCAGCCGGTCATGCCGTGCGCGCTCGAATTCATGGACCATCGCGCCATCGACGCCATTCGCCCGACCGGCACAGCGGACGACCTGCCGCCCGACACCCGCGCGCTATTGATGGTCGAAGCCGACGGCACCGTACAGGATTTGCCGCGCCAGATTGCTGCACTGGAAGACGCGCTCGCAGGCGACGGCCTGCTCGATCTGCGCAGCGGCTTCAACCGCGAAGAGATCGCGCAGCTATGGGCCGCACGCAAATCGCTGTCGCATGCCGTCAAGCGCATCGCCCCACTCAAGATCAACGAAGACGTCGTCGTTCCGGTATCGCTGCTGGCCGATTTTGTTGATTTCATCGACCACACCGCCACCACGCATCAGTTGGCAGTCGTCTCATTCGGCCACGCCGGCAACGGCAACCTGCACATCAACATCATGGTGCATCCGGACGACCGCGACGAAATGGCGCGCGCCCACCGTGCGCTCGACGCCATCGTACAGCACGTACTGGCACTCGGCGGCACCCTCTCGGGCGAGCACGGCATCGGCACCGAGAAGCGCCGTTTCATCCCCCAGGAAATCGATCCCGCCACGCTCGGCATCATGCGCGCGATCAAGCTGCAGTTTGACCCGCTCGGTCTGCTCAACCCCGGCAAACTTTTTCCAGATTAAGTTCGACCGAAAGCTTTACAAGCATGCGCTGCCTCTATAGAATGCGCGGCTTCGTTGGGGGTATAGCTCAGCTGGGAGAGCGCTTGCATGGCATGCAAGAGGTCAGCGGTTCGATCCCGCTTACCTCCACCAACTTACAGGAAGTCCGATGCACAAATTAGGCGTCATCACCACTTTGCTGGGGTTGATTCTGAGTATCGTCGGACTGATAGTCGGGTTTTGGAAAATGTTGCATGGTGTCGAACTGGCCGAAATGTGGCTCGGGCTGGTACCATTGGGCTTCGTCGGATTGTTACTCGGCGTCACCTTAACGCAGCTTTCAAACAAGCAGTAACGACGGAAGTCGGAATAGTAAAAGAGTAAAAGCTAGACGGTTTAGGTTTACACCGTCGTCCAGGTCCCCATCGTCTAGAGGCCTAGGACACTACCCTTTCACGGTAGGTACCGGGGTTCGAATCCCCGTGGGGACGCCACCATCCTTTCAGGATCGTGACAAATTCATACATACAGCATGCAATCACACGGCTATACGTATTGCCGATGTGTTTTTGCGTTCAAAATTTATGGCCCCGTGGAGTTCTCCCTCGGCTCAAAGCCGTGTTTTTTACGCAAGCCGAAAGCGCATGATGTAGGATTCTGCCGGAATCAGGGACCACCCGCGCTGGAGCCACACATGACCTTAGTAGAGCAATCACAAGAAGATAAAGCCAAGCAGATATTTAAGAAGGTCGACCCACTTGCTTACTTTGGGGACTGGGAATTTGAAGTACATCGCGCTCTGTGGCCAGCTCTCGGCGTTGATCAGCGAGAGTACATTGATAAAGAGCCAACCAAAGCGGCACGAGAAGCAGCAAAGCAACAAGGCGAAGATAATCTAACCAAGATTGCCATTCGCGTCCTGGCACACGCAGTTTCAGAAAATCCTGTCTTAGACTTTCACGATGGCGATGTATACCCGTCGAAGAAAAGTAATGGCGTTACCCTTCAGGTAATTGCTCAGGGCGAACGCATTGAAGTTCATCAAATCATCATCCATTCGCCGCCGCGACGACTTGCCTACCATGTCACTGATACCGAACTCGCGGCATGGCTTCGCACAGGCAAAGAGCCTGTCAATGCAAGAATAGGCAAAGGGCAGAGCTATAGCGAAGTTCTTCGATACGGCATCGAAGAACCATTATAAGGAAGCAGCAGGGCTGGTATGGGCGCTACGCGGCTTGGTTCGGGGCAAGCGATTTGGCGAACGCTAGGAATGCTTGCTGAGCCTTGCCGAAGTCTCCGAATGTTTTTGTTGTTTGTTTCTTCCCGCCAACTATCCAAGGCCGCGAGCGTTTCCGGTGGTTCGCTTCAATGACTTGATCGCCATCGAAAATCAGATCAAAAGTCATCTCCTCATACTGGAGGGATACGTCAGAGGTTCTAATCTTCCCGTTTTTGAACGTGCGATGGAGCGTAACAAATTCGCCTTCGTGCTTAACGACCCATCCCATTTCTTGCAGCGCGGCAGTTTTATGATTCAAGAATTCCTCAACAGACGCATAGACGGACTCAGGCGTTGGAAAAGAGGCGGCAAGGGTCGAAGGAACGCCGTCAATAACAGGTTCCATCTTCTCGATAAAGAATGTCTTTGTTTCTCCCGACGACAAGCAACGAGCGCGAACCTTTCCATCCTTAATGGACAAGGGCATTAACTCGCGCTCGCTACCGGGAGATGAGCCGCCGAAGTATCGAACCCTCAAGGACTCGTCGCTTTCAACAGCCTTCAACAGCGCCTCAAGAATCATGCTGCGGCCCCTTTTGTATTGCGGTCAGCATAACCCATGTACCGCCCGGAAAAGGTGGCAGGTGCTGTCCAAAGGCCGTGGCTGGAGTAAGGAGAGGGAGTTGCCCTTTTATCAATCATTCATGGGGCCAGGGGCGAGTCGGCAGACCTGAAATCAGCCAATAACCTTGATTTTGTTGGTGCCTCGAAGACGAATCGAACGTCCGACCTACCCCTTAGGAGGGGGTCGCTCTATCCACTGAGCTACCGAGGCGTGGCGCGATTCTACCCAATCCAGACGGGATTGCCGAACGGCGCTTGATCCATGCTGTACATGGATTAAAGTGGCGCGTCTCGGGAGAACACATGACCAAACTGATATTGGGCGGACTGGCTGTATTGCTGGTGTTGGCGAGCGCGGTTTTGTGGATGCTGCGGCCGGGCACGCAGCGTGTGGAAGGCAGCATGGCACCGGATTTTGCCTTGCCCGATCAACATGGCAAAACGCATCGTCTGGGTGATTACGCCGGACGCTGGCTGGTGCTGTATTTTTATCCCAAGGACGACACGCCGGGCTGCACGCAGGAGGCGTGCCGCTTTCGCGATGACATCGGGGTGCTGGGCGATCTTGGCGCGTCGGTGCTGGGGGTGAGCGTGGATGACGCCCGCTCGCACGCCGAGTTTGCCCAAAAATACCAATTACCGTTTCCGCTGCTGTCCGATCCCGATGGGCACACGGCTGCGGACTACGACAGCCTGCTGAATCTTGGGCTGGTGAAATTTGCCCGCCGCCGCACCTTCATCATCGGGCCGGACGGCCGCATCGCTGCGCGCTTTGACAAGGTCGACCCGGCACGTCACGCACAGGAAGTGGCGAACACCCTTCGCACCCTGCAAAGGGCGGGTCAGTGAGGTTTTAAATGTGCGGCTGCGCGCTCGCGACGCGCCTTGGCGCCCCAGATCCAGACGTATTGCACGCCGGACACCACAGCGATGACGAATACGGACACGAACAACGCAGTCAGCCATTCATCCAGTTTCAGCAAATGGGCCAAGTCTGCGAGCACCAGCGCCAGCAAGGCAAACTCAGAAAACATGTGCGTCTTGCCGAGCCAGGTGGGATGGATTTCCAGATGTCCGGCCATCCCGCGATAACTCAGTGCGCCCAGCACGATGATGCTGTCGCGCAGCAGAATCGCCAGCGTCACCCACAAGGGGATCGCCTCCGCCAGCGTCAGCAACACCAGCGTCACCACGCCAAGCGCCTTGTCGGCAACGGTGTCAAGCGCGGCACCCAGCTGTGTCATCTGATTGAGCCAGCGCGCCAGCAGGCCGTCGATGCCGTCCGACACGGCTGCGGCCAAAAATAGCCAGCACGCAGCCTCCCAGCGCTGCTGCAGGATCAGCCACGCCACCACCGGCACCGCAGCCAGCCGCAGCAGGGTGATGACATTCGGCAGATTGACTACACGCTCACGCATGGCTACACACTAATCAACTCAAGGGTTGTCTGGCAAGCTCGTCCCACAGTTTGTCGAGGCGCTTGGCCGATACGGGATACGGCGTTTTCAGTTCCTGCGCAAACAGCGAAATCCGCAATTCCTCCAGTTGCCAGCGGAAATCGTCCAGCGCCGGCGGCAGTTCGCCCCGCACCTGCGCACGCCGCGCCAGAACCTTGTTTTGCAGCGTCAGCACGCTGGCCATGCCGCGCGAATCTCGCACCTCGGAGGCGGGCAGTTTTTCCAGCCGCTTGAGGATGCCGCGCAGGTAACGCGGCAGGTCGCGCAGGTGCGCCCATGCGGTGGCGGTGATGAAATCAGGCGGAACCAGCGCGGCCAGATGCGAGGTTTCATCGCGCATGGCAGCGGTGAATTGCGGCTTGGCATTCAGGCGCGCCGCCACCTGCGCATGCAGGTCGAGAATCTCCGCCACGTCACGCAGCAACGCCTGCTTCACCACCGCGACTTTGGGCTTGGCGCGCTCCTTTTGTTTGTCGAATTCCTTCTGCTTGCGTGGCGTGTCGTCGTCGCCCAGCAGCGCGCGGGTAGCGATCGCATTGATCAAGGCCTCACGCAATTGCTCGGCGCTGCCAAAGTTGCGGAATTTAAGTGCCAGCGCGGTTTCGCGCGCCAGGTCCTTGTCGAGCTGCTTGAACTGGAGGGCCAGTGCGATGCGCAACAGCCGCACCACCCCGCGCCGGGTTTCGCTGGCGGCCGCATCGGCCGTATCGAGCAGGCGCAGGTCGACGCTGTCGCCCGCATCGACCAACGCGGGATAGCCCGTCAGTTCGCGGCCGCCGCGCTTGAATTTCACCTGTTCCGGCAGATCACCAAAACTCCATTCCAGCAGCCCGGTGCGTTCGAACTCGCTGTCTTCCGCGCCGCCGCCATAGGTGATGCGCGCCGCGCCGCCCAGCTGCTGACGCAAGGCGGCGAGATCGCGCCCGCTGGCGAGTTCCTGCCCGCTGTCGTCGATCACGCTGAAGTTCATTTTCAGGTGCGGCGAAAATTCACCCGACCAGTCGTCGGGGTGAATGTCGGTGCCGGTCTTCTTGCGGATGTATGCCGCCAGCGCAGCGGTCAAGGTCTGCTCGCCCGGCTGCGCCACGCTCAAAAACGCCGTCACTGCATCGGGTAATGGGATCAGCGGCCGGCGCTTGTCTTTCGGCAGCAGCTTCAACAGTGCCGTGAGTTTTTCGCGGATGAGGCCGGGCACCAGCCAGTCCGCTTGCGCCGCCTCGATGCGGTTGAGCAGGTACAAGGGCAGCTGCAGCGTCACGCCGTCGAGCGCATGGCCGGGCTCGAAGCGATATTTGAGCTTGCACGCCACGCCGTCGACCAGCATGGTCTCGGGGAACAGATTGTGATCCGCGCCCAGGCCTTCGCCGAGGATATCCTCGCGCTGCAGGAACAGGATTTTCGGGTTGGCCTG
>MGZO01000089.1:56629-57169 GCA_001802655.1 Hydrogenophilales bacterium RIFOXYD1_FULL_62_11
TCGGTTTCAAGTCAGATGACGTCAAGGCCCGCGCCAGGCCTAGTGAAGGCGCGGGCCGCGCCAGGCCGGGCGAGGGCAATTACCAGGGCGCGCGCGGTATCAAGCTGTCGATCCATCCCGGCTCGGCGCTGGCGAAAAAAGGCCCGAAGTGGGTGATGGCGGCCGAGCTGACCGACACCGGGCGGCTGCTCGCGCGTACGGTTGCCGAGGTGCGGCCGGAGTGGATCGAGGCGGCCGGCCAGCATCTGCTGACGCGCATGTTCATCGAGCCGCATTGGGAAAAGGAGGGCGCGCGCGTGGTGGCGTTCGAGCGCGTCAGCCTGTATGGCATCACCCTGGTGGCACGGCGCAAGATTCACTACGGCAGCATCGATCCCGAGCTGTCGCGCGAGCTGTTCATTCGCGGCGCGCTGGTGGTGGGCGAATACGACACGCAGGCGAAATGGCTGTCGCACAACCGCGCGCTGGTTCAGGAAATCGAGGATCTCGAACACAAGGCGCGCAAGTCGGGCGTGTGGCTAGACGAGGAGCGCATCTTCC
>MGZO01000090.1:0-2006 GCA_001802655.1 Hydrogenophilales bacterium RIFOXYD1_FULL_62_11
ATACGTTCGGCCAGGCGCACCGCAGCAGCGGCCATCGACACTGAATTGGCGCCGATTTCGGTACTGGTGCGCACTTCCTTGGCGACCGAGAAGGTGCGCTGGAACAGCTTGTGCAGTAGCAGACCGAGGGTGCCGGCTTCCTCGGCGGTGGCGACCGCCTGCTTCATCTGGCCGAGAATCTGGGTTTCGCCCAGAACCATCGAATCGAGCCCGGCGGCAACGCGGAAGGCATGCTGAGCCGCTTTTTCACGCGGCAGCGCATACAGATACGGCGCCAACTCGCGGCGCTCGATATGGTGGAAATCAGCCAGCCATTGCGTCACATCCTCGGGCGAGGGCGTGTTGACATACAGCTCGGTGCGGTTGCAGGTCGACAGAATCGCCGCCTCGGACGCGCGCCGGCTTTGCGTCAGTTCGCGCAACGCCAACGCCAGCTTTTCGGGGCCGAACGCCACCTGCTCGCGGATGGCGAGCGGTGCGGTGTGATGGTTGACCCCAAGGGTGAGAAGCTGCATGACGGCTGGCGGCCGGAAAACAAAGGCCGCTATTTTACCTGCTCCTGCTAGGCGGGGCGTGTTTGACTGGGTAGATCAAAGCGCAAACGGTCGTAATAGCGTCCGCGATACAGCAACCTGCGGTGGCCGGGGGAATCGGACAATCCGCTGCGGGTGTGCAACACGTTGTTGCAGATGAGGCCCATGCCGGGCGTCATCCGCGCGGTCAGCGTGTATTCGGAATCGGCGAGAATCTCGGCCAGCGTTTTGACAGCGGCCTGCGTGATTGGATCGGCTTTCCAGACGATGGAGCGGGTGCGCGCGGTGTAGCGCATGTAGAGAAAACCCTGCTCGGGGTCGACGGCAAACACCGGCCCGGATTGCTCGGCGCGAGCTATGTTGTCTTCGTCCATGCGCGCGGGAATGGTTATCGCGTCGTGCTGCATCAGCGCGGCGATGTAATCCGGATTGGTGTCGCGCAACTGTATGAAGGCCATTTCGTGGTCGAGCAACGCATTTTCGCCGCCTTTCTCCGCATCCTGCGCGCAGTGCAGCGTCATGCCGAGAATGCGGCGGTCGAGCGCATTGTAATAGCCGTCGGTATGCCAGTTGATCGGCTTGTGGGTGTAGGGAATGAACTCGCCGCGTACGCTGGTTTCATCGTCGTTCGGCGTGATGCTGGACAGGCCATCTTCGTCGGCGAGGTAATTGCCTTCGAGCCGGTGTAAACCCAGTTGCTGCGCGAGCAGCTTGGGCAGTGACTTGTCGGCGGCAGGAAGATGCGGTGCCTCATAGAACGCCATATTGGCGCGCGCACAGGCCGCGGCAAGCGCGCGGGTTTCGCTTGCCGTCAGTGCGCGTGGGTCGTTCAGCTGCACGATCAGTTCGTCCACTTTTTTTGGGTAGACCGCGAGCTTGGCATCGCGCCAGCTGCGGTAAGCCGTGTCGTCGGCGAGGTCGAACGGTGAGGCCATGCAGAGCGAGCGTAATCCTGATTATTCGGGCGGCAACATGTCGGGCGAACCGAAGCCGCGCTTGACCGGTGCATCGGACAGCAGACCCTTGAAGCTTTTGCGCACCGTGCCCATCATTTCAGGCATTTCGATGTCCATGATCTGGTCCATGACCCAAGTCTTGTCGTCGTCGCCCATTTCGTCGCGGATTTGCAGGCTGAGAAAACGTAGCGCCGGAAAACTGGCCCGTTCATCATCGGGGAACTCAAATTCACCGTATTCGGCAAAACGGCGATTGAGAAAGTCGATGAATTCCTGCTTGTAATTGCGCGGGTCGTCCTTGCCTACTACTTCGCGCACGTTTTGTTCCATGACCTCGCCAAGCCGGTTGCTGACCGCCTGCAGAACAGCCAAACGCCGTTCCGGCGATAGAGAGGCATAGGCCATGCGGTCGCAGTAATGCGCCAGAAAAGCGAGAAATTCGGCAATCAGCTTGAATCCCCGGTCGGGCGTGATGATGTCGTAATTTTCGCGCCCCAGATTGTCGATGGCTTTGTCG